>JAFRMD010000028.1 GCA_017430835.1 Methanosphaera sp.
AAGAATATCCGGTATTTTGTGGAAGATTATGAAGATAAGTTATATGATCTTGTTGAATGAAAAGTTAAAAAAAGAGAATGTAGAATAAGTAATGATTCTTATTTTATTATTGTTGTATTCTTTTTGTATAGTTATTTTTTTTTGGGGGGGTTTTCTTCGTTATAAACTATAATTGGGAAGAAAATGTTTAAAAGTTTTTTTCATCCTATTTTTTTAGAAATTTCCCTTGATATTTTAACTAGAGGATTTATAATCGATGCTAATGATGGCGTGTAAGAAAATTCTTTTTGAACAAGTTCATCACATTTCAAGTTTTCTGTGATTACAAATGATAAAACATCAATTTTAGATGAAAGGTCACATTTAGAATACATTTGACAGCCAACAATAGTACCGTCATATTTACATATCATCTTAATAGATAAGTTATTATTTTCTGGGTAATATCTTGCTTTTTGCTTTGTATCCATGTGCTGTGATACTACAGGTATTCCTATCATGTTTGCAAATGATTCGGTTATACCAGATGATGCATAATAGTAATTTCCTACCTGTGAGACAACTGTATTTACAACAGGATTAAATGTTATCTTGTTGCCTGTTATATTTTCTGCAAGTATCATTGCCTGACGAACTGCTGTGGTAGCTGCTGGTGAATATGTTTGCGTATTTGTTATATGACTTTTTACTTCTACACAATCACCTATAGCATAAATATCTTCTACACTGGTTTCAAGGTATTCGTTTATTTTAACTGCGAAATCTCCAATTTCACAGCCTGCTTGTCTGGCTAAAGTAGTGGATGGAACTTTAGTGTTTGGTAATATGATTACATCTGCGGATATGATTTTATCATTATAGTGGATTTCTTTCTTATTATCTTGGGTTGTTATGGATTTTATGTGGGCGTTTGTTTCAAATTTTACTTCCTTATTTAATTCTACTAGTTTTTGTGATATTTCTTCATCAAGGAATAATGGTAAAATATTTGGTGATTGTTCTAGGAATGTTACATTATATTCTTTTTTTGCTAATTCGTATGCGCTTTCAATGCCAATGGATAAGTTTGAAATGAATACAATATCTTTTTTATTTTCGATTGATTTTTGAATTTTTTTTCCATCATTAATTGTTATTAGGGGATATATATTGTTCATATCATCTATGTCAAACTCAGGAGTTATAATATCTGATCCTGTAGCTAGTACTAATTTATCATAAGAGAGTGTTTTAGTTTTTTCCTCTTCGTCATAAGTTATGGATTTATTTGCTGAATCTACACTTGTTACTTTGGTTGATAGATGAATTTGTATGTTCTTTTTTTGATAATAATCTGCATCATGCATTATTATATCATCAAATGATTCTATGCATCCTCCGAGAACTAATGGAATAGCACATGGGGCATATGCTATTTCGTTATGTTTAGTAAATACTATTATTTCAGTTTCATTATCCTTTTTTCTTATATTTGATGCTAAGGTTAATCCTGCAGCACCTGCTCCGACAATAACTATACGCATTATTTACACCTGAGTAATCATAGTGAATTATTTATCTTTTAATGCATAAATAATTTGCTAATAGTGATTTTTCCTTATATAATAAGCTTATATATGATGATTATTTGTTATGTAACTTGATTAATGATAAAAACTAGTTATAATACCGTTAATACTTTAATTATATTATTAACCAAGATAATTGCTTCGTCATGAAGTGTTTTAAGTCATTTTATTTAATTGAAAATATGTGAGTATATTTTGGTGTTTAAATGTTTTTTATGTTAAATCATTCATGAATTCTGTAAA
>JAFRMD010000165.1 GCA_017430835.1 Methanosphaera sp.
ATTAAATAATTGTAAAAATTCAATTAAACTTTAATAATAAAATTATAAATAAAAATAAAAAAAAATATTAAATAATATAGAAATTAAAAAGATTTGAAGTATGAAAAAATTACTTGAAATTGACTTTGTTGCACAGCCTCTATAATGGGGGTTAAGTGGAGATTTTAATTAGTTATTGTACTAAGTTTTCTCCTACTGCTTTTGCTTTTGCTAGTTGATCTTCTTTTTCATTGATAGCTTCTGGTTCGTTGTTGTCGCCTAATGTTATTATATCTCTTATATTAAATCCAAGTAGTTTGAATCCTTCGGCTTGTACTTTGAGTGAAGGCATTATTGCTTCTGGCGGTGCTACACCGTTTGTTGCTATTATTGATATTGTTTTGGAGGATAGTTTTTCAGCTATGGCTTCTTGCATGAAGAATGCGTAGAATCTGTCTATGACTGCTTTTGCTTGTGATGTTACGTCACAGAAGTATATTGGAGTTGTGAGTATTATTCCATCTGCTTCTAATATTTTTTCGTATATTTGTGTCATATCGTCTTTTATTACACATTTTCCTTCATTTGCTTTGCAGAAGTTATCTCCTATACATGGTCCTATTTTTAGTTCGGCTGTGTTGATTAGTTCTGTTTCTGCACCTTTTGCTTCGGCTGCTTCAAGTGCGTTTTGTAATGCTATTTTTCCATTACTTCCAGGTCTTGGACTTGTACTTATTCCTAATATTTTCATAAGAAATCACCTATATGTTAGATAATCAATTAATTATCGATTTTATAATGAATTATTGTTTAAAAATTTATATAAAAGTTTTGTTACTAAATAGTAACTATAATATTTTTAATTATTAAAATTAATAATAATGTATAGTTTTAAACAAGTTTAAAAAGATGTTACTAAATTTAATATTAATATTCTAAAAATAATATGGGAGAGAAAATAATGGTTGAATCAGAAGTTCAAGATTGTCCAATTGATGAAACATTAAAATTATTTAATAAAAAATGGCAAATTCTAATCATTAGGGATTTATTTTTTGGTAAAAACAGATTTAAAGATTTTAAAGAGAATTATCCTGACTTAAGTAATAAAGTTTTAACAGAATGTCTCAAAGATTTGGAATCTAATGGATTAATTGGAAAAAGAACACTTGAAAACAATCAAAAAGTGACCATATATTATTTAACTGAAGAAGGAAAAAGAACTAATAAAATAATCTATGAAATAGCAATGTTTACTCTGGAAAATAATAATTCATATCGAGAAGATGAAAGAAAAGAAATAATGGATCTGTTTAAGGAAATGTTAAATATAGAAGATTAATTAATAGTGAAATTTAATTGATGTGATATAACTCTTTTTTTCTATAGATTTTTATCGTAATATTATTTCCTTTTTTAAAATCATTTCTTTTTATTATTAATTTGTCTGTTTTATAATTTTATCTCATTTTTAAAAACAGGCTATTTTTTCCTGGCAAAACCCACTTGATTTTTTTTCATTTGTCGGATAAATCAGAGAGATTACTCTCTCCTCTTCTCCTAGGAACCGTACGCGTTCCTTTCAAGATATACGGCTCGAGCATGTAATTTTCATGTAAAAAAAATAGTATAAATCTTATAATATATTCATCCACAATATAGACAGTTATAAGCACTTTTACCTACTTTATTCGATATAATTAAAGTAGTTCTTATCATAAGTGGAACAATCATGTTTAATCATACGAGCATACTTTACGTGAATCCAGTCCATTTTAATAAGTTGTAATGAATTATCGGATGGATCAGTAAGAATATATTTATTATTGCTCAGACCATTGATATCTGGCTTGAAATACTTCTTATATATCCATTTAAATGGTTTATTATTATGTAGTCTTTTCAGAGCTCTTTTAGTAAGTTTCCAAACATAATGGTCAATTTTACTAAATGTTCGTTTAGAAACAGATTGTCTCCAGTACATAGCTGTACCAAAAAGCAATTTATTCCATTTGTCAATAAGTAATGGAATATTATTTCTGCATCTAATATAAATATCTCTTATTTTAGTACAAAGTTTCTTATATGAGTCTTTACTAGGTTGTGTGTATACTTTATCTCCTGATTTTGTGTTAAAACATCTTATGTTAAATCCAAGAAAATCTTTAATAATAAAATTATAAATAAAAACAGAAAAAAATATCAAATAATAAAGAAATTAAAAAGATTTAAAGTATGAAAAATATTGCTTAAACTGAACTTTGTTGCACGGCCTC
>JAFRMD010000166.1 GCA_017430835.1 Methanosphaera sp.
GAAAATGAAAATCAAATAGAAATATAAAATATAAAAAAATATAAAATATAAACTAATTATAATAATCTAATAAGAGACACCAACTCGGCTTGGAGTAGGAATAGAACATACTCTCAAATCACAATTGTTGCACGGTCTCTTGATTGGAAAAAAAATATTTTTTTTTTGTTTTTTATTATTTTCATGTTTTAATTCATTTTGTTTAATGAATTTTGGGTATTGTTATTGTTTTTGTTTATTTTGTAGGTTGTGTTTTGTGTTGTTTTGTCGTATATTAATATATTGTACGACAAGATTATGAGGAGTAAAATATTAATAATGAATAAATAGGGTTATCTCCAATTTCAATTCTATTTTTTCCACATTTGTAAATTTATCCTGTTTATAATTTTTTATATAACTTTATTAAAACAGCCTATAGAAATAAAACAATAGAATCTTGAATGGCAGGTATCAAAAAAATGTAGTTTGAATAATCTGGAAAATTTATAAATTTTATAAAAAGTAATTTTTAAACCAATGATATGCAGTTAATTGTTGCAATGAATTAAATCCATATCCTCAATGATTTAATTTAAATGAATATCATTTTATTTGATTTAAAAAAAGAGAATATTATTTAAATATGATTTTTAATCAAAAATATTTATCACATTCTGCGATGAATTTCTCACATTCATCCATTTTATTTTTTGCAAGTTCTTTGGTTATATAATCTCTTGCATTATAATCGACTTCTTGTCTGAGATTTTGAGTTCCAGCAAACTTTTTATAGATATCTAAATTAAAACCTTCTTCTAGAACAAAATATTGATTAAATCCATCAAGTATTCCCTTTTGTTTATTACTTTCATAGTTTTTAGTAAGCAATAACGCCTTTGCTGTTAAAAGCATGGCATAAAAAAATTGAGTAATTGAATCACTGTAATATTCATTTTCATATAATAATTTTCCAGAATCAAGTTTTCGTTGTGCTTTAATTCTATAATCCTTTATTTCTTGTTTATCCAAGTATAATCCCATCCCTTATCACATTAGTTATAAATGAATAATTTTTTGTTTCTTCGTAATGCTTTTCAGTAATTATATGTGCTGAAATTAATTCCCTATATTTTGTTATAATATTGTATTTTTCATCAGATATTTTATCTTCTATTATTTCTCTGTTGTTGGAAATAATCAGTATATCTATATCTGAATCGTCATTGTCTTCTCCTCTTGCGACTGATCCGAAGAGGATTATTTTTTTAATGTATTTGTTTTTGATTTTATCGGCAAATTCTTGAGCAATTTCAATTCTATTCTTCATAAAAATCACTCTCTTTATAAACTATTATGTATTATATACTATAAATATTTAAACAGTAACTCAATATTTTTAGTCATAGGTATTGACATTAGAATAGTTATTAATTTCTAAAGAGGTTATTAACATATTATATCGTGTTTTTACTCATTGGTTAGTTTTTATATTCCAATTGAATTCTGATATATTCATTATTAATTTCATATCCCATTTTCATCTTTTTTTTTGCATTGTAAGAGGGTGTGCGACAACTCTCCCAAAATGAGTAATTTTTTATTACTTTAAATCTCTTTATTTTTAATTTATTTTATTGTCTATTTTTGTTTTTTGATAACTTTTTTATTTTGATTTATATTTGAATTATGGTTTTTGTTTTATAGGTATATTTAAATATAACCTTTTATAAATATATTATATAGAATAAGATTATTAATGGTTTTGTTATTTATGGTTTTACGTGAAGATACTATTGGTCAAACATTTTTGTTACCTCAGATATTAGGACTTTGATTCCTGAGGATCATGTTTGTTTTTTTATAGAGAAACTTGTGAATTGTGTTGATTTTAGTGAAATTGATTTTCAATATGTTGATACTCCTGGTCAAAAGGCTTATCCTGCCGCTATGCTGGTATGTATAATAC
>JAFRMD010000167.1 GCA_017430835.1 Methanosphaera sp.
AGGGGCAAAACCTGGATGGTCAACTGTCATCAAACGTACAGACAAGGGAGTTTCACTTATTGACAGTGCCATTGAGGATGGTGTCTTGGAAGTTACCGAAACTAATGAGGGCAAGTTTGGTCTTGAAATGCTTAGGAAACTGTCAACCAACAAGAAAAAGCAGAGAGTTAAGAATGTTGACAAGGCATTGGATTTAGGTCTTCAAGTGCCGTTTACACGTTCTGACCTTAAAGAGGACATTCTTGAAAACAAATAATTTTTTAACTCCGCCACAACTTATTATTTTTTTTAAAGAAATTTTGTTATAACTTTTTAGTTTTTATTTATAACTTTTTAGTATTAAGTTATAAGTTATATCTTAAAAGATATTGGAGGTTGATGAGAGTTCATCGAAAAAAATCTGAAAAAAATCTGAAAAATTTCTTATAATGTCCCAAAATCCTCACTTAATTCATATGAAATTAAAGGTTTATCCTCTTTTAAATCATTAAAATAAATACAGATAATTCTTAATTTAACTAATAACGCTTTTTACACAATAATAAATTTTTAGGTATACCAAAACCTTTATATAGTTTTGAGTACAACATTTAATTGACTAAGAAATTTAGGTTATCCTAAACTCATAAGCCATATATGAAATTCTTAGTCAAAATCTGAGTTAGATAGAAACAAGACTAGAAAAATCCATAGAAAGAATTTAACCTATTATTCCTACAAAAATAATCAAATAAAGAAAGAATAAATAAAATCACCTATTAAAAAGAATTCTAACAATGGATTAAATGATAACTCACCACTCCTATATAGAAAAAAACATAATATTAACTTGTAAGAAAACGACAAAGAAAATAATAAACTCCCTAAAAATAGCTCAAACATATTAACTGAGCATTAAATTATTTTCTTTATCAAATTTACTCTATTTTTTAAAAACAATTAAATTAAACCTAGGAATACTTCCTAAGCATATAAGTATATTCATTAAGCTCCTCATCAAAGTCCTTATAATTCGGAAACTCCTTTTTAATTATGTTAAAAAACTTCTCATTATGTGCAAGAACAATAATATGAGTAAGTTCATGATAAATAATATATGCCACCAAGTGCTCGGGCAAATACCTTAAATTCTTAGACAAGGTAATATTATTTAAACTACTGCAACTTCCCCACTTAGTGGTTGTATCCCTAAACTGAACCCTGTTTACTCGAACATTAAGCTTATCCTGATACTTATCCAAATAAACTCTTGATAATTGTTTAAGTTCTGCCAGTGATCTGTGAACCAAGTGCTTATCACTTGTTAGTTTATCCATCTTCTTTTCGTACTCATGATACTCAGTTAACTTTTTATAAAGCCATCTGTCCTTCCTATGAATACAATCCTCAATATTTTCATTAAACCTTTTAGGAACAACCAGTTTAAGCTTAGCACCCCTTAATAAATAGCGTACATACTTAACGTTCCTATATTCTACGGAATATTCAAGTTCAATATCCTTAATTCTAATTTTTAACATTTCACGACTCGTCATAATAAATTTTCTTGAATATATTACTATTATCTTAAATAATTAATAATACTTTAGGAAATAATAATTACCAAAAGAAGCATATATTTATATTATACTAAAATGACAAAAGGGAATTACTTATGAGTATTAAAGAAGTTGACGTATTGGTAATAGGTGCAGGTCCAGCAGGTTCCATGGCTGCAAGAGAAGCTAGTAAAAATGGTGCAAAAACATTAATTATTGATAAAAAATCAGAGATAGGTACGCCCAAAAGGTGTGGTGAAGGAATACTAGATGGCGTACTTGAAAAGGTAGGCATAACACCTGATGAAAGATGGATAGCAAGACACATTGATGGAGCAAGACTGGTGGCACCAGACAATACAAGTGCATGGTTTACATCAGAAACTCTGGAAACACCAGCTACCGGAATAATCCTGGAACGTAAAGTCTTCGATAAACACGTTACAATGGATGCTGTTAGAAGCGGAGCAGAAGTAATGCTGAAGACTGAAGCCATAGGAATTACAAGAAAAGAGGATTGTCTGATAGCAGATATTAAAGGTTTTGATACTGATATTACACAAATTAAGGCAAAAATAATAATAGGCGCAGACGGTCCTGAAGGAAGGGTTGGAACATGGATGGGACTTAACACCAAAGTGCCAATAAGTGAAATGGAATCCGGGGCACAGTATGAGATGACCAACCTGAAAATGGAAAAGAACGATACGATAGAATTCTACTTTGGAAGCGTAGCACCAGGAGGATATGCATGGATTTTCCCTAAGGGATATGATACGGCAAACGTTGGAATAGATGTTTCAGGAGTAAAAGGAACAAAAAATGCACTGGAATACCTGGATGACTTTATAGCAAACAATGAGGAAACAAAAGGTGGACAGATAGTTGAAGTGAACGTTGGAGGAAACCCCCTTTGCGGAATATTTGACAAAATAATTGCAGACAACTTCATGTTAGTTGGTGATGCAGCCGGATGTGTAAGTCCAATTACTGGTGGAGGAATAGACACCGGACTGGAAAGTGGAATGATAGCAGGACGTGTTGCAGCAAAAGCAGTGAAAGAAGGAAACTGCTCTGAAGAAAACTTAAAGGAATACTCCGAATATGTTGATGAAAATATTGGTAAAAAATTTGAAAAACTGATAACCGTAAGAGACTTCATATACAACCTTGAAGATGAGGACATGAATGAATACATTGGAGCACTGGCAAAAGCCAATATCAGCACCTTATCAACAAAGTCCCTTCTCAAAGCCATGATAAAAGTAAGTCCTAGAAAGTTACTTAAACTACGTAAACTACTATAATACTCATTACTATTTTTTTAAAGATGGAAAAGTTATCTCCATGTTTTTATAACTATTTCAATCATTTTTTTCAATATCATAATTTTTGTTAATTTCGATAATTCCGCAACCTGTTTTTCTTTGTCTGTAATATTCATGTGTAAATGCACGGTCCATAAACTTAACATCTTTAAAATCAACAATTATCTTATCAACATTTTCGTTTATACCCTTGAAAATATCTTCTGCTCTGGATCTAATTCATATCATACTTTAACTTCTTTATATTGTTATTGTTGAAATATTTTTATAATTCAATAACAATAATCAAAATTTATCTCTATGAGTATAATAAGTATAGATATTATAATATTATAAAAAATACCATAGGCTGAGATACTAATGTCAAAAACAATTAAAGTAAGTGATAGTGACCATTACCCATTAGGACTAAAAGGAAATAAAAAGGATACATATAATGGTATAATACAACGTTTAATAGATGAATCAAACGAAGAATTTACGGATGAAGAAGCAAAAATATTTAACGAAAGAATAGAAAAATTTGAAAAAGGAGACTATTCTGAAACTATTAAACTAAATATTGATAAAGAACTGAAAAAAATAGGTTAAATTATGACATACTCAATATATGAACACAAAGAAGCTACTAAATTCCGTAAAAAAACATGAAAAAAGATAAAGATTTATTAAAACGAATTTACTTAAATACAACGAAATAAAAGAAATCCCCATGATTCCCAATTCAAACAATTAAAAAGTTCTAAATGTCCCCAATGTAAACGTGCACGATTTGGGAACTATGGAATCATCTTTTTTGTATCAAAAAAGATATAAAAATAGTTTCAATCATCACTAGACGAGATAATTATAAAAAATATTAATCAAAATTTAGCAAAGAAAATGAAAAAAGAAGTTTAGTTATATACTTTTGATCTATCTTCAATTCGTCCAATATACACACAATTATTTAAAACTTTAAAACATACCCTGTAATTTCCTTGCCTTGCACGTTTATATTTAGGATATTTTTTAACCTTTTTGTAAGTTTTATCATGAGGATTATCCATTATTTCTTCTAATTTTCTAATAATTATTTTGTATGCTTCCGGATTTTTCTTCTTATAATATTTTAATTGTTTTAAAACAGAACGTTTAAATTCAAGTTCCATATCAATCATCCAAATATACATCAAGTTCTTCTAAAGAAGAAAAATGAACTCCTTCACCATTATCAAATTCTTTATCTGCTTCAACTAAATCTTTAATTTCTTGATATTCCTCATAATCATCTAAAACTTTAGAAATTATATCATTAAATGAATCATTTTTATGACCTATATCTGCTAATCTTTCATGATTTAATAAACTAACCCTAATAGCTTTAGTTTCCACTTTTCATCACCATAGTATAATATATTAATTGAAATATATATACTTATCAACATAGTATACATTGTTAACAGTATCAACTAAATCTTTAATAATCAAAATTTGAACATTGTTTTATATTTAATACATTTATTCTTAAAATTTATATAATATAAATAAAAAATCTAAAAAATAACTAGTTACTCCAATTAGAAAAGATATGAAATTATATACAGAACAATAATCATAATAGAAATGCACAAAAAACAAACATAAAAAAGAAACTGAGACAACAACCCAAATAAAACTAAAAATAAACACCACAAAAAATCCAATATTAGAAATAACCAATGATAAAGAACAAAAAAGGATAATCTAAAACATCAAAAAAGAATCATACAAAAAATAATCAAAAAGTAGGATTGCGACAGAGCCTTATTTTCATATGTTCCCTACCCATATTAGAAATTTAAAAATTTTTGTTGAAATCAAATCCACCCAGAAGTCCTATTAAGTAATAAACTTTCCCCTATGAAAGAATTCGGTAAATGGTTACTACACTTATTGTTCCATAAACAAGGTTAGAACTTAATGTATTTGATAAATAAACATACTTTATTTTTGTAATATATTCCATTATGAGATACAATAATAATTTCACCATTTGTTGTATTGAAACATATGGGAGAAATATTAGAATAATTTTATAAATCAATGCCATACATTCGATTATATACTTTGATTATTTCTTTATGAAAATACCAGAAATTCATTTATGTCTTCGTCTGTTATTGTATCTCTGTTTTCTGATTCTATTTTTTGTCCCAACAGGTTTAGTATTGTCAATCCCCTTCTTAGACTTGTGTATCGTGCCACATTTTGGCTTATTTTTTCTATTTGTTCTTCTTCTATTACTCCTTTTTTAAATCCCAAATCACATCTGTATTTTAGTATTGAGTATATTTCTTCTTCAGTGTAGTCATGGAACATTATTTCCTGGCATTGAAGCATTGTTTGTGTGTTTTTCTCCAGTGAATACTTAAATAGTATGTTGTTTATTACAAGTATTATTGCCATGTTCAGGTGGTAGTATTCGTTTGCCCGGAATAATTCGTTTATTAATCTGTTTGCATCCTTTTTGCTTAGTTGGTTTATGTCATCTATTACGAGGATAAATGATCCTTCCTCTAATTTTTCCAGTATTGCTTCTTCCAATATTTCAGTGCTTAGATTATTGTGTGGTTTTAGTTCGAATAGTCTTGAATATAGTTGGTAGTAACATTTTCTTACTGTATCTTGTATGTTGCAGTTTATGTAACCTGTTTTGATGTTTGTGTGTTCTTCTATTTCCCTTAGCGCATATTTTATTACTGTTGTTTTTCCCGTGCTTGAGTTTCCCATTAGTATTGTGTTTAATACTTTGTTGTTATTTAGTAATGGTTTTATATTTATTAGTATTGACTTTAATTCCTTGTCTCTGCATTGTATGCTTTCTGGCGCATAATCTATGCTGAAAACGTTTTGGTTTTTAAAAACGGAATTGTCGTTTTCCATTACTTCATCAAATATGCTCATCTTTTTCATTCCTCCCCCTCTTTTTTTTAATTTTTTATTCTATTTTATGATTATTCTTTGTAGTATTTAAATAAAACCGGGTCTTGACAAGTAATATTACTTCATTATACCTAAAAAATTTGGGGGGGGGAGGGGGTGGGAGAGTGAGAGAGCGAGGGAGAGTGTGAGAGGGTTCATTTCATTTATAAAGAACCCTAATCAAATATTATAATATGAAATGATTAATTATTTCAAATTATTAGAAAATAAAACATGTTAAACTTTAATAACAAAATAGGAGGTATAAAAATGGCTAAAAAATATAAGAAAAAATATGCTAAAGAAGTGTTGAAAATAAATGAAAACAACAACATTGATTCAATAATAGAAGTCTTTCAAAGATTCAGCAAAAACTACAATATCATCACAACAACATTAGACAGCAACATTCAATACCAGACAAAAAATATGAAAATAACACAGACATACACGAAAACCATACTGAATAGTGATACAAAGGAAATGCTTAAAAAATTAGAAAACCAGGGAAGAATAACACTGATAATCATAGACAATCTGGATGAAGAAAATGATAAACTCAGAAAAAAAATCAGAAACATCAATAAACTAGAAAACGTTACAACAAAAACCATCAAACAAAAAGATACCTACAATACCATAGAAGCCATTTTAAAAGGAGAATTGGGATGAAGTATAAAAATATTTACAAAATACAAGACAGGTATCATATAAAAAAGACCATATACAAGAAAACCATACATTATGGAACATTCAAGGATCTGGAATCAGCACTAAATCATAGAAATAACCTGATAAAACACAATTGGAAAAAATGCAAAACAACAGGATATCCACCAAGCATCCAATTTCCCAAGTACTGTATCAGGAAAGTTAGTGACGGATACCTGGTAATCAACAAGAAAGACGGCAACACTTATGGATCCTATAAAAATTACCGGTATGCAACAATTATAAAAAAAATTCTTCCATTCTATGAGGAGGATATTAACATAGACCTAATAGAAGAACTCGCATTAAAAGATTTTTACAACAAAATATCATATAACAAGCGAAAAGATAGGTACCACGTGACACATGCAGGCCTAATTCGAAGCACACATAGAAGACTTACTGATGCATTATATGAAAGAGATTTGATAGTTAAGTATGATGGCGATGAGGAATTAATGTGTGAGGATTCCACAAAAGTATATGATTATGAAAAAGAGGAACTTCCACCATTTCCCAAGAAAGAGTCAAACATCATAGTCAGGAACACTAAAAAGAACAAATTTCAAGTTGAAAAACAGATAAGATTACATAAAATAATAATTGGAAGATATCCCAGCAAGGAACTTGCAGTTTTAATCAAAAACTATCTGCAGAAGAACGACTGGAACCTTGAAACAATAAAGAAGATAAAAAAAGTAACACAAAATATTCAAAGAAGAAACAGATACATTCACAAAAGACATGGATATTATTATATTGAACACAATGAAGATAAGCGAAGCGTTGTTTATGCAAGGTATAAGGACATTGAATTAGCACGATTTGTTAGAACGAAACTTGAATCAACACGCTGGAACAGGAAGAAAATTAGAAAATTTGAAAGGAAATTTTATAGTAAAAGTATTGAAACGAAATTTTATTATGATAAGACGGACTTTTTTAAAGTTGAAAAAAATGAGAATATGATTTAAGGTGATATTATGTATACATTTGAGAAGAAAATAACTGTAAGAGTAAGTGAAAAACAATTAGCTAAAATAGAAGATTCTGGACTTAATACAAGTGATTTTCTACGATGTGCCATTGACAATTTTAATGTTGAAGATGAGAACAGGCTTATCGAGTACCATAACCATTTGCTTAAGGAAATTGAGGAAAACTTGAAAGAACAACAGAAATCATTTAGGAAAGAACTTGATGAAAAATACAAAAATCAGGAACATGAGCTTATTTCTGAATTAAAGGAACAGAAAAAAGATTACATTCAAGTTAGCTCTAAACATCAAAGTGAATTTGCTAAAAGACAAAAGGATAGGGAAAAACTTTTCCGTTCAATTCTTCCAACATTACAAGCATTGAAACAAAATTGTAGATTATCTGATCAAAATTTACAATATCAAGCTTCAAGGATAAATGTTACAACAAAGGAATTGAAAGATTGGATTAGAGAAAATAGGGATTTGCTTGATGGGGTTGATTATTTGTTTAGAGAAACACAGCATTTATCTCCATTTAACAATAATTTTGACTGACAATCAGTTATCCTAAAAGTGTAAGTTGTAAGACAAATGTATGACATTAACAACAATTAGGAAGTTTGTTATGTCCGACTGTCTTACATTTTTTTCCATGAAAATCTTAAGAAGGATGATGAAAACTGATGAACATTAGAAAATAGGTAATGAATTTTATTAAGTTTTATCAAAAGGTAGATTATTGTTTTAACTTAAATCAATTATAATGAGCTCATTTGAGTTTTTGATGTGATTAAAGATTTTTTATCTTCGTATTTTGAGTATGAAGATATTTTTATTTTTGGGTTTTCGTAATTTCGGTTGCGAAGGTATATCCCCCTTAGTGATTTTATTTCTTGTCTGACATTAATTTTCTTTTTTTGTCGGACTGTCGGACGTACAGTATATGGGAGTATACCCTCGCAAAAAACGTAATACTAACTAAATTTATTTTAATACTTATTATTAATGTTAATACTACTACTACAACAACAACTTACAATTTTGATTCATTTTAACAAAATGTTTAAAATTATTTTTTGAATATGTGTATGCTATTAAGTTTATGTTTTTTGTCCATTTGTTATGTTCTTACCTATTTGAACTAAAAAAGTAATATTAAATGATTTATGGTGTTATTATTGTTTATCTTTATGATAAACATCTAAAAATAATAATGTATCATTTTGTTCGTCATAAACATAGGATAAACGAAATGGAGAAATATATACTTCGCGTGTACCTTTACGGTTATGTTTCATAGATTTACCAACAAGGGGATTACTTATTATTTTCTTTATTTGTTTTTAAACACGAATCTTATAAGAGTTATCTAAGTTAGAAACAGCCTCATGAAACTGGGAATCACAGTTAATTGTTACCATTTTTCTAATTCACCTATAAATTCAGATTCGGTTAATGTTGTAAGATTATTTTCATCAATGTTTTTTAGTAAATGTTTCACATGTTGTTCATGTTCATAGTCATCTTTAAGAATGTTGTGGTTGAAATACTGTTCATAGTTTTGTAATTTATTATGTATGTCTCTTAATTTTTCATTATATTCTGTGTGGGTAATATTTTCTTCTATATGGTAAGAAACCAGTAAATCAAATAATTGTAGTGAAGTTTCCTGTAGTTTTAAACCAAATTTTAAATTGCTTTGTGTATTGTTTTCATCAATAATATATTTCACGTAGTCATTGACTGTTTTAATTTCGAGTAGTTCATCACATAATTCTCTTGGGTGTTTTGGTAGTTGTCCATTTTTGATACGAATGGATATATTGTTGATTTGATAGTTTATTTTGTAGTATGAGTCAGAGTTAACTTCGTTTATCAAAGAGTATGATCCCATGTTTGTAAAAAAATGTGAGATAGTATTATTAAAGGTTTGAAAAGCATTAATATTCCTCATTGTTCTTTTACCTTTCCTTTTTTTAAAATAATGGTACATATTATTTATATAAAAATGAAATATATACTTTATCATTTTCTGGTACATTACATTGCGGTCACTTTTTTTTAACTTGGGGGGTGCAATAAAAATCGCACTGATTGAATGTTTTTTAGCCGTTATTTTATAATACTTTTTTAAATCGTTATACTTGCAATATACAACTTGTAATTTATAAAATAAAAATAATTAACTATTTATATTAAAAAAAGAATAGATAATAGTATGTACAATGAAATATCTGATTCTTTAAGTAGTAATTGATCATCAGTACAAGTTAAACTTACCAATTGGAGAATTGAATAACCAAAAGAAAAAATTGTTAGACGAATGTTAAATAAACTAAGAAAACATTAATGTAAATTAGTAAATTATATTAATCATTAATTAAACAAAAAAAACTGTATTAAGTTCATTTTATCTAATGAGTTGTTAAAATGAACAATACTTGATAAAAAAACTCGAAACTAATCATCAAGTCCAAACTAATGATTTAAAGTGTATTAAAAGTATCACCCAATAATTGGACACTCTACCAATGTATACCGTATGATTAAGATATTGTTTTTATAATGAAGTTCATGTTCAATTACTGACAAAAATGAAAATAAAAGACATTGGATATCACCGATAATAAATTAGAAAATTTCAATGGAAATACAATGCCAAAACATGAAAAAAGAAGTTATAGAACAACGTAAGGATTATGGAGTGCATTAATGCACAAAAAATATTGATGGATAAAAAGACGAAATGAAGACCTAAAAAATTGACCGTCCCAAATAAAATTATTATACTGTCAGCAACAGATATAATAAGTAGAGAGAGAAAGTATGAGATATTTTAATGTGATTAAAATATGAAAAAAGCAGATTTGGTAATATGGATAAGAATATAATATATCATGGCAGTAATGTGGAAGTGCCTTTTCCACGTATTCTGCAGAATGGTTTTTATAAGGATTTCGGTTATGGTTTTTACTGCAATACATTTGAAAAGCAAGCAAAACGGTGGGCTATGACAAAAAAAGGAGAATCAATTGTAAATTTATATGAATATGTACCAAATTCTAATTTAGACATCCTGAAGTTTAAAGAAATGAGTGAAGAATGGTTGAATTTCATTGTTAGTTGTCGAAAGGGTATAGAACATAATTATGATATAGTGGAAGGACCTATGGCCGATGATCAAATTTGGAATTTCATTGAAGGCAACAGTTCGAGAGAAGCATTTTGGGAATTAGTAAAATTCAATTATCCAACACACCAAATTTGCTTCAACACTGAAAAAGCACTTAAAACATTAACATTTAAAGGAAGTGAAATATTATGAAAAATAAATATTTTCCAGATGAAGATATTAAAATCAATGATTTATACTTTATTTGTTACATGATAGAAAGAGTGGCAAGACATATAAAACAAAAAAATAA
>JAFRMD010000168.1 GCA_017430835.1 Methanosphaera sp.
AAAGTTTGTTAAATCAATTTCTGTTAAGCTACTACAACTTTGAAACATATATGATGTATTTGTTAATGAATCTCCTCTAAAGTTACTTAAATCTAGTTCACTTAATCCACTACATCCATTAAACATGGATGCCATTGTTGTAGTATTTGGAGATATTATTGTATTCAAATCTATTGATGTAACACTAGTAAATCCACTAAACATAGATGATGCATTTGCATTTAATTCTGGATCATCATCTTGTGTCCACCAGTAGATTGTACCTTCTTCATACCATGCATATATTGGTACATTAGAAGTTGCTGTTGAAACTACATTACTACTATTTCTATTAGCTTTTATAGGTGCTGTATTTGATTTTACTATTGAAGTTATATTTTCTTTTGAGCCAGCTAATGATGTTAATTTGCTATTAACATTTGAACCAGTATCAAATGTAGATTCAGCAGGAAGCCATTGAGCATATAATGTAACTATATCATTATTAACATTTGATAGTTTGTTAACTATAGCTTCATCAGAATAAGAATTACCAGTACCATCTGGTTCTGTATTCCAACCTACAAATCCATAATCGAATCTTGTGAATGTGTTTTCTGGGAGAGTTGCTTTAATTCCATATATCATATCTAAATCAGGTATAGATCCTTCACCATCATTAGAATCAAATCTTATTTTATATCTATTTCTTGTTACTAAACCATAATATGTTACATCATCATTTATTTCAGTATCATCCTCTAATAAAGTACCATTTTCTTTAGCTGTATAGAAGCCAAAATTAATTCCTTCTTCAAATAGAATATTTGGTACAGTTGTTATTGTATATCTACTAGTTAAATCTTTAGTTATCTTAAAGTTACCAAGTTTAACATTTGTAGTTTCACCATCTGCGGCATATGCAAATATAAATGATAAATATGTTGTAGTTCCTGTTGCCTTAAATGTTATTGTTCTATGTTGTATATCAGGATTTGCTTGTCTAGGTAAATAACTAGATGTTATTGAACTTATAGACGAAGAATTTGTTGGCTCCGATTTTAAAGCCATCATACCAATTCCTTCATACGAACTATAGCCATTATAACCATTTGGATTATAATAATCTACCTCAAATTTATAAGTTTCTCCTACTTCTGTTCTTACTGGAATATATATATTTTCCCATGTTCCACTTAAACCATTAACAGTTATATCATTCATACCAGTTGAAGAATCATATGTTATATTAAATTGATTTTCACCTATAAATTTCCATGATTGGACATCATTTACTTCATTGAAATCATAAGTTAAGACATAAGACCATTGTGCATATAACGTTTGACCATTTAATTCTTCAAAATCATTCATTATTTCTTCTTCAGTATAATATGTAGTACCTGAACCATCTTGTGCAGTATTCCATCCAGTAAATGATTTGTTTGTTCTTGTTGGTACAGTATATTCAGCATCTTGACTATATTTACTATCAGCTGATACTACAGCATAATATCCATAATAAGTACTACTAGAATCAGAATAGAATGCAAATGTTACAGTATCACCTTCTACATCAAATTCTACAGTTGTAGTAGTATTATTACTACCATTATAAGTATATAATTGACCAGCACTCATATTTTTTGAAACATTGCCTGAATATTGTCCTTTAAATACATATACATAATCATAACTTGCTTCAGTTCCATATGTTAATTTAACATGTACTGATGATGCTCCTGGGATAGTTACTACCTCTTTTGTCGCTAAATTATTTACGTAACTACCATTTTGAACTCCATCATTACTTATATTTGAAGTATGAGAATACTCAGTTTTATTTTGTTTATATACAGTATATGTAATAGAATTACTTGTTTCTCCATTAAAACTGCCACCATTTGCATTGTAATTTACATTATATATAGTAGGAACATTAACAGTTACTTCAACTTCTTTTGTTATTCCAGATACATTACCAGTAATCTTAATAGTAGTTGTACCTCCAGATATACCAGTTAATACGCCATTTGAATCAACTGTAACAATTGTTTCATCTTCTGATGAAATTGTATAAGGTTCCATATCTTCTGGTCCAGTTACAGTTATTGTTGAAGTTTCATCTAAATCCATTGTTACACTACTTGGAGTTATAGTAGCATCATCAATAGATTTAACCCATTTTGCATATATTGTTGTATCACTTGTTATTAGTGTAGTGAAATCAAACTTAGTTGTATATGTATCATCTGTATACCAATCATCAAACACGTATCCATCTTTTGTTGGATTCAATAATGGTTTTATAGCTAATCCACCATAGTTAACTATTTGATCTGATACTATTGAACCTCCATCAGTATTAAATTTTACTGTAAATTCTGATATAGTTCCAATTCTAAATGCAGGTGAAACTCCGTAAACATGTTCAGCACTAGGCTGACTGAATCCTCCAGTATCATAAATAACAAGGAAATTACTAGGAAGAGCACTATACGCTGTACGAAGCCACCATGTTCCTGCCACACCTGATAAATCTTTTTTAATTCTCCTTGAATCTGCTAAATCAACATCAGTTACTACAGGATCAACATAGTAATCAAGTGTTCTTGTATCTGTTAATACATTTCTCTTATTATCATATGAAAGATCAAGTCCAACTTCTCTTAATGAAAGTAAATATATCTTATTCTTAGTTTTATCATCAGCTGTTATATTTGGGGAAACTCCGCCTGATCCACTACCGGATACTATTGGATATGTTCTAATTATTACATTTTGCAAATCACTTGGTAACTTATTATAGAATGTACTATTTAAATAAATCACCATGTTTGTTGAAGCCCAACCACCAGCATTTGAATTTTTAGAATTCATGGAACCGGATCCAACAATATCGGAAAATTCTATTACAATACCACAACCAGTTTGTGAATATCCTTCTACTTCACATACTTCTGGAGTACTAGTATTAGCTAATCTTACAGTATACGATTCATCAGTACCGTCATTATCCATATCCATTGGAACTTCCTTAGTACAACCAACTGCATAATATTCTGAATTATTTTCTAGATTTGTTTTAATTGTTGACCAAGAATCTGTACTAAATCCTTTACATAAATCTATAAACTTAGCATAAATAATTGTATCACTTGTTATTGGTGTAGTGAAATCAAACTTAGTTGTATATGTATCATCTGTATACCAATCATCAAATTTATATAGTTCTTTAATTGGATTCGTTGCTGGTCTTGTTGCAGTACTACCATAATTAATTGTTTGAGAAGGTACTTCAGATCCTCCATCTATATCAAATGAAACTGTTACTTTCTTTATATATCTAGCATAAATATTTATATTATCCTGTGGAACATACTCTTCAGTTATCTCTATGCCATCTACATTTGAAGAATACCAACCTACAAAATCATATCCTTCTTTTGTTACTACTGGCAATGAGCCAACTCGATTTCCTTTAGTAATATATCTCTTAAATAATATTTTATTATTGTCTTTAAATGTAATTTCGAATTTTGAAGAAATATCTGTAGCCGTAAAGTAACCCGGATATAATTCTCCACCATCATAATGCGCATATTCTTTATCTATATGGTTGGCGTCATATGTTGTACCTAAACCTCCAACAACACTTTCACATCCAAGGAACATATCTCCTGAAGAAGTTACTTGATTTACTACAAAATCATCGCTGACATATACTGTTGTCAATCCTGAACAATTTTTAAACATATTTGACATATTTTCTACATTTCTTGTATCAAAATCAGATAAGTCTAGTTCCGTTAAATTAGGACTATTTTCAAATAATGAAATCATACTAGTAACGCTTGAAGTATCAACATTTTTTAATGAAATTGTTTCAACACTTCCTGCGTCTGAAAAATATGCTATCATATTCTTTCCAAAAACAGAATTATCAAATATTATTGTTTTTAGTGAAGGAGTTGTAGAGATTCCTAAGTTAGAAAATAAACCTGAAGGAAGATTATTAGTAAAATTAAAATTACTCATATTTAATGTTTCTAACGATGTACATCCTGAAATAAAACCTCCAAAACCAATTACATTACGTGTATCAAACATGCTTAAATCTAATTCCGTTAACGAACTACAATCACCGAACATATAATACAAGTTAGTCACATTGCTAGTATTAAATGAACTTAAATCTAGTGACTTTAAATTTGTACATCCTTGGAACATCCAATTCATACTTGTAGTTAGACTCGTATCAACATTTTTCAATGAAATAGTTTCAATTGTTGAATAATTATGAAATGTATTAAACATATCTTTTCCAAAAATTGCATTATCTAATATTACTGTTTTCAAAGATGCATCAGTTGGTACACCCATGCTAGCCAATAAAGGTAATGAGGTATTTTTTCTCAAATCAAAATTACTCATATTTAATGTTTCTAATGATGTACATCCAGAAAGAAATCCTCCAAAAGAAGTTACATTGCTTGTATTAAAACTACTTAAATCTAGTTCTGTTAGACTACTACATCCTGAAAACATAACGACCATATTCGTAACATTTTCTGTATCTAAATCACTTAAATCTAATGTTGTTAAACTAGGGCAATCTTTAAACATACCATACATATCAGTTATAGTACTTGTGTTTACATTATCAAGTATTATTTCTTCTAATTGTGGTAATCCATGACTAAAGAAACCAGACAATGATGTCATTCCACTAAAATCCCAATTACTCATATCTATTGTTTTTAAATTAGAATTACCTGCAAACAAACTATTCATATTTGTTACATTATGTGTATCTAAATCACTTAAATCTATTGATTCAAGATTAATACATCCTGCAAACATTTGTGCAATATTTGTTAAATTTTCTGTATCTAAATCACTTAAATCTATTGATTTAAGATTACTACCTACAAATAAATTCGACATATTTGTTACATTATGTGTATCAAATTTACTTAAATCTAATTCAGTAAAGGCAGCACTATTGAACATATTATTCATATCAACTAAACTATCTGTTTCGATATCTCCAAAGTCTACAGTTTGTATATGTGAACCTGTAAACATATATGACATATCTTCTACTTTACTAAAATCATTATTACTTAAATCCAAGGAAGGAACTGTTGTTACGCAGAACATATAAGACATGTCAGTTACATTACTTGTATTTAATGATGAAATATCTAATTCATCATAAGTAGAGCCATAGAACATACCTTTTGTATTTGTTAGATTATCTGAATTAAATATAGATAAATCTAGAGTATTACAATTATTAATATAAGCAAACATATAAGAACTATCTTCGTTTAAATAAACATTATTTGTATCAGTCCACCAATATAATGTTCCATTATCAAACCAAGCATATATTGGTAATAATGAATCATCTGATGAAATAATATTATCCTCAGTCATTAAAGATATATCAGGAGTTCCAACATATTTTGTAATTGAAGTTATATTTGAATCAGCATATGAATATGATGTTATATTTGCTTCTGGATTTGCTAATTTCTTCATTTTTACATTAACAGTTAGACCTTCATCAAATTCTGCAGTTGCTTCTCCCCATTTTGGATATAAAATAAGATCACTATCAACTATATAATTTTTATCTATTTTTATACCATCTACTAAACCTTTATACCATCCTACTACTACATCTTCATCTTTTGTTCCAGTTGGAAGTACTCCAATTGGTTGACCTTCATAAACATATCTAGTTGTTTCGGAAATAGTTCCACCATTAGCATTAAATGTTACTTTATATCTAGTTGCTGATATAACTTCAACCTCAATAGTTTTAGTTATACCGGATTCATTACCAGTTACAGTTAATGTAGTCTCACCCATGCCTACAGCTGTTACTGTATTTCCTGAAACAGTTGCTACATCAGTATCATTTGATGTAATCGTATAACTTTCCATATCTTCTGGACCAGTTATAGTAATTGTTCTTTCGTCACCAATTTTCATTGCTACTCTAATTGGAGTTATATTAGCTTGATCCATTGTTGAATAATATTGTGCGTAGTAAGTAACATTACCTGTTATTACTGTATCACTTGTTACTTCAGTACCTCCAGTAGCTGCCGTATACCAACCCTTTGTAATTGAGTTAGATCTATTGGCGGTTGGTAAATTACCTAAAGTATTATTTGCTGTTACTGTTCTAGTTGTTTC
>JAFRMD010000169.1 GCA_017430835.1 Methanosphaera sp.
AGTCTAAATTATTTCGTTATCTATACTCTTTAACGAACTCTTATTATTTTTCTTTATTTTTATTATTTTATAAATTTTCCTACTTTTATTTTTCTGTATTATTAGTACATATTAAAAATATTACTAAAAAGAGGCAGGTTTCCTACTTTTACCATTTGATTTTAAAACCTTTATATTCTTCAATATTTACTATTGCTTTTCTAATATTTTTCACTTGTTTCTGCATTATTTCACTATATTCCTGTTCTTGGTTTTCATAACTTATTTTTTTATGGATTTTGTCCATAATATTTTTTATTAGTATATATTTTGATTCTTTTTTTAGTTGATTTGTTCTTTTATCTATGTCTTCTTCGGTAATTTGTTTTCTATTTATTAGAGCTATTACTGTTTTATCTACTATTTGTTGTCTGAATTCTTCTATAATATCATAGGTTAAACTTGTTCTTTTATTTAAATCAGCATGTAATAAACCACAGTATGGATCTAATTTTTCTGTGATTATTATTTTTGTTATTTCTGATGCTAGTATTGCATATCCGTAATTTAACATTGCATTTGTTACATCAAGATGTGGTTTTTGTTTTCTTGTTTCAAAATTGATTTCTTCCGGTAATATTATTCTTATTGCTCTCCAATATTCTACCGATGTTATTCCTTCAATTCCCATTATTTTCTTTTTTAATTTGTTGATTTCATTATTATCTTTTATTTCTAGTTTATCTAAGATTTTCAAATTCTTTTTTATTTTTTCTTTTATTTCATTTAATTCTTTATTTTTCTTTCGTTTATTTAACGTGTTTAACGTATAATATTGATTATATATTTTAGATTTTATTATCTCTTTTGATATTAATAGTCCTTGATAGTTTTCACTTGTTTTATATTGTTTTTTTCTTAACATTATATTTTCATCATATGGTGACTTTAGAATATAATCTATTCGTCCATAATGGTTTGTTGATATTACTGGTATATTGTTTTGTGATATTAAAGTTAATGCATCAAATGTTATATATCCTTTTCCAATTATTAGTATATCTGAAATGTTCCTAACTGATATTTTATATATTATTTCTTCTTTTTGTTTAACTATTATTTGATTGTTTTTCTTGTGAATTGATTTATTGTATCCTTCGATAATCATTTTCATAGTATCACGTACTTTTCTTCTTCCAGGTTTATTTTATTTCCATATTGTTGAATATTTTTGTCGCATCCTTGACATATTGTAATGAGCATAATTGTATCTTCTTGATTGATGTTTTTTAGTTCTTTTTTTAATTCTTCATAGTCTTCTTTTGATAATTCTTTAATGTAGGCATCATTTGTGATTTGTTTAAATCCATATGTTATTAATATGTTTTCTATTTTTTCTTGATCTTTTTTGAATTTTATTTTTGTGATGATTATTGTTTTCATATTTTTATATTTTTTCTGTTTTTATATAAGATTATTAGTATTTAAAGACAAATATTTTAGACTTTATTACATATTTTTACAAATCAAAAGTTGACTAAAATAGCATTTTGAAATTGTTTGATGTATAGGTATTGTATAATTTTTTGTATTTTTGAGTTATTTTTTTGTTATAATGTTTCAATTTCTGCTGATTAAAAATTTTCAGTTTTACTTCGTTAAACCCTGATATAACGAAGTAAAAAAAATTCATCTAAAAAACATGACTAAAAATGAAAAATTGAATAATAAAAAAATATAATTTATTGGAAAATTCCCTTGAGAAAAAAATTGAAACAAAAAATATAACATATCAACTTCATAATAGAAAATTTAAGAATTAAAAAGAAAAAATATTATCAAATATGAAAAATCAATTAATGCATATATATGTATTATATTAAAAATGTTATTTTTGATGATTATTTAATTATTGAAGTTAAGTCCAATTGATTAAGACCAAAAAAATATATTAAATAATTCAGTATATGGATATAAATAATATTATTTGAGTGAGAAACATTATTTACAAATTTAAATGAACTTGAAATTGAATTCTACTTTTTATAATGTTTATAATCTATATCTTGTGGTTAATTATATATATTATCAAAAATATAAAATTATATAACAATGTTAAAAATTTTCAAAGAATTTTTTTTATAATTGATAAAGATAGGATGAAAAAAATAAGGTTTTAAAATGACTGAAAATAGTAAAATATTAACAATTCAAGATGTATCCTGTTATGGGCAATGTTCAATTACCGTAGCACTTCCAATTATTTCTGCTTTTGGAATTGAAACAGCAATACTTCCCAGTGCAGTATTATCCACACATACTTCAGGCTTTACTGACTACACATTCAGAGATTTAACAGAAGATTTTCCATTAATTCTAGAACACTGGGAAAAAGAAGGCATATTCTTTGATGCAATTTATACAGGATATATTGGATCAAGTCAACAATTTGATTACATTAGAGATATTATAAAGTCCAGACTAAAACCTGGTGGACATGTCTACGTAGATCCTGCTATGGCTGATTTTGGAGAATTCTACTATGGATTTAATCAAGATTTTGCAGATAAAATGGGACAACATTGTAAATTAGGTGATTATATACTTCCAAACACAACAGAATCTTGTTATTTATTGCATAAAGATTGGAAAGCTGAATTTTCCAAAGATGAAATGATAGATATGGCAAAACAGCTTTGTAAATTTACGAAAAAATATGTTGTCTTAAAAGGAGACACCCACAAAGAAGATAAAATAGGAATGATTATTATAGATAAAGACAATCCTTCCGATATTGAAATCGTATATAATGATAAAATAGATTACATAACACATGGAACAGGAGATGTTTTTGCTTCCTCATTTGTAGGAGCATCCATGCTTGGCAAATCTCCCTCAACTAGTGCTAAAATAGCTGGTGAATTTACAAAAAAAGCTATAGAATATACTATTGATGATCCAACACATAATTATGGTGTTAAATTTGAAAAAGTAATTCCAGAACTACAGGATTTATTAAAATCCTATTAAAATACTAAAACGAAAATCTTGAATAATTATTAATATATTTTTTTTGGAGTGAATAAATGGACAATCGTACAGGACTTTTTTCAAATGCGATTATATGGTTTGGAGTTGCAATATCCGTCTCTGAGATACAGGCAGGTGTACAAATTGGTGCAATGTCCTCATTGGAATCATTATGGCTACCATTGGTGCTTGGACATATACTGGGTGGAGTCTTACTCTTTTTAGTAGGTTATATTGGAGCACAAATTCGTCAAAATGCTATGCATACAACGAAATTAGCTTATGGAAATTATGGTTCCAAGTTTTTTGCTACGTTAAACGTGCTACAGTTAGTTGCCTGGGTAGCTGTCTTATATGCACAGGGTGCAGTAGCATTAGAGGGTCTTAAATTACCTATTTCCTTTCCAATGACATGCATAATCCTAGCATCTATTGTTGCAGTTTGGGTCTATGTAGGTTTGAAGCGTTCTACAAAGATTACAAGTGCAGTAATGATTGTACTGACAGCATTACTGGTTATATTAACTGTAAAACTATTTACTATGGGTTCGTTTAATTCAGTAGGATTGGCAGGTAATTCGCAAACTCTCAGTTTCTGGAACATTTTTGAGATTTCAATTGCTATGCCAGTTTCATGGTTACCCGTTATTTCAGATTATACAAAAGATGCTGAAAAACCATTATCAGCCAGTATACTATCAGCAACAGCCTATACTGTTGCCAGTTTATGGATGTACTTTATTGGTATACTAGTTGTAGGTATTGGTGCTAATAATGACGTTGCACAGGCTATTCTTCTTGCCGGTCTTGGAGTAACAGGAATTGTAATATTGGTTCTTTCAACTATAACAACCAACTTTTTGGCTACTAACTCGGCTGGTGAATCAGCAAATACCATTGTTAACAGGATAGATCCTAAAGTTGCAGGTATTGTTGTAAGTGCTTTAAGTGCAATTATTGCCATTAGTGGCATCATGGATCATTTTATAAGTTTTCTTTATTTGATTACATCTGTATTTGGTCCTATGGCTGCAGTGTTGATTGTTTCCTATTATTTCAATACTACTGGTGAAGATAGTGTCTGGACTTGGCGTTGGAACTTGTTTGCATGGTTTGTAGGTTTTATTGTTTATCAAATGGTATCTACCCTGGATTCCATATTTTTAGGACCTACACTTCTTTCATTCATTGTATCGGCAGCTCTTGCTTATATAGTGATATTATTTAATAAAAATCATAATGATTGCAATAGCTAATTGAAAATTATTAATCTAGAAAAATGATGAACTATCATATTAGTTCATATATCATTTTTTTATTAAGCCACATTATTGAAAAATTATTTATTTACTATTTTTATACTGCATGATGTACATGTACTGATTAATTTTTAATTGTTTTTAATTTATTCAAGGATAATATTTACTTTGAGATATTATTTAGAGGATTATTTTTGTAAACTTATATATTAAAACAAATATAACTATAATAAGAAAAGCTAGACTTATTAAATTTTATATACTTGAAAGATTATAAAGTATGTGGAATATTAATCTATTTATCAATTAAATAAATTTATCATTTATATATTAAACTAATTTTAATAATATATACAAATTTTAAGAAATACAATAATAATCTAATAGGAGACAATAATAAAATGAAAATAACAGTTGCAGGTGTAGGATATGTGGGGCTTTCTCTTGCTGTTCTACTAGCACAGAAACATGATGTTACAGCCATTACAACAACAGAATCAAAAACAGAAAAATTAAATCGGTTTATCAGTCCTATACAGGATGATGAGATAGAAAGATTTTTTAAGGAAACTCGTGAAGGAAAACGTGAATTGAGTCTTCATACAACTACTGATAAGGAAGCTGCATATAAGGATGCAGACCTTGTTATTATAGCTACACCAACTAATTATGATGATGTTGATAATTTCTTTGATACATCAGCCGTTGAGGATGCCATTGAATGGACTCTAAAAGTTAATCCGGATGTTCTTATGGTTATTAAGTCAACAATACCTGTTGGATATACAAAATCAGTCCGTGAAAAATATGGAATAGACAACATAATATTCAGTCCAGAGTTCCTTCGTGAATCCAAGGCACTTTATGACAATCTTCATCCAAGCCGTATAGTTGTTGGATGTGATGATAATCAGAAAGAAGAAGGAGAAATGTTTGCAAACCTTCTATTGGAAGGTGCTAGAGAAGAAGAAAAAAGAGCTAATACTTCCCCTCAAGACATTCCTATATTGTTAGCACACCTAACGGAAGCAGAAGCCATAAAGCTTTTTGCCAATACTTTCCTTGCTGTAAGAGTAAGTTACTTTAATGAACTTGACACCTATGCCCAAACCAAAGGCCTTGATACTCAGATGATTATAGATGGTGTTTGTATGGATCCTCGTATCGGAGGACATTATAACAATCCTTCATTCGGGTATGGAGGATACTGTTTGCCTAAAGATACAAAACAGTTGTTGGCAAACTATAAGGATGTTCCACAGACTATGATAGAGGCCGTTGTTAATTCCAATTCAGTACGTAAGGACTTCATTGCTGATGAAATTATTTCCATGAATCCTAAGACTGTTGGAGTTTACAGGCTAACCATGAAGAGTAACAGTGACAATTTCCGTGCATCAGCTATTCAAGGTGTTATGAAACGTGTTAAAGCAAAAGGAATACCTGTAATTGTTTATGAACCAACATTAGATGATGGAAGCGAATTTTTCAGATCTGAAGTTGTTAATGACATTGAGCGTTTCAAAAAAGAAAGTGATGTTATTCTTGCAAACCGCTTTGATTCTGATGTTCTTGGTGATGTCATGGATAAGGTTTATACAAGAGATTTGTTTAGGAGAGATTAGATATTGTTTAAATTATTGTTTAAAAAAAAATTGTGGACGTGATTATTATGCAAAACAGTATGATTAAACAATTATTCACCAGAGCTGATGACTTAATTGATTCATTAATTGATGATTTTGGTGAATTTAATAACAATGAAAATGTTTTAGGATTTTTAGCAGAAAAAACAATGAATTTTATTAATTTTTCTCAAACAACATTTTCAATGGTGATTTTTGGATTTTTAGATAAGATTAGTGATACAAAGTATAATTTTGATGAAGAAATAAGTAAATCCAAGGAATTGATTAATAAAATCTTTGAAAATATTAAGGAAATTCTAGGTCATATTTTACAACATGAAGAACATGAGGAAGATGGAGATTGTGAGCATGAGCATGAACATCACCATCATCATATAGATATGGATAGTGTTCAAGAAGATATTGATAAAGTGGTAGAATATTTAGTTTTATTAAAAGGTATACTTTCTACTATTGAGAATTTTGTTTTAACTTCATTAAAATATGAATCTGATAAAATTACTGAAGGTGAGTTTAAAAAAGCTTACAATACCTTTAAAGAAAATATAAATAAATATTATGAAGAATCTTAATTATTTTTAATTATTCTTTTTAGTTATTTCTTTTTATTCGTTTCTATTTATCCTTTATTGCTTTTTTTAAATTTTAATTCGTTGTTGTTTTTATTTTGAGTAATTTTTTAACATATTATTTTAGTAACGGTTAGTTATTAAAATAGTATAATTTTTAGTAACCTTTATATACTAAAACAAATATACTTATAATTACAAAAAGTAAATAAAAAAAATAAATTATAATCATAAGTTAAATTAATTAAGAAAAATAAAAGAAAAAGGAGATGAAAAAAATGGTCATGGACATAACAAAATCAATACTAAGAAGCCTACTTATCAACCAGAAAGTAGGAACAACGATAAACAGTAAAAAATTCAAACAACTGAAAGTCTGGAAAGACGAGCTCACTCCTTATTTAGACAAACTCCAAAAAATGGGATACATCCAAGGAGCGTGGAAAAAATTCGGAATAAAATTTAAAATAATTAAACCAGTCTCACTAGAGACCATAACAAACCTATAAGCCATATCTCACCACCATTAATTTAAATACATAAATTAAAACTTCATATGTAAAATAATAAGCACTTCCAAATTAATGAAAAACAGTTCAAAATTTATACATTTCATAAATTAAGGAAAAGAATAAGGATTAAAACAACTAAGAAAAACCTAAACCGAAATTAATGCCATATAATATTAGTTGTTAAATCCTTATTTAACTATTTTTTATTTTTAATTTTTCAATTTGTTAAAAGATAGATTAACTCTAACAATAAGATTATTTACCATTATTAATCTTTAAATATCGTATTCTTGTAGTCCTTTGATTAAATATTTTATAACAACGATTAACTTTATATAGAAGTTTATATAAATATTTGTTTATATAAATAATTATTTATATTAATAGTTCTTTATGTAATCCTATAATCAATAGGAGGCATGTTAAATATTAAAACAGAAGAGATTATACGTATTTCTAAAGCATTAAGCGATAAAAACAGGGTTGAAATAATTAAATTATTAAGTGACGAAGAGCTATGTGCTTGTCATTTACTAGAATATTTTGATTTTACACAACCAGCATTATCACACCATATGAAACAATTAGTAGATTCAGAATTAGTACTTGTAGAAAAAAAAGCTCAATGGTCCTATTATCGAATTAACAAAAAAATATTCAATGAATTTAAAGAATTTATAGAAAACATTACCAAATCAGATTATAAAGAAAAATTTGATAATAAAAAATGTTGCAATAAATAATATTAAAAAAAACTATTACAGAGGATATTATCAATCACATCAAAAAAATAGTTAAAAAAATGAAATAAGGAGCAATTTTTCATTATGAAGAATGCTTAATATGTGAAGCACCTTTAAAATATATACAAAAGGATGTACTACGGAATGTAGTATTTGTCATAAAACAGAAAATACTAAAACAATGTGTAAAAACAATCATTACATTTGTAACGAATATCATACAGATATCTTAAATTCAATAATAAAGATTTGTCTAAAGAGCAAATCCACTAACCCTATAGAAATTATTCAGGAATTAATGTCTCAACCATTTTGTCATATGCACGGATTCGAACATCTACAATGGTGGGTTCAACATTACTAACAGCATACAAAAACGCTGGAGGAAAAATCAATCTTGAAGATGCATTAATAGAAATGTTTAATAGAGGAAAAAAAGTGCCTGAAGGATCATGTGGATACTGGGGAGCATGTGGTGCAGGAATAAGTACTGGAATGTTTATTTCAATAATTACAGAATCAACACCATTAAAAAGAAGAGAATTTAGCCTATCACACCAAATAACATCAAAATCATTAACACAAATTGGAAAAAATGGTGGTCCAGATGCTGTAAAAGAGACTCTTACTTATCAATACAAGTAGCCATCGACTTTGTAGAAGAAAACTTCAACATAACAATGACAAAACAAGAAATTAAATGTGAACACTCAAAACAGAATAATCAGTGCATTAAAAGCAAATGTCCATTTTTCAGAGAAAAAAATTAATATTCCTAAATACAGTAAATAATTCTTCATAGGTGATGATCTTTTGATAAATAATAAAATAATTTTACTTTCAAATTTTTTACGAAACGAAAACATGCCTATCAGTATTAGAAGCACAATAATTGCAGATGTTGTTCTAAAAAATTTGAGCAATAATATGACCTACGATGAATTTTATCTATCATTGAAAGCCATATATGTTAAAGACAATGATGATAACGATAAGTTTGACCGGGCATTTAATAAAGTCTTTAAAAAGATAGAGACTAAAAAAGAACAAACTGAAGAAGAAGATAATCAAAATTCGCATGAAGAATCATCATATAATCCAATGAATGAAGTTATTCCTGAACAAAATCTTGAACAATTACAACAATTATATGATTTGATGATGAAAGATGGATTAAAACAAAATTCAGATTATAAAAAAATGTTGGATGGAAGTTTAATCTTATTGGATAGTTGGGATCCAAGAGTCTTTGAATTATGTCGTAGACTAAGTAAAAAGATAGCTAATCAAAGGTCTAAAAGACGAAAAAAATATAATTCACACCATATTAACATGTCAAAAACAATACGTTCAAATCTAAAAAATGGAGGACATTTCATTAAAATATGCTACGATAAACCCCCTAAAAAGAAATCAAAGCATGTTTTTTTATGTGATGTGAGTGGATCATGTGAATGGATTACATCATGGTTTTTTCTATTGTTATATGGATGCAAAAGAACATTCAATAAAGTGAAAATATATGATTTTGACAATGAGGTAACTGATGTAACGGAGGTTCTGGAAGTAGAATCCTATAAAAGTGTAGGTGAAATAAATGTTGCACAAAGAGCTAAAGGAATTAGGTGTTATGGTCAGTCAGATATGGCAAAAGCATTTAAAGAATTTTTAGATATGGCTGAAATAAATAGTAGAACTGATATTATTATATTAACTGATTGTCGCGACTGGAAAGGAAAGTATATTAATGGTATCCTGGAAAGTGCTTCTTTAATAAAAACTATGTTAAGTAAAGCAAATAGGGTTATAATACTTAATCCTGAAAAGAAGATAAGATGGAATAATACTACAAGTTACGTAAAAGAATATGAAAAAGCGGGAGCAGAAGTATTTGAAGTATCCAGCTTACACAAGTTTGAAGAAGTAATTACTCAGCTATGAATAAATAAATTAAGAATTTTAGAAAGGAAAATATATAATCTGGAGAGAATGAATATATGGAGTGTTTATATGAATCATGTTAACGAAGCTTTAAAATTATTTGAAGAAAAATATCATTGTTCACAAGCAGTATTAGCAGCTTTTTCCGAAGAGTATGGTCTTAGCAAAGAAAATGCACTAAAAATTGGCGGATGTTTTGGTAGTGGAATGCGTAAGGGTGAAGTATGTGGAGCATGTACAGGAGCTCTAATGGTTTTAGGATTAAAATATGGAAAAAGTAGAATAGAGGATATGGATAGTAAAATTAAATCAAATGAAGTTTGTGACAAATTCTTAGATGAATTTAAAAGAGAAAATGGATCATACCTATGCAATACATTACTGGGTTGTGACATTTCAACTAAAGAAGGAGTCCAATATGCATTGGATAATGAATTGTTTACAAAATTCTGTCCAAAAATGGTTAAATCTGCGGTAATGATTACTGAAAAAATATTGGATGAAAAATAATTATTGTAAAAATAAAAACAAGCCATAATTTTAAATGTCATTTTAAAAGTTATTTATAATTTTCAAATAATTTGATAATGAAATAATTCTTAAATACCTATTTAAATTATTATAATGAAAAAAAATTAAATTATTGAAATTATTTTTCAAAAAATATAAAATTTTACACAATAAATAAAAGAATAATTGTCAGAATTAATAATCATAGACTATACCACGACCATTAGTTCCCACATAATAATAATACCTGCTTGAAGAAGACTTTTCAGAAGACTTCTTACTAAGAGAATGTTCCATATCAGCCTCTTGCCAATAGGACTTATTATCATAATAAGCATCACGCTGATTTTCAAAATCATCAAAATAACTCATCTGTTCCTTAGTCATACCCTTAGTATCATAATCCAAAACAGGAATAACAGTACCATTCTTATACTTCATAGTTAAAATCATCTTAGGTTCATTACCGGAACTATGCGTCATAATAATAGGTTCATCAAACTTAAACGACTTTTTAGTAGCATAAGCAATGCCACGAACCGCACCAGTAGGAATTCTATAAGTTTTATTATCAATGGTATTGTTACATAATGTTTTTTCTAAACCCAAATCGCCTTCATACGTTGTAGTATTATGATCATTATAACAAAACAATAAATCAACAGGATTAAATTCATGTTCTTCATCCCATTCACGAACTGCAAAAACACAAGAGGATAAAGACAATGTTATAATGATAAAAGCAATTAAAACAATTCTTTTAAACATAATAATAGTATATTAAATGATTAATATAACTTTTATCCTTTAACAAATTCACAAGTATTTTAAAGAAAGGAGAAAATATATAATATTTGACAAAAAATATGAGGCGATTATTTACATGAGATACGATCCACAAACAGGAGACCTCTATGATATAGACTACTACTGTCCAGAATGTGAAGCAGAACTATATGATGACTACGAATACTGTGAAAACTGTGACTTCTACGTAGGATTACTCTTAAAAGATTAATAATTAAACAAAAATATTAAAACAGAAAATCTGCATAACCAATAGCAACCACACTTACAAAAAGAAGTAGCAACAAACATTATAATTTCCAATAAATACATATCATATCTTTTTCTCCAAAAAACCTCAACACATCATAAATTAAAATTATGGCAAAAAATAATAAATCCAATTTTAAAGAAAAATAAAATAATACTTAAAACAAAATAAAAAAATATAAGAATCTATAAGTGATAAAAAATGATTGATTTACACAAACTGATAGATCAAATCCAATACGACAGACAATTATACGAATTCAAATACAAAGAAGGAGACGAACTATTAGACGTAAAAGAAAACCTAAACAAAAGAATAGTATGTCTTAAAGAACTGCTACTAGAACAACCAGACAACCCCAACCTAAACTTTGAACTAGCATTCTGCGAAGAAGAAGCAGAAAGAATAACAAAAGAACAAGAAAACTTCAACAAAAAATACGAAAACAAAGAAGCACAAATAGAAAAACACCAACAAATAATAGAATACGACCTAAAAGAACTATACGAATACATAGAACT
>JAFRMD010000170.1 GCA_017430835.1 Methanosphaera sp.
AATACTTGTTTTATTGAAAAAACACTATTTTTAAAGTAATTTAACATATCAAAAATCAAATGAACTATAATTTAATTATAAACACAGTATATTTTGTATATGGAAAAAATAAGTACTTAACTAATTTTGGTCAGGTCTCCAACAAGAAAAAAAAACATGCAAATAATGTTATGGGATTACAAGAGGCCAAAAAACAAGAATGATAAAAAGCATTTGTAAAAAAAAACATACGTACAAAAGATATCCGATGGTGATGTTTCTTAAAAATCAATGGGCATTAAAGAAGTATGAATGTTACTTAAATGTTATCTTATACCTTTTTTTAGCATGTTTTATATTTCATATTATTTTTTACCAATAGCCCACCAGCAAATAAGAAGCTGTTGTCCACCATTTAGAAAAAATTTATATGAACTATTAAAATAAGTAATTAGTTTGTTATGAAAAGTTTTCAAAAAAATGTAAAAGAGGAAAAAAATACAAAATCCTCTTTAATTTCCCTTAAATCCTGTTTTACATGAACTAATTAAAAAGGAAATACAGTGAAAAATAATAAGTTAAAAGAAACAAATATTAAATCACTTTTTCATAAATAAGTTTTATTAATCCAATTTTTCAATAAGTGACATTCATTTGAGGTCTTAATTGCACATCTCTGTATTTTATACTTATTGAATGGTTAAAATAATAAACTTTTAATATCTTTTATTAGATTCAATAAAATTTAAAATATTTTTTGAATAGTGTTAAATATAAACATATAGTTTGATGTATTATCATAATTTAAATGATAATACAATTGATATTTATTTATTGTTATAATATATAATACTTATTATTTCTGACTTTTTGAATAATCATTAATTAATTTTCTTTAAGACTGAAGTATAGTGAATGAGTTTCTATTGAAAATCCAGAAATATCATAAGTATTTCATACATCAAGCGGATAATTTTGAACAATAAAAATTTTAACGAAACAAATTGCAGTTATTCAGGCATACAAACATTGTTGTTATCAACATCATTAACTAATTAAAATTGTAACCACAAATAAGTTTGTTCACACATTTCATTGTATTATATCAGATGAAAACTGCGAGAAAAGATCCCGGCTATGAACACCAAGATAAATGTTGATTTTGTAGCCACAGATTATATTGTAGCCCCAAATATCCGATGTTTTGCATAAAATCCAATAGGTATACAAATCCAAAATGTTCCCACAAATAAATAGTAAACACATAAATTATAGTGGACAATATATAATAATCCATTTAAAAACATTGAATTATAAACTGCCCTTAATTTAATTATCTTTTGCCATTAAAATTTGTTGTTTAATCTAAATATCCCTAATAATTATTGATGGAAAATTTAATATAATGCCATATAAGAATACAAGCATTTAATATCGGCTTTCCGGGAATATGTTACCCATTCAACAACAATTGTACAAACACGAACAATAAAATAAAATCATTAGACTGTCAGCAATCCAGGATATAAAGCTTCCAGTAAATAAAAAAGAGAATTTCTAAAAAAAGATTGAAATAAATATAAAAAAAATAAGGGCTATACGTTAAAATTATTAACATATACCCATATATAATTATTGTATTGCCAATTTAATATCTGCAGCGGTAACTGTTTTACGTCCAGCATGACTTGCATATTTTGTTGCAACTTCCGCTACTTCTTCTCCGTATTCTTCCATTACGTTTGCAAGTTCAACTACTGCTTCATCGCTGATTCTTTTTCCACCTGCTTTTTGTATTATTCTTTTTACAGGTGCGAGTGGTAATTCTGTCATAATATTAATCTCCTATTGTTTTATAATTATATGTATTGATAATTAAATATATATACTTTAGATAACAATGCATTCCTTTTTTTACCACTATAAAAAAATGATTTATGAAGTCAATGTTAAATAAGTCACAACTCCACAGAACTGTCCATCTGATTATCATACTTTTTGAAAAATCCTCTTGTTTTAATCTTAAATGTTATTAACATAAATCTAATTCTTTCAAAATTAATAATACCATGGTAACTGAAGTAAAAGAATAAATGATTAAATATAACCTTTGTTATTTAGGTCATCTACGTAATTATTTTTATTAATTTTATGATATGCGATGTTTGTATGAATTATTTTTAAACCTTATGATAAAACATACTATAATGAAATAAAAACACAAATTTAAAACGTTTTCTGAACATTAATTTATGGAACTGGTTTAATGCTGTTGTAAAAAAATGAGAAAATAGGGGAGTTTAGTTTGTGATTTTTATCACTTTTGTAGTGTTTCTCTGTGAGTTGTATGCAAGTCTATCCTGGGTAATGACCTCTATGCTGGTGTAGTTTTTAGATTGAGGTACCGGTATGTTTTTAAGATTTAACACTCCATCAGTTGTGTAGTAGTACTGTACATTGGTACCGTTTTTAAGCGTTACACCATTAACTTTTATAATACACTTGTTAGGTCCTGCTACTGTGTTGCCGAGATAGTCTTTGATTGTGATTTTCATGGATAATGTGTGTGTCTTATTGTTTATTGTAGCGTTGGCTAGGTTTATTGTGATGTTTGATCTTTCCACCTGGAAGGTTGGTGTTTTTGTCATGATATTCTGATAGTTTTTATTGTATAATCCCACCTGTATTGTGTGATTTTTTGGTGTTAATGTCTGCATATCCGTTACGCAGGATATTCCTAGTGGTATGGTGTAGTTTACCGTTGCCGTGCCGTTTACTATCTTGACTTTAAGCATTTCTCCATTGGCATCCTTGAGTGTTATACCATTTACCTTGAAGTATACGTATTCGTCCTGGTATCGTGTTATATTGCTTGTTTTTTTGCCGTTGGTGGTGTCATAGATTTTAGCGGTTATCGTGAGTACTTGTCCCTGTTTGATTATCTTCTTGTTTGTAGTTACTTCTATCGTAGCGTTACGTTTGGATATATTTATACTCGCAGGACTGCTAGTAGATGCATTGTATATTGTTGTACCAACATAGTATGCAGTTATGTTTTTAGAGTTGGTCATATTGATATCTGGTATGATGGTGGCTGTTGCTACTCCGTTTACTAGTTTTATTTTGAGTGGGTTATTTGAACCTGTTAGTTTTCCGTTGTCTTTTATTGTTACGCCGTTTACTTTGAATATGAGGTTTCCCTCGTTTACTTTACCTCCGTTTGTATCGGTTACTGTTGCTTTGATGGTGAGTTTTTCTCCAATAACTCCAGTAGCTGGGTTAACTGTGGTTTTGGTTTTTATCTTGTTTTTGACTGTTATTTTGATGGTTTTTGTGCTGTTGTTGTATCTGCTGTCTCCAGTGTATGTTGCGGTTATGTTTTGTGTTTCAACTTTTGTTGGTGTATAGTTTTGTGTTATTATTCCATTTGTGTTTGTTTTTGCTGTTACTGTTTTTCCGTTGATGTTTAGTGTTACTTGTTGGTTTGCTAGTTTATTGTTGTTGGCATCTGTTAGTGTTATGGTTATGGTGATTGGTGTGTTGTTTATTGGTGTGTTGTTGGATACTTTTAGATCTATTTTTGTGTTTATCTTTTTGACTGTTATGTTGGTTGTTGCTGTGCTGTTGTTGTGTTGGCTGTCTCCTTTGTATGTTGCGGTTATTGTTTGTTTTTCTACTTTGGTTGGTGTGTATGTTTGTGTTGCTATTCCATTGTTATTGGTTTTTATGTTGAAAGTTTTATCACTTACTTTTATTGTAATATTTTGGTTTGCAATTGCTTTATTATCCGTATCTGTTAGTGTTGCTGTAATTGTAATGTTTGTATTGTTTACTGGTGTAGTGTTGGATACTTTTACTGATAGTTTGGTGTTAATTTTCTTAACGGTTATGCTAGTTGTTGCAGTGCTATTAATGTATTGGCTAGTTCCATTGTATGTTGCGGTTATGTTTTGTGTTTCAACTTTTGTTGGTGTATAGTTTTGTGTTATTATTCCATTATTGTTTGTTTTTGCCGTTACTGTTTTTCCGTTGATGTTTAGTGTTACTTGTTGATTTACTAACTTGTTTCCGTCTGCATCTGTAAGTGTTACGGTTATGGTGATTGGTGTGTTGTTTATTGGCGTGGTATTGGATACTTTTAGATCTATTTTTGTGTTTATCTTTTTGACTGTGATGCTGGTTGTTGATGTACTGTTTATGTATTGGCTGTCTCCGGAGTATGTGGCAGTGATTGTTTGTGTTCCAACTTTTTTAGGAGTGTATGTTTGTGTTATTGTTCCATTATCATTTGTTTTTAGTGTGAATGTTTCATCTTCTG
>JAFRMD010000171.1 GCA_017430835.1 Methanosphaera sp.
TCTAAATATTGAGGATAATCGTTTAATAATTTATCTAAAGTATCAACCGTGAAATATCCTTTTTCATTATATTCATCCCACGCATCTGATATGTCGTTATATGCGTCTTTAAGAGATAATAATTGTTCTCCTAATTCTTCAAATTGAGTTCTTGCAATTGCTGTAGCATCAGCAACAGAAGCTAATTGAGGATATAATTCAACTAAAACATCTAAAACCGTCTCTAATGGAACGTTTAATGATTTAGACATTTGTATAATATCATTTAAAAAATTCCAATTTCCTTCTTCATTTAACGCTTCATCTAATCCTAATTCTTTGATTAAATCCATATCAGCGAATCCATTTTCATCTGCTATTTTATGAATTTGTTCTCTAAACCAATCTGAATCAAGACCTTTTTCTAAAGCACTTGTTATATGAACTCTAAATCCATTTCCTAAATCATAATCTCCGCCAGTTATTAAATTTTGAATAACACCACTAAAATTACCTTTTAAAGCATTTTTGATTTTATTTTCATTAAATGTATCTGCCAAAGCTTCTTTATAATCATCATATATTTCAATTAGATTACCCCTTAAATACATTTTAGCTTCTTCACTTAAATCGGAATCTTGAATTGATTGAAATACTTTTGTATAATATTCCCCTAGTTTATCAGCCGTAATTTCTGGGTCATTAAAGGCCTCTTCAAAATCAGTAAATGCATTTGCAATATCTTTATTTGCACCCTTTGCATATTTTATAATGTTATTTTTATATGTTTCTACTTCTTCATCTATACGTTTTTGGCCTTCTTTAGTGAATCCGTCAAACCATCTTGATGGGGTTAAAATAAATTCGCCAAAACTCATACCTGCCCCAAGGTCTTCCGTATCTTCTAATGCCTTTTTATTTTTCTTTTGCTCTTCTAACTCAATAAGAGTTCTCATATTTTCAATTTGTTTTTCAATTTCGCCATTAGTTGTATTAAGGGCTTTAGTATTTAAATTATATTCATCTCTTAATTTCTTTTGCAAAGATTTAATTTCTTCAAATAAATCCTTTTGTTCAGAAACCGATAAATTACCTTCCGCAAATTTATCAGAAATTTCACCCAATCTATCATCTATACTTTGTAAATCTTCCAGTTCCGTATTTAAATTTGTTATTTCATCTCTAACAGCTTGAGTGTTTGCTTTTAATAAAGCCATTGTTCCAACAAAAGCAGTTAAAGCAAAGAAAATAGGATGAGCGGCCAACAAATCAAAAGCTCCCTTAAGAGCCATACTTGACGCTGCTACAACTCCTTGAGTTGCGGCAACAGTACCCAAAGTTTTTATATAAGTAAACATACTTACAATTAAACGTCCAATCATTGTTTTATTCAACGCTTCAACTATCATTTGGAATGCTAATGTTGATGTAGCAGCAATACCTTCGGAAGCGGCCAAAGACATAAATGCTGCAATTGTTTTAACAATAACTGAACCTGACAATATATTTAATATTCCTACAACAATACCAATTTTAGCAGCCAATTGTACAAA
>JAFRMD010000172.1 GCA_017430835.1 Methanosphaera sp.
GTATTATACATACCAGCATAGCGGCAGGATAAGCCTTTTGACCAGGAGTATCAACATATTGAAAATCAATTTCACTAAAATCAACACAATTCACAAGTTTCTCTATAAAAAAACAAACATGATCCTCAGGAATCAAAGTCCCAATATCTGTAGGTAACAAAAATGTTTGACCAATAGTATCTTCACGTAAAACCATAAATAACAAAACCATTAATAATCTTATTCTGTATAATATATTTATAAAAGGTTATATTTAAATATACATATAAAACAAAAACTATAATTCAAATATAAATCAAAATAAAAAATATATCAAAAAACAAAAATATACAATAAAATAAATTAAAAATAAAGAGATTTAAAGTAATAAAAAATTACTCATTTTGGGAGAGTTGTCGCACACCCTCTATAACTATTTTGTTTCAATTATTAAATCCTATCATCAATCTTCCTGGTTTTCCGAGGAGGTTGTTTAAAATCCGGTTGAAAGATTTTGAAGTCAGATGTTAGATTAGATAAAAAGTATTTTTTGTTTTTTCTTTGAATATCTTTTCTTGTTTAATTAAACGATTCAGTATACTCTAGAATCCTATTGAATTAATTAATCTGTTATAGTATTAGTATTACGTGTATAATGGTATGTTATTAATAAAATGGGTATTAAAAAGGTATTTTTAATCCATTGGATTGGTCAAATATTTATTGAATAGTAGTTTTCATATAGTATTAGTGATAAATATTTAATTAGGAAATCAGTTAATGTCCATTGGGGCTTGGTTTCTGTTGTACGGTACTTCCCTTCGTTTTAGTAATTTTCACGGCCTATGCTATGGTACTAAAAATAATATTATTTATTTATGGGTATTTGGTGTTTAATAGTCGAACGTTTAGAATAAGTAGGTTGTGATAGTCAGTAGGTTACACAAGAATTAGTCGTTAGTGCTTCAAACAAAATGGAGGGGATATGAGTGGATATTATTTATTTCATTGAAACAATTAGAATTATCATTGAGATACTAAAATTTACATATTTCACTTATAGGTAGTATCTAAAATGATTTGATATATCACCAAATACCCTCTTAAATAATTGTTTAAAATTCCAAATATATAAACTTTACTTGTTTTTGGCATGATTACATTTCGGTCACTTTTGGGTAGTTTTTGTTTTTTCATGTATGAGAATGTTTATGATTTATTCAGTCTCTGTTTTGTATTTTCTTTTGGCTGTTTTTTGGTAAGGATATGTTATACGTTAATTCTGAATTATTGTGTGTTTGAATAATTATCTATAATTTTTTTCCTTCGTTATATCTATCTATAATCTAACTTCATCAATCGTTTAATAAATTTTATAATATATTGTTCATAATTTATTTTATTTATTCTTCTTCAATCTATATATAACGAAGTTTCTTTTTAGAGAAATTCTTTCGTTATACTTTAAATGGTCTATAACTTGATAATAATCTTTAAATAGTTTAATGTTTAATATATTATCAGTGGTTTTTTATGCCATTATTCTTAAAGAGTCTACTGGCTGGAAGTAGTGTGGGTTAATGTGTTTTAGGGGATCGTTTTTTTCTCCTAAAATATTTTTTTTATAATAAAAATAGATTATAATGTGGCATCTGTGTCCTGCAAAAGTAGCTAGGCTTCCACTATAAATATGAACCAGTAGTAGAATGTTGTATGGAAGCTTATTTTTTCTCTTCCGTATTCTTTAAGGAGGTGATTACAATGTTAGAAGTAATAGTACTACTATTGATAGTACTAAACTTCAGAACATTTGAGTTCTTTTTAAGACTCATTTGTTTCAAAATAACAATGTTTTCATTACACAGTTAACAAACATGAAAACAATGTTTAACAGTGGATAGCGTAATGCTCCAAAATTGGGCAAGACGCCTAACTATTTATACCACGTTACATGATAGTATGTAACCTCTGGTATATATAGTTACCTTGAATATTTTTGTTACTATTAATATTCATTGATTCTTTTAAATATAATGATTGTTTTTTATTGGATTATAATGAATATTTTTAATGTCAGAATCTTATTTTTTCCTTCTGAAATCCAAGGAGGTGGTTGCAATGTTTGAAGAAATACCATTACTTTTCATAGTATTATACTTCAAAGCATTTTAGTTCTTTATTAGACTCAATTGTAATATATTAACATATTGTTTCATTGAAATAATTTCTCGTTGACAGTTAAAGTCTTTGATTCTTAGATTTTTTTTACTGGTTGTCATTTAGATAGTGATAATTATGTAATGATTACATCCATATTTTTCTGGTTGTGAATTATAAATTACAGTATTATTTTTACTTTAACATAAAAGACATTCAACTGATAATCCATTGGTTTTAGAACAGGCTTTACAGAAATCTTTATCAAAAGTTATTATACTGACCTCTTGATTTAAACCTAAATCATGGGATTCAATGATAACAATATCATCTGGAGTGTGACCACCATTTTCGACAAATTTTTTAGCCAAATTTTTATATTTTTCATGGACATTACTCGTGCAATGATGATAATGAAGTTTTTCATCCAATATAGTTTTTCTAATTTCAAATATTCCTAAAACATTAAGAAGAATGGATTTGATTTTATTAAAATCAAGAATATTACCTATTTTATTCCATAAATATTTTAGAATTCTGATTTTTTTTTCAAGATCTAATTTTATATGTCGGGTATTATTTAAAAACAATTTCTCAAAAATATCGTAACTATCAATAAATGCTCCATCTTTTCTTCTTGAAATTTCAATAATGGTATTGGTAAATTTAATTATTATGTTATTAATTTTAGAATACTTTCTTGTATATTCCTTTTTTACTGTTGTAGTCCAGTATAATTTTTTTTGTGTATTCGAAATAAATTTATTAGATGGTGGATAATGTTTATCTGGACAAAAAGTAAATCCAACAACTACACATGTATCTAAAGAGTAATCCATCTTAAATCACATCTATTCTAATAATATTTTACCAATTGCAATTGCATCCTGATTATCATCAGTAGTTTCATAAATGTTTTTGAAGAAATATGAATTATATTCTTGGATTTTAGAATCATATATTTCTAATTGTTCTGCATATTCACTTTGAGAAACTTCCTTTTTAATTAGATTAATTTTTGATTCCAATAAATCAAAAAATAAATCAAAATTTTTATTAACAAAATCAATATTATTATTAATAATGTTGTTATCTATAATATGTTCAATTATGATTCTTAAATTTGAAAAAGCTGTAAATTCTATTTTAAATAATTCAATAGAGAATAATAAATCACTAAAATTATTAAAACATGTGATTAAATCGAATTGGGGATTGATTTTTGATTTAAAGTAATTCTGTATTCTATTTTTAAATTGGATTACTTTTTCTATTATCTGACTAGTAATATTGCCAGAATATTCAATGTTAACAGCTTGACTATTGACATACATAATTTAAAACCTCATCTTTCATCTATTTTATCATATTTTTCAATGATTTGCTTAATTTCGTTTTGTTTATATTCAGTATTTAAATAAATTGTTTTAACGATTGTATCAACTAATTTATCACAACTAATTGTTATGCCCTCAACATTATTGTTTTCTAGATTAATAACATTACCTCTGACAATCAATGAAATATTTACACAACTGATTGTTTCGTCAACTCCAATAATTTTATTGAGATCATTTAAAAAGTCCTGATTTAACAAATTATTCAAATCAAAATTTTCAAGCCTCGAAACAACTTCATCCCAATTTTCAGACACCATAAAAAAACCTCTACTACTAGATATCTTAAAATGTAAAATATAAAACATCTTTTTATAATATAATTAAATGGATTAATATATAAATTATTATGAATTTCATCTATTATAAACTCTTTGAAATAACAAGAAAAAAATAATAATCTGTTGAAATATTTTACTTTAAGATATTTATTATTGATTCCACAGCTAATATTCTGATTTAATAGTTTTTAAAAAGTAAAAAAACAATATGAAATCTTGCTCTCTGGAATCAACTTGACAATTCTTCTTTTTAGTTAATTTATAATTTTTTTATCTATTTTTAGTTAATTCGTATTTAAATAGTTATTTTAAGATGTATTTTTGATTTATTATAAAATAAGTTCATATTTTTGACGTTGATGGTATTGGTATGATTTTTTCCTTCTGAAATCCAAGGAGGTGGTTGCAATGTTTGAAGAAGTAGTAGTAAGTTTGATAGTACTTAACTTTAAAGCATTTTAGTTCTTTATAGACTCATTTATTATAAACAAAAGAATGGTTTTCATTCAATGATTTACAAAACATGCAAACAATCTCCAATAGAAAGTGACGTGCAAATCCATTATTGGCCAAGAAACAGCCATTCTACCATGTTGGCTGATAATATATAATCTAGGGATTTAATTTAATTAAAAAAAATGATTAAGGGGGGATTAGGGGGGTTTAGTTGGTTACCTTTATAATCTTAGTAGTGTTTCTCTGTGACTTATAGGCCAGTCTGTCCTGTGTTATGACATCTACACTAGTGTAGTTTTTGGCTATCGGTACTGGTGCATTCTTAAGGTTTAGGATTCCGTCGGTTGTGTAGAAGTACATGACTTCTGTGCCGTTTTTGAGCGTTACCCCGTTAACCTTTATTATGAGTTTGTTTGGTCCTGATACAGTGTTTCCAAGGTAGTCTTTGATAGTTATTTTCATGGATAATGTGTGTGTCTTGTTGTTTATTGTCGCATTAGATAGGGTAATAGTGATGTTGGATCTTTCCACTTGGAATGTGGTCGTGTTTTTGGTGTCATCAGGGTAGTTTTTGCTGTAGAAGACTGCGAGTATTGTTTGATTCTTAGGTGTCATGGATTGTGTATCTGTTACGCATGATAGTCCCAGTGGTATTGTGTATTTGATGGTGGCTATTCCGTTTACTACTTTGGCTTTGAGCATTTCTCCGTTTGCGTCTTTGAGTGTGATTCCGTTTATCTTGAAGTAGACGTATTCATCTGCGGTGGTGTTTATTTTTTTACCGCTTGTTGTATCTGTTACTTTTGCTGTTATTGTGAGGTTTTGTCCCTGTTTTATTGTTTTGGTGTTTGTGGTTACTGTTATTGTTGCTGTTCGAGGTTTGAGTGTTATTTTTGCTGGTGTGCTGTTTGAAGCTGTGTAGTCGGTGTTTTCTATGTAGTGTGCCGTTATTTGGGCTGCGTTTTTCATGCTGGAGTCTGCCGTTATTGTGGCGGTTGCTGCTCCGTTAGCTACTTTGACTTTTAGTGGGTTGTCACTTCCGGTGAGTTTGCCGTTGTCTTTTATTGTTACTCCGTTTATTTTAAAGATGACATTTCCTTCATTGATTTTTATGTTATTTTCTGCAGTTACCGTTGCTTTTAGTGTTATCTTATCGCCGAGGTATGCAGTGACAGGTGTTATGCTTGTCTTTGTGGTGAGCTTTTTAACGTCGATTGTATGGTTTTTGCTGGCATTGTTGTATGTTTTTGATCCGGTGTAGGTAACATTTATTGTGTTTTTACCTGTTGGTAGTGTTATTTTCTGTGTAACTGTTCCCGTTGTGCCGATGTTTGTGTTTACTGTTGTACCATTTGGCAGTTTGATTGTCACCTGTGCGTTAGGTATTGCTTTTCCTGTTGAGCTGTCTGTTAGAGTTATGTTTACCATTGTGTTGTTCAGGGTGTTGTTTACTGTTTTGACTGTTAATGTGGCTATCCGTTTCTGGATGTTAAGATTATTAACTGCACGTTGGCTGGCATTATAGTAGTCGTTTCCAAGGTATTTCACGGTCAGGTTGTATGTTCCGCTTTCATTTAGTGTTGTTGTAACTGTGGTGTTGGCGGAGCTTATCGTGGCCTTTGCTACTGTGCTATTGTCTATGTTGTTTATTATTTCTATTTGTCCGCTTGTTACTGGTTGTTTGGTTGTCTTGTCCGTTACTTTTATTGTTATTGTATTGTTTCCGGCTGTTTTGTTGTTTATGGTTGCCGCGGTTGTGGATGCTCGTTTTTCTACGTTGATTGACAGTGTATTGTTTGAGGCGTTGTATTCATTGTTTCCGTTGAATTTTATGTTTATCTTCTGTGATCCTACAGGTAGTGTTAGTGGTACTGTGACTGTACCGGTACTTCCTGTGGTAGTGTTTATTTCTTTGCCGTCTGGCAGTGTTATTGTTATCTGTGCATCTTTTATAATTGTATCTGTTACAGGGTCTTTTACCGTTACGTTTATTGACGTGTTGAGATAGGTTCTGTTATTGGTGGTGGCTTCAACCTCTGATTGTCTTCCTACTATTACAATATTACTCATCCTATAAGTACTATTTGTATAGTCATCATTTTCCATGTACCTAATGTTTAATTCGGTTATGTCTTTTGTCTTAACGTCCAGGTTGATGCTGGTTGTACCGGTAGTGTTTATGGTGGTGTTGCCTAGTTTATTGTCGTTGCTGCCGTATACCTCGATTTGTCCGGTTGTTACTTTTTTGTTGTTGTATGTATCTGTTACCAGCACGTTAAGTGTGGTGTTTCCTATTGTGTTGTTGGTTAGTGTCGCGGTTATCTTTGTCGGCAGTTTCTGTGAGTTTACTGTTATTGTATCGTTGGATGGATTATAATCAGTATCTCCAATAAATTGTGCTTTAATAGTATTTTTTCGACTTTGATTAAATGATAGGGTAGTGGTTGCAACTCCACCCTTTGTTGTTGTTATATTGCATATGTCTTGGTCATTTACTGTTATAGTTATGTTTTTATCACCTATTCCCATTTCATCTATGTCCTTTAATGTCACCGTTATTGTAATTGTATCATTTATGTATGGATTATCTTCATCTGTTGTAATTGTTAAATTGGTAGTTTTATAGTTTTTGTTACCTTCTATCAGATAACTTCTAAACTCGTCATTGTATTCATAATCATCATTGAATCCATTAATCTCACGAGGTAACCCTTCAATACTGTCTATTAAGCATCCGGTACTTTTATCAAACTTATTTTCTGCAATATATACATTAATATATTTACTTTCATTGGTGTTGTTGATGTAGAAAATTGTGTTGTTGAATGTATTGTTTGTAATGTTTAATGTTAAATTTGCATTTCTACGTTTCGTGAATGTTAGGCTGTTTTCCGTAAATGTGTTATTATCAATTACAATCAAAAACTCGGAAGAACTACTACTTGCATATGATGATATTGATCCTCCAGTTCGGGTTGCTGTGTTGTGTGTGAGTTTAGAGTCGGTTATGGTAAGAATATCCCTGTAGTTGTATATTGCTCCTCCATCCCTTGCGGTGTTGTGTGTGAGGTTGGATTCGGTTATGGTAACCGTACCACTATCTTTGTTTATTGCTCCTCCACCACCGATTGTTGCGTTGTTGTAGTTGAGGTTGGATTGGGTTATGTTAACCGTACCACCACCAGTATTGTATATTGCTCCTCCATTCACATTTGCGGTGTTGCTTGTGAGGTTGGATTCGATTATGTTAACCGTACCCTTGTTGTATATTGCTCCCCCATTACCGTCTGTTGCGTTGTTGTAGTTGAGGTTTGAACAGGATATGTTAACTGTACCACCATCATTGTTGTATATTACTCCCCCCTCTGTGTTTGCGGTGTTGTGTGTGAGGTTGGATTCGGTTATGGTAAGAGTACCCGTGTTTTGTATTGCTCCTCCCCCTACACGTTGATATTCTCCTGATGCATGGTTGTGGTTGAGGGTGGTGTTTATTAATGCCATGTTACCGTTATTGTTTATTGCTCCCCCACAGTTGCTTACTGTGTTGTGTGTGAGTGTGGAATCAGTTATGGTTAAGTTTCCACTGTTGTCTATTGCACCCCCAATTGTTGAATTGTAATTGGTTAATGTAATGTTTTTTAAGGTTAAATTATATTCATTGCTTATGTACATGAATTGATGGTTTTTATTACCATCTAGTGTGATATTGTTTCCGTTTATGATTAGTTTACGCGTATATTGATTTTTTTCACCCCATTTCATATTAGCGGTTGCATTGTAGTCACCAGGTAATAAGTTGATTGTATAATTTTCATAGCTTGTTGTTTTTGCATAATTTACTGCATATACGAGGCCTTTATAATCTGATACATTAAAGTTATCAGTATTTATTTGTGATTCTATGATAAATGTGTTGTTATTGAATTGTGCAGAATCGGTACCGTTTACTACTAAACTGATTTTATGATTTCCAGCAGGTAAACAATACTCGTCGAGGTTAGATCCACTGTATATTGGTGTGCTTTCCTCGTCAACAAATAAACTGACACTAGCCATGTTGATAAAGTCATCGGTTTTATCTAATTTAAGATAGTATTGTCCATTATTTTTTGTTACTATGTAATTTGCTGGAGTATTGTTGTAGAAGGTTGAACCGGTACAAACAACACCGCCACTCATGTTGTATATTGCTGCCCCATTACAGTCTTTTGCACTGTTGTTTGTGAAGTTGGAGTTGGTTATGTTAAGAGTACTATTACCACTAACAGAGTGGTATATTGCTCCTCCATCACGATTTGCACGGTTGTAGTTGAAGTTGGAGTTGGTGATGGTAAGATTACCCCAGTTGCGTATTGCTCCTCCATCATTAGTTGCATTGTTGTGTGTGAGGTTGGAGTTGATTATAGTAACATTACCATAATTGTTGTGTATTGCTCCTCCAAATTTTGCGGTGTTGTTGATGAGGTTGGAATCGATTATAGTAAGATTACCATAACTGTTGGATAATGCTCCTCCCCATGTACCATGGAAATTTGTTAGTGTGATATTTTTTAAGGTTAAACTATAATCGGTGAATACAGTCATGAATGAATAAAGTAAGTTATTACCATCAATTGTGATATTGTTTCCGTTAATGGTTAATTTACTAGTATGAGTATTTGTATCACCCCAGAACAAATCAGCGGTTGCGTTGTAGTCCCCTGGTAATAAGTAAATAGAGTATTCTTCCTCATATGATTTTTTGGCATCCTTTACGGCTTCTATTAGTTGTGTGTAGTTTGTTACTATTTTGTCATAGGAGTACAGTATGAATGTGTTGTCTCTGAATGTTGTTGTATCTGTACCGTTAACTGTTAATCGTATCTTGTGGCCTTTAGTTACATTGTAGTCGCTTAGTCGTCCGGTGTAGTTGGATGTTTCGTTGTTATCAAGATAAATAACAACATTATCTTCATTTGTGGTGATGAATCCGTCATCACTGTATAGTTGTATTTTATGTGGTTCGTTTTCTTTGCTGATTATGTAGTTTGCAGGAGTATTCATGTCAAATGTTGAACCAGTACAAATAACGCTACCCTGATTACGTATTGCACCCCCATATATTGTTGCGTTGTTGTGTGTGAGTGTGGAATCAGTTATGGTTAAGTTTCCACTGTTGTCTATTGCACCTCCATATGATGAAGTGTAATTGGTTAATGTAATGTTTTTTAAGGTAAAATTGTAACCACGGTTTACATGCATGAATTGATGGTTTTGATTACCATCTAATGTGATATTGTTCCCGTTTATGATTAATTTACGCGTATATTGATTTGTTTCACCCCATGTCATATTTGCGGTTGCATTGTAATCCCCTGGCAATAGATAAATAGAGTATTCCTCTTTATTGGATTTTTTAGCATAATTTACTGCGTCTACTAGTTGTGTGTAGTTTGTCACTGCATTATCGTATAGGATAAATGTATTACTATTGTCATAGTCTGATGGGGTATTCATGTCAAAGGTTGAACCAGCACAAACAACACTACCCTTGTTGTATATTGCTCCTCCAAAGGCGTTTGCGTTGTTTTCTGTGAGGTTGGAGTTGGTTATGGTAAGAGTACCACCCTCAGTGTTGTATAATACTCCTCCATATCTTGCGGTGTTGTGTGTGAGGTTGGACTCGGTTATGTTAAGAATACCACCATAGTTATATATTGCTCCTCCCCCCCATTCTACGTTGTTGTGTGTGAGGTTGGAGTTGGTTATTTTAACCGTAGCCCCCTCGTTGTTGTATATCGCTCCTCCATTTTCTTTTGCGGTGTTGTGTGTGAGGTTGGACTCGGTTATGGTAAGAGTACCCTTGTTGTATATTGCTCCACCTACATTAAAAACTCCTGCTGCATTGTTGTAGTTGAGGTTGGTGTTTGTTAATGTTATGTTACCGTTATTGTTGATTGCACCTCCATCGTATGATTGACAGTTGGTGATTGTGAGGTTGTTTATCGTTACTGTAGATCCATTAGGGATGTTTAGGAATTGATGTTGATTGCCGCTTATTGTGAATCCGTTACCTTCAATCGTTAACTTATTTATATTTGTACTTAAACTTCCTTCGAGTGTTATGTTTGCTGTTATGTTAACTGTTACAACCGTATCACTACTACCAAATGCAGTTTCTAGTTGGTCATAATTGCCTACATTGATTGGAGTTGCGGTTTTCTTATTTTTTTCTTCTTTAATTATTTCCTTATTTTTTGTTTGTTTACTTGTTACGCTTTCCTGTACAGTACCCGTTGTTGTGGGTGCTGTATCCTCCACTACACTAGGTGCAGTAGTCATGCCCATAGTATCAGCTGGTACATCCACTGTGGGTGTGCTTGTAGTATCCGTGGATACATCTGTTGCACTTGCTAGGCCTATTAGTAGTGCAAGTAGCATTACAAGTATGAACGTTTTTATTATTTTATTGTTCATTTTTATTTCCTCTTTTTTTAATTAATGTGTTGTTCTTTTTGAAAACTTTATTCAATTTTTAATATATATTATTAAATATGATTAAAGCTTGATATCTATTTTATTCTTTTTTATTTATATTTGTTTAGTGTTTTTTCATCACGGATACTTTTTATAAGATTGTGGTACTTCTGATAACTCCTGCACAATTTAGAAAGTATTGTATTTTTTTTCTTCGCTATACTTTTATATAACGAAGCTTCTTTTTAGAAAAATTGTTTCGTTATACTTAAAAGGGTCTATAACTTGATAATAATCTTTAAATAGTTTGAAAATTAATATATTATCAGTGTTTTTTTAAACCATTATCCTTAAAGAGTCTACTGACTGGAAGTAGTGTAGTTAATGTTTTTTAGGAGGTTTTTTCTCCTAAAATAATTTTTTCATATATAAATAGGTTATTAGATGGTGTCTGTGTTCTGAAAAAGTAGCAAAGCTATTCCACTTTAAATATGATCTAGTAGTAGAACGCTGTATGGAAGTTTATTTTTTTTCTTCCGTATTCTTTAGGGAGGTGATTACAATGTTTGAAGAAGTAGTACTACTTTTAATAGTACTAAACTTCGAAACATTTGAGTTCTTTTTAAGACTCATATGTTTCAAAATAACAATATTGTTTTCATTATATAGTTAACGAACATGAAAACAATGTTTAACAGTGGATAGCGTAATGCTCCAAAATTGCAAGACGCCTGACTTTTATGCCACGTTACATGATAGTATCTAACCTCTTGTATATATAGTTACCTTGAATATTTTTGTTACTATTACTATTCATTGATTCTTTTAATATTATGATTGTTTTTTATTGGATTATAATGAATATTTTTAATGTCAGAATCTTATTTTTTTCCTTCTGAAATCCAAGGAGGTGGTTGCAATGTTTGAAGAAGTAGTACTACTTTTGATGGTACTAATTATCTAAATTTATACTTGGTTTCATGTTATTGTGACTATACCCTATGCAAATCATAGTATTTATATTTTAGGGTTAAAATCTACCATGTTTCATAAATTATTTGTTAATATTTTTTACTATAAAAAAATACGACAGATTTATATCGTGATGTATAAAAATAAGGGTTTATAGTACTCAGTTTGAAACTAATTTTTCAAGTACCTTATATATGTATTCTATTTTGGCTCATGTAATCCTTTTTGGAATACATGTTATATGTATTCTTTTTTGGCTTACTTAATCCTAAAAGAATATATTATTTCAATTTATATTGTAATCTCTCTAGAAAATAATCGAAAACGAACATTAAAAATAAAACAAAAAAAATCTATGTATTAAAGGGTAAAATAGTTGAAATTGTGAAAATATAAGTATTGAAACCTCTGTATTTTCATTATTGTAAGCACGTTACTCGGATAATGAATAATAAAAATAAATAAGCTACCCCTACTTATTCGATAGATTTGGCTCTTTCTAAGAAATAAATTATTGGAATAATTGGAATCAATATGCCGGCAAGTGCTAAACCTGGATGAATTAGAATACCCAGAATTACTAGCATGAATCCACAGATACATAGTTGTATTCTTCCATGTAATATTGCTTTTGAATTTTCATAATATTGTAATATGATTGATAATGAAATTTCTATAGCTAAACATACAATTCCAGCAATAAAAAGCATGGCCATCATTGAATCATTTGGATCGTAATTTATTAAAGAAAATATTGGTAGAACAAAGCTTAAAATACATAAGATATATCCAGCTGTAATACTTAGAGTATGTGTTTTATTTTTTGTAGTATTTACAAAATTCTCCTTATTAACTACTTCAATATCAGTATTTATTGCTTCAGCAGAACCTGTTTTTGGTTGTTTATCCAATTGAATTAACAATTCTTCTAAAATAGTTTCTATTGCTTGTTTACCTCCTTCTGTTAAGTCCATAATTGCATGAGGATAATCGGCTAAGAATTCAATGATTGTTGTATTGGGAGTATCTTCTTTTAAACTAATGTGCATAATAAACATATTGTTAAATGAATCAATTACTCTAAAACTATGTGTTGTAGGGTAATGTCCTTTTAAATCATAGTATTTAACTGGAAATATTGAAAGTAATGTTTCATAAACAACATTAATTGGATATTCAATAAGTACTTCTTTTTTTGTTTCTGCAAACATCATACCACTTTTTGTTATTTGTTGACTTTTTGATAATTTAATATTCTTGTTCAATTTGTTGATTGGCTACGGATTTGTATTATCTTTTTTGTTAATATCTCCTTGTTTTTTTCTTTTGTCTGTATTATCCAAGTACACATTCACCTGTTTGCATGTCATAGTAACGGTATGCTCCGTCAGAGTCCAGGTGTCTTTTTGCGATTTTTCCTGTTGATTTTTGTTTGATGTATTTTTGTTCGCTTGTACTGAATTCTTCTAGATCGCTACCTTCTCCTAAGTAATTCTTGTTTCTATATGTAATTTTGTTGCCATCTATATATCCGTCTTCATCCTATACATAATCAAAGTTTAATGAATAATGGACAATAAACCTGTTTTTTGTCCAATACTACAAGCAAAAAAAAATGAATATGGAAATATATAAATCAACAAGAAATCATTTGATTAACCTGTGATAATCATCATAACCATCTTCTCAACGCCGATAACAATAGATAATAGCATCATGGTGACTGCTATGGCAAAAATGATAAGCCAAACGCCGACATTCCACTTGAAAACCTTTAGCCCATCTAAAGTATAAACAGGAATCATGTTAAAGGCTGCCAGGAAACTATTAACAGAGTAACCCGTACCCGCGATGAGAAATATCAACTCAAAAATCCTAGAGTAAGGTTTAAGGGGAGCTGTTAATACGGCAATCACCAGAAACACCAAGGCCCAGATTATATTAGCCATCGGCCCTGCACAAGCAATACGGCCGGCAATCTCATCGGACAGATCATCCGCGTAAATCTTAACCTCGCCGATAAAAGCAAATACCATTCCAAAAAATGAGCTGGCAATTGCAATCATTAGTCCTATTGGCCAAAACCTGAATTCAGCCTTTAAGCCATACTTGTTAGCCACAAACTTCTGTCCCAATTCACGGGAGATAAAACCAACAGCAACTCCGACCATGATAATCGGCAATATTGATATAAAAGCATGAACATCTATTTTAACATTGGATATTGCAAAGGCTATTGAAAGTATGATAAATGAAATAATCAATCCTATTTTTTCACGCATAGTAAATTCGTACATAGTCATATATATGGCATTAATCATATAAATTCATTATCCCGATAGCAATTACTATATGATTGTCATTAATGAATAAAACGCTAATGAGGATATACAAAAGAAAAAGATAAAAGAAATAGATAGTTCCAACAGATAACTATACATGCCAAGATTACATATAAGCATTAACGTGGCGTAACGCTTAGGCATCTTGTTTATTAGGGAGTTTAAGCTTTTTAAGAGAATGTGCAACAATTCTGTTTAGATGTTTTTTAGAAAGATTTTCTTATCATTATGTTCATAATTATCAAATATAACTTGATATTATGTTTAAATATAATAGAAAGATATATGCAATTCATATAGCAAGGTAATTGTCATACACCCTCTAATGCTGATAAGTCGGATAAGTTAGAGAGGTTGCTCTCTCCTCCTCTCCTCAGAACCGTACGTGTATCTTTCAATACATACGGCTCAAGCAAATTAGTTATCCAAAGTAAAATACTTTGGCATGTTATATCCGATTTTATATAACAAATAC
>JAFRMD010000173.1 GCA_017430835.1 Methanosphaera sp.
ACTCAAACTCAGTAAAAAGAAAGTCAAAGTAAAAGACAAGATAAAAGTAACCGTAACACTCAAAAATAAATCCAACAAAGCAATTAAAAGTCAGAAAGTAGCAATCAAAATAGGATCTAAAACCTACACCAAGAAAACCAACAAGAAAGGAACAATCACACTCACCTATAAAGTTGTAAAATCAGCACTTGGTAAAGCAATCAAGGCAACATATAAAGGAAGTTATATGTATCTTAGCAGTAAAGTTAGTAAAAAGTTGCTTAAAGCTTAATTAACCTCCCATACCACTTATTTTTTTTTAAAAAATATCCTTTATCAAAAACATGACTATTTAAATAAAGTTGCAGGATACCTACCTCAACATCTCTCACACCCAAAAAATCAAAATACACTCCAATAGTTACAAAAAAATGACAATTATAATTCTTCCTAAAGGATAACACAATCCTAAGAAAAAGATATTAATTTAACAGCAAATATTCTCATCAATACAAATAAAGAATAGTAATTATAGAAAAAACGATCAGTAAACACTAGTAAATGTTTAAATTATAAAAATCAGTTACATTTTAAATTCTGCAATGAATTTCCCTTGAATTGTTATATTCTATTAATTTTAAGAAAACATGAAAAGAAAAATAAAAAGATTGGAGATTATGTTATGATTTTTAAGAATTTAAATCTGAAAATCCTCTTCATCCATATCTAAGAGATTTTTATCCATTACCCAGTATATTCGGAGTATGAATACTTGTGGTTTACATTTAATCCATGATAATCTATGAAGTTACCTCTTATATACTTAACTGCTCTTACCCATTTTGCACTGTTTATTACCCAGTTTTCCGTGTTATCAGGTGCCCTGCTCAACTTATATATTGAAGTTCCTGGACCATATGCTTTAGGACCTACAATCCACATTCTTGATTTTTTAGATACTTTGGATGCCTGTTGATTTTTATTGTTATAGTATACTGCTGTTAGGCTGTAAACTCCTGGCTTATCATTTGCCTTATAGTTTAATGTTGCGATTCCATTTCTTACCTTTGCTGTGCCAATTTTCTTATTGTTTCTATAGAATACTACTTTACCTGATGTTGCCCTATTTCCATGGGTTGATAATACTAATGCGTTGATTTTTGCAGTATTTCCTTTTTTTATGTCTATTGGACTATCCGGTCGTACTTCATCCGTGTAATAAACATATAATGAATCGGTAGCTGTCATAACCTTTCTGTTATTCTTAAAATAAACTGCCTTTGCAGTATATGTTTTTTCTTTTAAAGGAAGCCTATATGTTAATGCCGCTTTTCCGTTTTTAACTTTTTTATTTCCTATATTTTTTCCATTAATGTAAAAGCGTACGTTTCCATAATTTACTGTATTATAAGAACTTGAAACAAATGCCGTGAATGTATATTTTGTATTTGGCAATAAATCATCATATGGTGTGCTGAAAGATAATAATTCATCATCATATGTACTGCTTTTTGTTGCAGGAGTTTTAAGTTTATCTGTTTTTGTTGTGATTTGCTTTTTATCAATATTATTTTTTGAAGTTTTAGTTTTGTTAACGAATTTAACTTTATTATTTTCTTTTTTGCTTACTGTTTTAGCAGTATTTACATCTTTAATGTTTTTTGAATGTAGTTTAACATCTTTTGTGTGTGCTTTGCTGACATTTTCATTTGCACTAACGATGCTTACTGATAAGATAAATACTACTGCTAAACAAAATAGTAAAGCTATCTTTTTGTTTTTCATATTTACCACATCTTTTATATGATTAATTAATATTATTGGGGTTATAGATATTTAACTTTTTTTAGAGACTTCTAGATATGTGTATATGTTGTCTATTGTCATGTATAATCACACATCCATCTGTTAATACATAAGAAAACTTTCCAAAAGCTCATCTATTAAGTAAATATTTCATGGGACACCCATAATATATTATTTTCAACGATTTTATCCATAAAAGTGCTTATGTCATAATATGATATCTCTTTTTTAGATATATGTGAAAAAAAGTTTAATAATCCTCTTTTTCATATATAATAATCACTTATAAAAAGTGAAATTCAATAAAGTGATATGAATGAAAAAAATAAAACAACTACTGCTATTTGCAATAGTACTGATTCTATTAGTAGGAGTAGTCAGTGCAAGTGAAGTATCAAAAGACAAAACTGGTACAAATAGCATTACAAAAAAAGCGGTAAAACATGATACACATAAAGTATCATATGCTGCTAATAAGATACAGGAAAAGAAAGCGGATGAAAATATAATAACAAAAAAATCCATAAACAAAACAGATAAAAATAGCATTACAACGAAAAAATCTGTTAAAAGTTCGAAAGTAAAAGTTGTAACGGTAAACAATTGGGAAGAACTAAAATCGGCAGCAAATAATGCTACAGGCAAATAAATAACACTTAAACTGAAAAAAGGTACCTATAAAAATAATGGTCTACTCATATGGGTAAATGTTAATACAAAACTTACAATTGACGGTAATGGACAGACAATAGATGGAAACAAACGTCTGGCATTCAGTATTCGAAAGGGTTCTTCATTAGTTCTTAGGAACATAACGATAAAAAACTGTGAAGCAAGATATGAGGGAGCAATAGTAAACCATGGAAAATTAACAATCATACAATCCACATTCACAAAAAACAATGCAGGATTTATATCAGGGACAGGAGCAATATTCAATAATGGGGTACCTGACATCAAACACTCCAATTTTACGGAAAACCTTGGATTTATTGGAGGAGCAATAAAAAATAATATAACTGGAACAATGACGATCACACAATCCATATTCACAAACAACCGTGGAATAGGTAATATTGGAGGTGGTCTGGGTGGAGCAATAGAGAACAGTGGAACAATGACAATCACAAAATCACACTATCAAACAACACAGCCCAACTTGGAGGAGCAATATACAACTCTAGAAGTCTGACAATCACAGATTCTACACTATCAAATAACACTGCAGAACAGGGAGGAGCAATAAAACAACAGATGGATAGATATATCTCAGGAGATATTAATTTTGCCCGTAATACATTCATTAATAATCGTGCCACCCGTAACAAAGAAACAATTGATTTGAGTGGAGGGAATGGACACGCTGATTCAAATGTATACAAATCCACTGATATTTCTTTCTATAGATTAAATTTAAGTGTTAAGGATAATCAAAGCATATTCCATACAAGCGAAGACGTGATATTAAACTTCAACATTAATATAGAACATCCAAATTATTACGACCAGGATATTTAAAAAGGCTTGAAGACATAACAATATACATTAATGATTTCAAAAATGTTACAAACAAGAACAAAACCTACACATTATCAAAGCTAAAACCTGGCAACTACACGGTTTATTATAAAACATCTAACCAAAAATCAAATAACGTCACTTTTATGGTAGCGTCTATAAGTAATGGCAAGAATTACAAGAGGCAGTAAATGATGCAAAAAATCAGACAGAGGATACAACTCTCTTTTTGATGAAAGGAAACTATACAAATACGGGTACAATCAAGTGGATTAATCCCGATATAACACTTACAATAGACGGTAATGGACAGACAATCGATTGAAATCAGCTGCAAGTATTCAATATTAACGGTCGTTCTTCCATGCTTCTTAAGAACATCACGATAGTAAACGCTAAATCGACAATTGGTGGAGCAATAAATAATGAGGGAAGACTGACTGTTATACAATCCACATTTAGAAACAATACTGGTGAGTATGGTGGAGCAATAGAAAACCTAGGAAAACTAACAATCAAGCAATCCACACTAAGTTCCAACACTGCAGAACTGGGAGGAGCAATAAACAATTATGGGCCATTTACAATAACAGAATCTGTACTGGCAGACAACACGGCATCTGATTTTGGGGGAGCAATAAGAAACTACCAAACCCTTATCCATGTTGTTAAATCAAATTTCACAGGAAATAAAGTAGGTAATAATGGTGGTGCAATATTCTCCTACGGAAATACAAATCTTACAGACAATATCTTTACCAGGAATACTGCCAAATTCAATGATACAATTGACCTAGACAATCGAAATGGGACTGCTAAAAATAATGTATATGAATCTACCGATATTAGACTTAAACCCTTAGAATTAAGTATTAAAGATGATCAGACCAGATTCACACCATTTGATGAAGTGGTATTAAACTTCACTATTAGTTTAAGATTCCCACGACATTATGACAGTGATATCCTGGAAAGACTTGATGACATAACAGTCTACGTCAATGGCGTAGAATACGATACAACCAATTACAAAAACTACACATTAACAAATCTTAAACCGGGAGATTATACAGTTTACTTTACAACCTGTAACCAAAAATCAAAAAATGTAACGTTCAAAATCATTGAAATTAATGACATAAACCTGACTACATGGGATGTTGAAATGGTACAAGGAAGATCAGTAACATTTAGTGCCCTAGTAGACTATAAAAACAGCATAATCAACCTGGGACAAGTATACTTTGAAATAGACGGTAAAGCATTATTGGATGAAAAGGGAGTCATACTATATGCTCCGGTAGAATATAACAAGGCAGACCTGCCATACGACATGCCAAATGATATCTCACTAGGAGAGCATACGCTAACTGCAGTATACCTCTACGATGACAATATTCTAGCAAAAGACGAAAAGACATTAACAATAATCGAAAACATACCTGAAGGAGCAGGTGAAAAAGAAGAAACTCCATCCGAAGAGGAAAGATACACTAAGGATACAGCACCTGCCGGAACAATAACAAATTTCATAAAAACAGTACAGTCATCCGGTATTAAAGCTCATAAAGTAACTGTCGACAACAATGTTATAACAGTCACCAATGCAATTTCACTTGGAAAACTGAATGAGATATTTGGCCAGACATTCATCAACGGACACCTATTGGTATACATAGACGGAGAACTGGTATTTAACGGAACTGTAGGTGACAAATTAACAAATTCCTCTTTGAAATCATGGAAAAATACCTTGGCAAACACGAAATAAAAGTGGAATTTACAGGTGCTGATGGCAAAACAAACACTTATAACAAAAGCATAACTATTGAATAACATTAATTCATATCATTCCTACAAAATTCTTGTTTTTATTTGAAAACGTGCTTGTCTAAAAGAACATTCACGTTATTTCTTATTTTTTAGGCTACAATTAAATAATTAAAAACAGGACGAAGAATCAACACCTACATTTTTTGAATGTTTACATGAAGACAAAGCATATCATATAGATTATCTAATTAAATGCTTTGTTAATACGGTAGTAAGTTATTAAAAATTTCTAAAAGATCTAATAAAAAAAGAGGGGTGGAAGGTGATAAAAAAATTTTTTTCTATGTTTTTATTAATGAAACGTTTTTACGTGTTACTTTATAACGATAGTTTGGTCCTGCTACGATGTTTAATGTGTGTTTGCCCTTAGTTACATTTGTTGGTATTTTAACGTTTATTTTTCCATTTTTAACTTTAACCTGTTTTGCCACGGTTTTTTGATCAATCTTAAATGAAACCTTTATCGTGGTTTTGATGTATTTATTGTTAGTGTCTAAGATTTTGGCTTTGATTCTTGTTTTATTGGTGGATGTTTTAATTGGTTTGGCCTGGATGTGTATTTTGTCTTGGGTAATTTTTAGTGTGGTTTTAGTTGTTACTTTTTTGTATGGTGTTGATGAGAGTACTGCTGTTAGTGTGTATTTGCCTGTTTTGTGTCCGTTCAGGTTGTATTTGAGTGTTGCTTTTCCGTTTTTGATTTTTGCTTTGATTGTTTTATTGTTCTTGGTGAGTGTTTTATTGTTTATTTTGAAGATTACGTATCCTTCTTTTATTGCTTTTTTGTTTTTGTCTTTGACTAGTGTTTTAACTGTGATTGTATCATATTTTATGGCTTTGATGTTGGTTGTTTGCAGTTTTATTTTGGCATCTCTTTTTGTGAGTGTTAGTTTTGCTATTTTGCTTTGTGAACGTTGGTATTTATTGTTTTCTGAGTATACTGCGGTGATGTTGGATACTTTGTTGTAGTAGTTTTTGTTTGGTGTGAATGTTATTGTTGCTTGGCCTTTGCTTACTTTGGCTGTTATTACTTTTCCGTTTTTGTCCTTGATTGTTATACCGTTTAATTTGAAGATTACTTTACCAGTGTTAACTTTTTTGTTGTTTTGATTTTTGACTGTGGCTACCAATTTTACCTTGTCCCTGTTTTGTATTTTATGATTTTTAATCTTGAGGATTGTTTTAATTTTTTCTACTTTGAATGTTTGTGTCACGTTATCTGCTGGGTTATATTTGTCATCACCATCGAATGATATTGTTATTTTGAATGTTCCAGCATCTTTCCAATTCTCAGTATATACAATGTTACCATTTTTGTCTGTCGTGAATGTTGTACTTTCATCATTTATTTGTACCTGTACCGTTTTGTTTGCAAGCTTGTTTCCATTTACATCTGTTAATGTGATGTTTAAGATGAATTTGTCTCCAACGTAAATATTTTTAACCTGGGCTAATCTTAGTTGTGTATCAATTTTTTGTACATTAAACGTGCCTGTAGTATTGGATTCAAGGTTGTATTTATCTCCAGGGAATTCAGCTATGATATGTACTGTTTCTTTTTGTGTTGCCGTGTATATTACTTGGAATTCTCCATCAGTTACTGTGACTGTTTCTTTTTTGTTGTTTATTGTTACTGTGATGTTGGTGTTTAATCCTCTGCCCTTGGCGTCTTTTAGTGTTCCATTAATTACTACACTATCACCTACATAAACATCACTTGTAGTTAGAGTTATGCTGCTTGCAGATATGATGGTTACTTTATCTGTGAGTGTACTGTTTGAGTAGTAATCGTTACTGTTTGCTTTGTATTCCAGTTTTAATTTTTGTTCTCCTTTGTCAATGTTTAATGTTATGTTTTCAGATTTGCCTTTTAATTGTATGCTGGCAATCTCTTTATCATTATTGTAAACTTTTAATACACCTGAGGTGACATATTCATTGTTAATGTCTTTAACATCAACGTTAATGATAACATTACCCAGTGTATTATTAACTACTTTCATGATGATGCTAGTAGGTATCATGACTGTGAAGTTTACATCGTTACTTGATTCGAAAATCTCATTGTAAACGTTGGCAGTGTATTTTCCTTTATAGTTTTTTAGTTCTATGTTTGCCAAAAGACCTGTAACGTTAAGTTTTTCAGCATTTTCTATTGTTATTTCATAGGTTAATTTATCTATATTATCAAGTAGGTTTTCATCATAAAATGTTGGATGTACTAATGAAACAGTATATTTTAAAGGCAATGATTCTGTTGATAGGAATTGGGTCTTTGTTGAATCAATAGTTAATACGAAATCATATCCTATAGTAGTATTTTTGTAGCTGTTGTCTTTAATGGTAATTGTTACTGTATTTAATAGGTATAATGTTTCTTCTTTTGCACGATTGCATTCAAAGTGATTTGCTACAATTTCACACAGTACTTGGGCATCTTCAGTTCCTTGTACATATATTGCTCCTCCACGTTCTGTTGCAGTATTGTATGTTAACTTTGAATTGAGGATAGTTAAATTACCATAGCTTTCTACTGCCCCTCCATTTTTTGCAGTGTAGTTTGTAATTGTAATATTATTAAGTGTTAAGTTCAATCCACTACCTATTCGTATGAATTGGTACTCATGTTTTCCATCAAGAGTTAATCCGTTACCATTTATGATTAAATTTTTAGTAGCAGATTCTTCCCAGTTTATACTTGTTGTAGCATTATAATTTCCTTCTTTTAAATTTATTATATAACTATTATATTTCTCATTTTTTGCTGTTTCTATTGCATCTACTAATTCTGTGTAATTATGTACTTCAACATTAGATCTTCTAAGTATATACACGTTATTTAATGTTTTTTCATCAGTACCATTTATTATTATTTCCACGTTATTACTTTCAATCGGAATTGGACAATCTCCTATACTAGTATACTTGGTATCATTACCTATTTCTTCACCATCAGCTATGATACTGAACTTAACAATAGAAATGTAACCATCCTCATTTACTAGTTCTATTTTGTTTCTATTGTTTATCTTGAAGGTAGTGGGAGTATTTTTATAAAATGTAGTATCAGTAATATTATAATTATTACCAATGTTGTGTATTGCTCCTCCTCCAATAGTCGTACTTGCTGTTGCTTGGTTGTTTGTGAATGTGGTGTTTGTGATGTTTAAAGTTCCCATGTTGTTTTCTATTGCTCCTCCAATAGCATTAACATCTGCAAATTGTCCTGTTGCTGTTGCATTTGCTGTGTTGTTTCTGAGTGTGGAGTGTATGATGTTTAAAATCCCAAACTGGTTTTCTATTGCTCCTCCAATAGCATTAACATCTGCATATTCTCCTGTTGCTGTTGCTTGATTGTTTGTGAGTATGGAGTGTGTGATGTTTACAATTCTACCAGAGTTGAATATTGCTCCTCCAAAAGCATCAACATATATATCTTCTCCTGTTCCTGTTGCTGTTGCGTTTGCTATGTTGTTTGTGAGTGCGGAGTTTGTTATTGTTAAAGTTCCTCCATTTTTACATATTGCTCCTCCATAAGCATTAGCACCTGCATTTGTTCCTGTTGTTGTTGCGTTTGCTATGTTGTTTGTTAGTGTGGAGTTTGTTATATTCAAAGTTCCACTGTTGTATATTGCTCCTCCTTCAGCATAAGCATATGCATCTGCATCGTCTCCTGTTGTTGTTGCTATGTTGTTTGTTAGTGTGGAGTTTGTTATATTCAAAGTTCCACTGTTGTATATTGCTCCTCCAATAGCATTAACATTTGCATCTGTTCCTGTTGTTGTTGCGTTTGCTGTGTTGTTTGTGAGTGCAGAGTTGTTGATGGTTAAGTTTCCATTGTTGTATATTGCTCCGCCCCTAGCATAAGCTTGATCATTTTCTTCTGTTGCTGTTACATAGTAGTTTGTTATTGTAATATTATTTAGTGTTAAGGTTAGTCCACTGCCTATTCGTATGAATTGGTGTTCATGTTTTCCATCAAGAGTAATATTATTACCGTTAATGAATAAATACTTAGTTTCAGATTCTGTCCAATTGATATTATTTGTAGCATTATAATCTCCTTCTTTTAAATTGATTAGAAAACTGTCATAATTTTCACTTTGAGCTTTTTCTATTGCCTCTAATAATTCTGTGTAATTATGTACATCAATACTAAATCCTCTAAGCATGTACCTGTTATTCAAGGTTTTTCCGTCAGTACCGTTTATTATTATTTCCACGTTTCTATATTCATCAGATATTGTAAA
>JAFRMD010000174.1 GCA_017430835.1 Methanosphaera sp.
ATTATAAAAATTATAAGATTATATAAAAATTATCACTTGACATTCATAGTTTAAATAATATATTATTAAGTCTTATATTTTTTTATTTAAAATAACGGAACTTTCATAAAATCCTGTATTTTATCAAGTATTTCCCTCTGGTATGGTTTTACTTTACTATAACATTGTGGATCCTTTAGCATTTCATCATAAATATCCATAGCCTCTACCATATACCCTAAATCTCCTGTAAGCATTGACTTTCTTCTAAGTACAAATGCCTTGTTATAATCTCCATAGAATTTGTAAATTCCATTTCCATTTTCTGCAACTTTTTCAAAGCATTCAATTGCCTCATCAATTTCATCAAAGTAGAATGATAAAGCTCCCTTAAAATTTATTGCATCCAAATCTTCTTCATCTATAACTGTAAGAATTTGTTTGGTAACAACAAGTGCACCAGTATATTCATGGTCAAGAAATATATTCTTCATGACTATTAACTTTAATCTGTCAATTTCTTTATCTGGAGTAAAGTCTTCCTTTTTAGATATATCAAAGAATAAGAATTCTTGTAAGAGGTTGCTTTTTAATTCGTTAATATATGATGTTACTGTGTTTTCACATTTTGGATCCTTCTTGATAGCTTCTTCATACAACTCCCATGCATCCCATACAGTTACTCTTTTAAATTCTGGAAGTTCAGATTGTATTTTTTGATGTAATTCATCTCCTTCCCATTTTTCATTTGTATTCTTTAATTTATTAGCCTTTTCAATTAATTCAGTAGCTTCACTATTGAATTTATCAGAATTAGATTTCTGGTTTTTGTTCATTTTTTCAATTACATTATTTTTTATACTTTGTGCTAAATCCTTCATTTGAGGATATAATTCAATTACTTTATCGCAATACTTTAATGCATTATCATAATCATCAAAATTTGAATAAATTATTGCCATATTTAAGTATGCCATTTCACTATCTTTTATTCTAAGTGATTGATTGAAGACTTCTAGAGCTTCCTCCAAACGACCAGATTGCATTAATCCTGAACCTTTACCATTAATTGCATGAATGTTATCAGGTTCCTTCTCCAACAGTTTATTAAATAATTTTATAGCTACCTCATTTTTTTGTTCCTGAAGATATTCTGTAGCTTTGTTAAATAATATCTCGTTTTCTAAGTTATTGGTAAATTTAAATTCATCCTCTTCTTTTTTACTATTTCTAAATCTGTCAAGAAATCCCATAACATCCACCTTGATAATATTTATAATCTAACTGATTAAGTAAATATTTGTAGATATTTTATAATAAGTAGTATAAAGTTTTTACTTTAAACTTGTAAAAAATCATTGAAAAATATATAAAACGGAGGAAAGTTATCCTCCATAAAAAAATAGTTTAATTATTTAATATTGGTTTCAAATGCATCATTTTGATCTATTTCGCAGTTGGTAGCAGTACCTTTATACATTGCATTTCCTTCACCATTTGTTACATGACAACCTGTGAATTTACAACCTGATGCATCTCCTTCACATATAGCTCCACCATTACCATTTTTTGCAACGGAGTTATCAAATTGACAATCAAATGCAGAACCTTTATACATGGATCCACCTTCACTGGCATAACAGTTTACGAATTTGCAACCTACAGCATTTGCTTCTAATAATGCTCCACCTTGCCACCATGCATAACAGTTTGTAAAAGTACAGTTTGAAGCATTGTGATAAGATATTGCTCCTCCTTGACTTTCTGAATAACAGTTATCAAAGTTGCAGTTTAATGCAGATCCATCAAATATTGCACCGCCATGATATTTTGAATGACAGTTAGTGAATACTGAGTTTTCAGCATTACCATCCAATGCTCCACCAAAATCAGGAGAACTGCAGCTTTCAAAAGTACAGTTAACTACTTTGTTGCTTTCTTCAGTACCTAAAAGTACTGCTCCACCAGCACCAGTTGAATTAGCATTTTTAAATTTAATGTTCTCAAATCGTACATTCTTGGTACCATTTGCATTAAATATTCTTGATGCTTTATTTGCATCAATAGTAATATCTTTACCTGGTTCTCCTTTTATTACAATGTCATTTCCAGTAATTTTGATACCCTCAGCATCATAATTATCGGTATTTACAAAATTTTTTGTAAGTACTATTTCACCTGTCTTATCATCGCCAGACACTAGACTTGCTAGTTCTTCGAAGTTTCCTTGTGCTGAATCCTCAGCATATACACATAATGTTGCACTAATTATAACTAACAATAAGGATATTGATAGTATAATCTTTTTATTTAACATAATTTTACCCCATTATTAATAATCATCTTCTTCATCACTTGTTGGAATAAAAAATATTGCTCCACAAATTATATTATATATAGCATAAATTATAATCATCAAATAAGTATTTGTATAAGCACTAATTTCAGCAGTTGTAGGTAGATGACTTATCTGATTTGTCAAATAAAGGTCAGTCATTGTATGATAAGCGTTTGAATAACCATTAAATGATAGGTATAATATAATAATGACCAATAAAAATGTAAGTATTCCAAGTATTCTACTATTTTTCAAATCTATGGAATCTATTGGTACAATTAATCCAATAGCAGGAATTAAAAATAGTATAAAGTACCATTCAACATATGATGGTTTAATAAATAATAGAATAGCACATATAATTATTGATATTATTCCTAGTAATGTTTTAGTCTTGTTATTAACAAAACTTAATATTTTTCCCATTATTCTTCCACCATGTTAATTAAAAACGTTATTAAAATAAAAATATTTTAATATAATAATATATTACTTTTTAAAGATATTTAAATTTATCAAGAAATGATTATAAAAAAAGCATAAAATAGATAATTGGTAATATTAATGATTTTAAATTATTTATGGATATAACAAAGGAATCATTATAAGATAATAGTTATTTGATTTAAAAAGATAATAGAAAAAGATTTAATAATTATTTGTGTTCTGATTTAAATTTCTTTTGGAATGCTTCCTGACATTTAGTTTTGTATTGTTCAGGTGATAGTGTATGTTTAAGTATTGCCTGTATATTTGCCATAGTTAATCCAAGACCATATTTTAATTCAGTATCATTTAAATATATTGGAATACAAGGTTTATTTTTACCAAGAGCAAATGTAACTTCGTTTCTAACATTGAATGATTCGACTGAATTATCTGAAATAAATACTAAAAATGCTGTACAAGATTCAATTTTGTTCTGTAAAACTTCTGGCCATTCTTTACTTACAGGTATCCCATCATCATACCAAATATTTATATCTTCATCTTTATTGAATTCATCAATATCTTTATAAACCTCTTCCGCATCAATATGTGCATAACTAACGAATATATAATCATCATCACCCTTGTATGCTTCAAATGGTGCTTTTTCTTGATAAGATTTCTCTTGTTTATTATTTACATCCTGATAATGTTTTTCGGTTTTTATATCTTCTTGAGATGCAGATTCTCTATGTTCATTAGTTATTAAATGACATGATACTGGTTGTGCTTTAAGATAATTCAAATAAGAATATCCTTCATATTTTATAGATAAATCAATTTCACCAGATACATCTGATTGATATATTAATATAGCTTCACCTTTTTTATTGGTTATAGCACTGAATTCATTTTCTAGTTGAATTGCTTGATTTGAAATAGGATTTCCATTTTCATCAGATAATTTAACAGTTATGATATGTTTTTCACCAGTAAATTTATTAGTATCAACATCAATAATGGACAGTTGAGTTTCAGTCTTATTATTTAAAACAATTATTTTACTATCATTTGTAATTGATTTAATTTGATCTTCTTCATCTTCCAACACATTTATTTCACCTAAATTCCAAATAGGATATTTCTTGCTATTTTGTGAAAATTCACTGTTTTCTATCCTGGCAATTGAATTATAACCATTTGATAAATCCTTACCCTCTTTTTTTGATTTGTTATTTATGAAGTTACAATTAATTAAATCAATTTTTCCTCTGCTATTACGAATTGCACCACCATGCTTTTTAACTTTTCCATTTTTTAAAGTAATATTTTTTAGAGTAACATTACCCCCAATAATATTAAATATTCTTGTACTGCCTTTGGCATCAATGCAATAATCATGACCATCAATTACAGTATTCTTATTTTTTATTGTAATACCTTTAGGGAATCTTTTTTCAATTCTTTCAAATAGTTTTATTTCAATATCCTCATCTAAATCTATATGAGCATCATCATGGAAAATTTTTGAGTATAAATCAGTGAAACTTCCTGACATTTATATCACTTCTTATTTATAGCTAATAAAGAAAAAAGGATTAAATAATTAGTTAAACATCACTTAAACTTATTTAATAATTATATATAATTTTTTATTTAATATTATAAATAATTTATTTTAAATAATAATGTTTTTAAAAATTCTTAAAAGAATATGTTTTTAATCTCCAATTTAAAAAATTATAAAAACAATGATAATAATATAGAAATAATTAAAATAGCGAATATTTAAGAGATCTTAAATATTTAACAATTCTTTTTTCTAAACAAGTGCTTTAACTATAAATTATGATACTGTATATTATTAATTTTTTAATTATTTTCAAAAAATTAATTATAGCTGAATTACAAAAGAATTAATGGTGTACATAATGCCGAATCAAATGCTTAAGGGTTCAGTTAAATATTGTATTGGAAATAAATTATTTTTTATTTTTGTATTTCTTCAATTTTTATTATTTGAATGTATTACAAACAAGGTTGGTGGACTTTTAAAATCGACCTCGCTGATAGTTCTATTGGTAGTGTTGGGGTATGGTTTGAAAGTTACTCAAGATGTAATTAATGGTGGTACTAGTTTACCTAAGATAAAACTTAATGAATTAATTAATTTTGGATTAAAAGGTATAGTTGTTTATACTTTTTATTTGACTATTCAAGGTTCAATTTTGGGTTTAGTATCTATGATTTTGAATTTTCCAGAATTCGATCTTGAAGAAATAATTTTAGAACTTTCTGAAACTATAACATTGTTTTTTGAGCATGATCCACTTAGTTTTATATTATTTATTGTATTAGGTCTTTTAACAGTTTATGGTACTGTATTTTTTATGGAAATTGCTCTTGCTAGGTTAGCAGATGGTGGAAAACTAAGAGATGCATTTGATTTTCGAGGTATTAAACATACAATTGATATAATTGGTTGAAAGGAATATACTATTGATTATACAAAAATAGTATTGGCTGTTGTTATATTAATATTTCTTAATGGAGTATTCAAGTCTTATGCTGGAATAAGTATCTTTGCTGGAGTTATAACTGATATATTAGCATTTATTGTAGAATATAGAGGAATTGGAAATATTTATAGGGAATATAAGGAAACAATTAATAAAAAATAAATAAATTAAATTTATATACTATCTTTAATATTTAGACCTTATAAAAAGGTTCTTTTTCCGCAGTCATGACATTCCAAATATTCACTCATTTCATTGTATGAGTGAACAACTCTGTAGCTTTCACAATGACCGCATTTTCTATTCCTTTTCTTATTAAATATGATGAGTTTTATTGTATCATCAGAGGTATATTCATTGATAAAGTCCAAGCAACCTTCTAAGTTCAATAGTCTTTTAAGAACTTTTATTCTTGTTTCATTTTCAAATCCTAATGAATCATAAGGTTTTAAACAAGTAATGTCCTCCAAAATAAATGGATTGTTTATTAACTTTAATGCATTCAGTCCATCTATTCTTCCCTTTAAAGCAATATCTTTTAAATGGTATTGTTTACCAAGCTTTGAATAAATAACCATTAACACTGTATCGAATATTTCCTTTTCCATCAAATCCTCTAGAATTGACTTATCATATATTTCTTTTACTGCATCTCGACGTTTATATTCATTAATATCATTATATGCTGTATCTATAACTTCTTGGGTCGTATTTTTACTTCCTACAGTAATATCTTGAATATTAAAGTTATTTTCAATTATTTCATTGATGAATGTATCATCTTTTGATAGAAGCTGATTACATACTTCATAATTTTCTATATATAATGTTATTAGTGCATTTTTAAGATTTTGCTTATTGCATCGATTTTCTATTATCTTGGATATTTCTTCGTCTTCTTCATTCTCTTTAATTGCTTCTAAAAAGTCAATGTCATTTAGATATGGATTTCTTATGGCTGCAATTTTTAGTCTTCTGTTTGAATCATCCTGTGCAAATATTTTTAATGTTTTCTGGTCTTTTATTTTGAGTAATGCCTTTTCCCTTATGAATATTGAGAAATGATTGTTCACTATATTTAGTAGTATTGATTCGTCTGTTATGTTTTCTAGTGCTGTTAGGTTAATATGCACATCAAATGGCACATTTTTCTTATTTATAAATGGTCTGCTGTTAAAGACGAAATCCTGTAGTATGGAATTATCTTGAATGCTCCTTATGAGAGCTACTTGTGTCAGATTATCATACTCGATTTGATTGAAATATTCTTTTAGCCATAAATCATCATGAATGTTTATGAATGCCAATCTTTTCAAAAATTTTCCATGATATCCTCCTATGTTAGTTACAATATTCTTTAATAAGTTTTCATTTTGTATATTTTTAAGAGCGTATGCACGAACATAGTAATCTTCATTATCATCATTGACAATATCCGAGAGTATTGATTCATCGGTTAAATCTTTAACTGCTCTTTTTCTGACTTCAATATCCTTACTTTTATAGTCTGGTGTTTTAAATTTATCAAAAAATCCCATTATTCTTCACTTTCCTTATTTTTATTTAATTAATGTTTTATCTTTTTTTGGAGGATGGATTAGTATATGTCTTCTATTTGTTTGTATAATCTTTTTTCTTCTGTTTTCAAGTCCAATATATGTATTGCTGTATGTATGCTTGTTTCTTCTTCATTATTCATATCTTCTGTTGGAATTACTTCTTTTCCTTTTAATATGTCATATATCTTTTGTTTTGATTCTTTGCTTAATATACCTATTTGGATATTGTTAAGTAAGAAGTCATTATATATTGTTAATCTATTTTCTATACTTGAAATTTCTTCTATTGTCAAATCTTCCAGTAATTAATTATTTTCTTTGATACGTTTATATACTAGATTGGATGAGGCTATTAGTCCTGCTTTTGGTATTGTTTTTTCTTCTTTCAATTGTTTTAATAGCAACTCATGAAGTTCTTCATTATATTGTTTGTATATTTTTATACTTTTAATTGTTTCTTTACTAATTGAATATGGTTTTATGTATTTTGTTAATATGTTTGCAAGTATTACTACAAAAATTAAAGATGAAATCTTTAAGGATACCGCTATCTGAACGGGTAGATAACTAACAGATGATATTAAAGACAGTAATGATAGGGATATTATTCTTTTAAGAGAATCCCTATAATATCGTACTGCTAAGAATACGAGCAGTAATAGGAATATCATTGTAATGGTAGATGTTGAAATATTCAAGTTTAACAGGTTAAGTATTGAATAATTACCATAGAATACTATCATGATTAGGATAAATAATACTATAGCAATCATTATTGCTTTGATTCGTCTTTTTGTTTTTACTGATATATAATCTGTATAAGGTACTAGAACAACTAATGATGTAAAATATAACAATTTAAGATATGGCAGATTAAACATTAATTGCAATAATTCCCAGAAAGATAATAGAAATGCTAATTTCATTGCAAATGAAAACTTTAAAGATGAAAATGACAAGTTTCTTTTTATAAATGATATTATATCCGTTAATTCAAATGTATTTTTCACCTTTTGATTTGTTATATTTGCTTTTTCTGATTCTATTATCTCAAGATTTAATAATACGGTTAATAATGAACCTGATTTAATATCATTTAATATTATTTTTTCGTTATTTTTCACCTTATTTATTTCATTTTTAGCATAAACTAATTCTTTTTCCGTTAACTTATCCTTATTGATTAATTCATATATGTAATATGCACTTTTACATATTGTAGTCACTGATTCTCTTACATAATCATTAACATATTTATATTCAAGATTTTCAAAGATTATAGTGCTTATGTTATTATTTATTTTCGGAATACGAGATTTATATTCGGTGTCATTTAACTTTGAATCAATTACTTCTGTTAAATCATTCAACAATACTGTTGTTAAATCTTCATCTGAACTTATGTATTTTGATTTGTGAAGCATACGATTTAACAATAGAATGATTACAACACCAAGTGCTAAGGCAATTAGTCTTAATTGTAGTCTTTCAACGCTTACTGGATTATTCATAAACATTATATAACCCAGCAGATAACCTACATGAGAGTCACTTGTTAAGACGTTAAAGGATGAGATTGTAACAAAAAATATTAATAAAAAACCTAATATTAAACCAACTATATTCTGGGGAGTGTTAATAAATGCTACTATTGCACTACTCCATACTACCAATAATATTTTAATAAATGATACTTTAGGAGCAAACCAAAGATCTGTATTCATAGTATATAATGTAATGAATATTACTATTACAGGTACTATAAAGTTTTTTTTACCAAATATTATTGAGAAAGTAGCAAAAACAACAATATTAATAAATATAATGGTAAAACCTGTTTAATACTTTTTTTCATAATAAATCATTTAAATTAAATCTATATTCCTTAAATTACTAAACTATCAATAGCTTAATAATCTTACAAGTATAAAAATCTACTCTATATATATCTATATATATTAAATAATATATAATAATGTAAAATATATAAATAGGCTCGTAATAATATCGATTTCAGAAAAATATGGTATTGAAGGATTTTTCCAAATATATGCTTATATATCAACCTTTAATTTTATTCATCTTTTAATAAAGTTAGATTATTAGTTGCCCATATTATTAATTAACTATAAAATTTGTAATTGAATTATTTTCAAATCCAATAAATTAATAAGGTTGCTTTTCCTAAAGAAAAAACTTTCAATAATGTTCAACAATAAAAAATAGGTCTATAACAGTATATAAAAATTTGAAGAAAAAAATTAGGAACTTCCTTGTTAGAAACATTAATATGCAAATTAGTAATATTTCATAATTAGTTGGAATTAATTCTTTACAGTAGATGCATATGTTAGTACAAGATGTTTTTATGAAAACAATGCATTTGAATATATTTTAAATACAATGAAAAAAAACTTAAAAAGGCAGAAAAACATAAATCATTAAGCAGTGTCGTTTTGTCCAAAGACATTAAAAAATTATAATTTCATAAAATTAATTTTTCTACCTTTTCTTATTCTTTCACTAATTTCTTTATCTTTTTCAGTTATCGGATCATCCATTTTTTTAATAAAACGAATTGCATCTTCTCCTTCAAGGACTGGAGTTGGTTCTATTGAATTATATACCTTTTTAGTCATATCGAATCACCTAATATATTATCAATATTGATTTTAACTATTTAACATTAATTATAGTTTTCTTTTCTATATTACTTTTACATTTTCTTATTAATAATTATTGTATTTATTTTTTGACATATTACTAAATATTCTATTTAATATAAGAATAACTTTTTTCTATCATTTTTGTTTCATTTAAAAAAATTTTCATATTTTTTTTTAAAATTTTCTTTTATATTAATAAATAAACTTTATGTAAAAAATTATTAAAAAATATATTATAAAAAATTATATAATATAAAAATTTATTAAATAATTCATTTGAAAAATATAAATACTATTACTAATATACATATTAATTAACCAATCATATAAAGAAAGGAATATAGAATATTTGAAGATAAAACAAAATTCAATTATTGTATCTAATATCCCTACTCTAAATTATTTCTTTATTATTTGTTAAGAAAAGTTATATATTAGATTTTAAATAAATATTTAAACAGGTGTTCAAAATGACATACATTTACTCAAATAGAAATAAAGAATATTTGAGCAATGATTTATATGATATTTTCGATTTGATTCAAACTCCATTAAATAAATCTTATATAAATAACAAAGAGAATACAACAGAAATTATAAATTATTTGGATTTAAATATAACTAATATTAGAAAATATTTTCCTAAAATTACTGAAATATTGAAAAAGTATGAATATTACAAAGAAGATATATTACATGATTTTATGAAAATACGCTCCATGTCCACATATATTTTCAATTATCTTGAAAAAATCACTGATAACAAATATAATAATGATTTAATACCTTATTTAGATATAATTTATGATTATGTGAGATTTGTTGATATTTTATTGGATGATTTTCATAATATTCTAATTCATAAAAATAATTATCTTCGAGAAAAAATTACATATGAAGATTATTCTGAAGAATATGTTAAATATAAAAGAAAATTAAATCAAGATAGAAATATATTTTATCAGAAAATATATGAAGAGAATGAAGAGAATGATATGAATACAATTAAAAAGATATGGGGTAAACAATATGTCAAAGGAGAATATGAACACAAATGATATCTGTTTGGATACCAATACGATAATATCTTTACTTTTTTTTATTGAACCAGAACATTCAATTATTAAAAAATATCTTGATATTAATTTAAAGAACAATTTTTATTATACCCAACATATATATTCTGAATGTGAAAACATATTCCAACAAAAGTTAGAATTTCTAAATAATATTATAGAAGACACAATATTATTCTTAGAAGATAATCATAATATTATTTATAATAAAAATAAATTTACATCATCTTTTATCAAATCAAATAATAATTATTACTATAAAGAAAGTATTGTAAAATTAGAAGATATTATAAGTATTTTAAATATTATATGGGATAATTATTGTAATGAAAGTATGGATGGATTTTATTTAAGCCAATTATTTTTTAAATATCAACATTTCCTTAATAATTCTCTTATTAAATATAAACAGGGGATTTACAATCGTTTAATTCTAATTAATAAACATGAACGTGATTATCCTCAAATTGAAGATAATTTATTAAGACATGGTTCACATAAAGAAGATAATGAGATAATATTAGATATTTACGAATATTATTTAAAAAATGGAATATTTTTCACATTTATAACATTTGATAAATCTTTTTATAATTCATTAGAGGAATGTAATTTTGATTTCTTAACTGAAATATATAACTATGAATCTATAAAGGCAAAAATTAATTAATCCTCAATAATTTTTATTTACAGAACAAGTTATCAAGAAATTATACTGAATTTAGTAATAAATATGCATGGCTTTAATACTAGGTTAAACTTTCCAGTTGTGCTATTCTCTTATTTTTATTAATAATTATCTGTTCCAGTTCCTTTATCTGTTGTTTTAGTTGTTTTACTTCTTCTGAATCTTCCTTGATTTTTAGGTATTCTATTCCTTTCATGTAGGCAGTTTTGATGTTTTTGTTTGCATATGAGTATTTGCTCAGTACTGATTTTACTTTGTGTCCCAGTAGTCTATCTATGTCTTCATTGTGTACTCCTGCTAGTGTCAGTTGTGTTGCAAAGAATTTTCTTAGTCCGTGTGGATGGAATTTTCTGTGTGAATCTATCTTTCCAAAGTTTAGCTGATCATTATAGTACCTGAATGCCTGGTTTATTGCAGGTTTACTCATGGTGAATAATGGATCTTCATCTTTTAGTTTTCCTCGTGTACTTAGGTATTTTAGTATTGCTGTTGTGCATTCTGGTGTGCAGCAGGTGTAGTAGAAGAAGTCTGTTTTTGCACGATGAACTTTGATGGTTGGTATGATGTTTGACTCATTCCATAAATCATCCAAAATATCAGTAAATTCATCACATGATGTATATTCCGTGAGTGATTTTTTGAATTCTCCAACATTTAGGTTTGTTACCTCATTTATTGCACATCCACTTGTTGCCATAAACAGAATTATTGCCTTGAGTTGTTTATTGTTCGTCCTGTTTAGAACTTGTCTTATCTCATTTTTGTTTGGTAATCTGTCAGGGTCATTGCTTTCATGAACCACGAGTTTTTCTATTGATCCCAGGTCTTTTTTTCCAAGTTTGTAGAGTGCCTTTAAAAGGTCTACCCTTTTGTTGATTGTTGAGTTTGCCTTGTCTTCATCTATAAGGTAATCTTTGAAGTCTTCTATTGTATCAATTATATCTTCTGTTTCCATGTCTAGTGTTGATGTGAAACTTTTGTCTAAAAATTTTACGTAACTGTTTACTGCGGTGATGTATGTTCTGATTGTACTTTCTGTAATGCTTTTTCCCTTTCGTCTCGCTTTTCGTTTCAACATTTTTGTTATGTATTCATAATCTTCATTATATTGCATCTAAAATACCTTCTATATTTAGTATTTTGTTGGTAGTACTATATAAGATTTTTATTATAAGTCTCATATTTTATTAATATTCATTTTGATGATGAATATTATTATTCATAATTGGATACTTGAAAAATAGATTAAAAGGAGTAGTCATTAAATTTTTTTACAAATAAAAAGATATATATTTTTTTATTTATTATAGTCCAAAAAATTTAGTACTAATTTATTAAAATAGGATTAATTTTAACTCTAAAGTATAAATACTTCTAAAAATACAATTAATAAAGAATTTTAGAAGATTAGTATGGATAATGTCCATATATTCTTTTTTCATTTTCCAACCATCTTTTAAGCATTAAATCCGTTAAAAGATAAGCATTATTATAATAGTCAATTATTCCTTTATCCCGTAAAGTTTTAAGATACTTGTTTAAAGTTGCCGAGGACAGGTCATTGGCAGATTCTAAATATGTCCATGAACATTTTTCTTTGTTTAACATTGAACATATGATTTTTCTTTCAGAGGTATTTAATGAGCCCCATATTCTTATCCACATGACTAATATTTGATCCATATTTTCTATGAATGTTTTTTCTATTAATTTATTGTCATATACCTCCTCTGACGATAAAATATTATTTTTTTTTATTTTATATACTTTATTTTATTAAAGTACTTTATTTTATTAAAGTATCTTTTTTTACTTTTTTATTAAAGTACTTTATTTTACTAAAGTTGAATATGTTAAAAATTTATTTATTCACGAAAGTTTTATATACATATAATATATAATATTTAAATAAGAAATTTTTCTTTAGCACAAGTATTTTTTTATAACTTTTTGAAATTTTTCTTTTCTAGGATGAATTTTTTTTATGTTAAGTTTAGTGGGTTGATATTGATGACAAATAATTTAATCAAACGTGACGCTTATGTAAATCAATTAAAAGATTATATTGACTCTGATTTTGTTAAAGTATACATTGGAATTAGAAGGTCCGGTAAAACAAGCTTAATGTATAATATTATTGATGAACTTAAATCAATGGGCGTTAAAGATGAAAATATAATATTTATTTCATTTGAATCAAGAGAATATACTTACATTGATAATTCAGAGCAATTAGATGAAATAATTTATAATAAAGTTAAAAATCTTGAGGGAAAAATATATCTATTTTTTGATGAAATTCAACAGGTAAAAGATTGGGAAAAATCAATCAACAGTTACAGGGTTTCCATTGATAGTGACATATATATTACTGGTTCAAATTCAAAATTACTATCTGGTGAGCTGGCAACACTTTTAACTGGAAGATATCTGACAATTAATGTTTATCCTTTCTCATTTAAAGAGTTTCTTCAATATAAAAATGAAATTGAAGATGTTGAAATAACCGATAATTCAATTAATGAATTATATGATGATTATTTTAATTTTGGGGGTATGCCGGGTATTTTATCATTAGGTAGTGAAGAATTTAAACGATTAGCCCTAAAAGATATTTATAACTCTATATTATTTGAAGATGTCGTATCTCGCTTTAAAATAAATAATGTTGACTTGCTGCAGCGATTCACCAGATATATGATTAGCAGCACGGGGGAAATCTTTTCATCCAAAAGTATAAAAAACTATTTAAAAAGCAATAATATTTATACCTCACAAGATACATTGCTTAAATACAATGAATATTTATTTCAATCATTTTTTATTTCAAAATGCAAATTCTTTGAACTTAAAGGAAGAAAAGAAATGAAAATATTAGGCAAATATTATTTGATGGATCATGGATTTCATCATGCACTAATAGAAGACAACATATTGAAGGTTACTAAAATCCTAGAAAACATTGTTTATGTAGAACTGCTCAGAAGGGGATACAATGTCAATGTCGGGAGAAATAGTGACAATAGAGAAGTGGATTTCGTATGTGAAAAATCAGGCAAATACAAATATATACAGGTTTCCTATAGGTTAACAAGTGAAGAAACATTGAATCGTGAAATCACTCCATTATTAAAAATACCTGATAAATATGAATCAATACTGATTACAACTGAAAATCATGATTTTTCAAAAGAGGGTGTTAAACATTTAAACATAATAGAGTTTTTATGTGGAGATGATATATAAGGTTATTAAATTATACTGATTTCAATTTTTTTTTCTCTATTTTTTTGTGAACTGTTTTTTCATGTTTCATATTAAAAAGATTTATGTTTCAAAATTTCTAAAGACTTTATAAGATTTTCCTTACAAGTCTCTCAATAGACTCATAAGAAAGTCCTTCAAAAATATATGAAAAAAAGAGCCAAAAATTGATTGAAAATCATCATATTTTCCCACTTTTCAATATGTCAAAAATATTATTTTTAATATATTACATGTATATGTATTAGTATCAAAATCATAAACTAATCAAAAATCATAATTTCATTACATAATTTAATACAATTCAATATGCGTACCAAAAAATGCACAAAATTTAGTACTAACAATACTCTTTTTGGTACTAAATATAAATAATTTTTTGATGAAAAAATAAAAATGATAAAAATAGCATTTTTAATATATGTCATGTATATGTATCAATACCAAAATGATAAAATAGAAAAAAATTATAATATTTATATTTCAATTATACTATTTTTTAAATTTCTATTATACTATTTTTTTTTATATGATATATAGTATTACAAACGATGATTATATTTATTTATTCATTCAGTAATAATCCTATTACTTTTATATTCCAAATAATCTGTTAGTGTTTTATATTTTCCAAGATGTCTGCCTTTATCTAGCATTTCTTTCCATAATTTATTAGCTTCTTTGAAAGTTATTAATTTGGAGTCTATTGCATATTCTAATATATCCCCAGTTTTTATCCATGCTATGTTTTCAGCTTTCACTGTTAAAGCAACGTCTCTAGTATTATTACTAGCAAGTACTCCATTAAATATTTTGGCAAGAGCCAATGCTGATGCTTCACCGTTACCTATAACTTCTTTAATATAAATATTATATTTAAATTTATAGAACATCTTTATTTCTTCCATACTTTCAACATTTTTAATTTTTATGAATTTCTTTTCTATCATTCTATTTACTTCTTTTTTAATGTCGTAAGGTGCTTGTAAAAATTCTTCATATACATAACTTGGAATTGTAATATATTCATATAATTCTTGTAGAATATCTGTTCTGTTTATCATTATAAAACAGCTTAAACAATCAGTATCGTGATTATAGCTTTGTTTTGCATGATGTCCTCCAATTTACTCTTTCCATACTTTCTCTTCACAAAATGCATCTAATAGTAGTTCATCCCGTTTTCCATATGATATTATATCATCATCATATAATTTGTTTAATAGGAATATGTAGTTTCCATCAGTAGTATTACTTTCTGTGTATGGCTGGTATAATTTTGTGTTATATCCTAGTTTACGCACATAGTTTATGGGATTATTTTTATATTTATTATAATAATTGTGGGTGATTTTTTCCAAGTTTCTAAGCCTCCACATTAATGCATGATGACTTATTTGGAAGTATTGTTCTGCGTGTATTATTTCATCAATTGTCCATTCGGTAATATTATTTATTTGTTCATAATAGGATAATGCTCCATGAGGAAGTAGTAAGCAGGATGCAAATTGATCTGCTTTTTTTTCAATTTTGTCATTACTTTTATTAATACATGTGACTAATCCTTCATCAAATCTTAGATGATATATTTCGTGTGCTAGATTAAATCGTTGCCTTGCGTATGTTTGTTTTGAATTTATAAATATCACTGTCTCATCATCTAATTTGCTTGAAGCACCACTTACTTCTTCACCCATATCCATAAATACAATTGTCAAGTTTTTAATTTTATTTTCTGCTAACGAGAATATGTCTATTGGTACATTTTCATCTATAAACCATTCACGTCTACATTTATTTGCTTCTTCGTTCATTTCAAAATAATACTCAGAATTAATCATTTCCATAGTTCTCCTTATATAATTCTTTCATATACTTTATATTATTAATTATTCTATTCATTTGTGCAATTGTTTTTAAATTTATGGACTTGTTATCTTTTCTGAATGCTATTGTGTTTTCATCATGATTCCCAGTACCAAATATTAAATATTCTTCGTTCACATTGAATAAATCACATAATTTTAATAATTTTGTAATGTCTAAATTTCTTTCATTTGATTCTACTTTTGCTAATTGACTTTGGCTAATATCCAGAAACTCTCCTACTTCCTTTTGAGTAAAATTATGTTTTTGTCTTAATTTTTTTATCCTTATACCTATATTCTCATCCATTTTTTCACCTTTAATGATACTTTGTCATTAATTATATATATTTATTCTCATATTTTATGACGAAATATTATTTTAATAAATTCTTTAAATTGCTTTATTTTTTAATTAAAGTATGATATTATATTAATTAAGATATGATTAATTAAGATATAAAAATTAAA
>JAFRMD010000175.1 GCA_017430835.1 Methanosphaera sp.
TCAATGTCGTCAGGTTAAGAAATTTTATTCTTTGTTAAAATTTCTTATATGTTAATCTAGTTATTAAATTATTATTATATTTTAATTTTAAAAGAAATTACCTGTCCATTGCTCATAATTCAAATTTTCAATCGAATACTGATTAATTAAAATAAAATCATTTACTTAAGACATCTATTTGAACCATGCTTCTTTTAATTATCCAATACATGGTTCTCTACTTTTAAATTTTATTAATTTTGATATTCATCAAAATAAACTCCATATAACATTTCATACAACTTTTATTTTTGATTTAAAACTCATAGATAGTATTATATAGTGATTGAGGACATATATTATAATATGACACGAAAATACATATCCTCAATATTTTATTGTTGTAAGTTAGTAATTAATTTTTTGATTTTTGTCGAAGCAGAATACATTATTTTTGAGTTCTGGATAGTGATGTAAAAATGTTTTACTTTACCACTAAAGCCATAGATACTGTCTGTGAATCTCCAAGAGAGTATATTTATGGAGATTCAGCTTTTACTCGAATCAGAAAATGGGGTTTTTACGATTTTACAAATCATATCATATTCAATAAAAGAAAAACTATCAGGAATAATATTGATACTCATTTAAAATATTGTAACTCTGATATTGGCAGTTATAGAAAACAAAGTTTTTCAGAACAAAGAGTATATATTAAACCAGCGGTTTTTAAGCAAATAAGCTTAAATTACTTGAGTAATATTGGATATTTTAATTTTAACAATAATAATCCTTTTTTCACAACATTTTATGGATTCCGCTTATTTGCAGGTGACGGATCAAGATTTACATTATACAACAAAACACAAACATTAAAAGAATTTGGATTCCCTGAAGGTTATACTAGATTGCCAAAAGTAAATTTTTGTGGAATTGTAGATGTTTTAAATGATTTTTTAATCGATGGGATAATGGGTGAGCGTGGAATTGGTGAGATGAGATTAATTCACCAAAATATGCAAAATGTTAAAGATTTAATTGAACCTACAAAATCCATTTTCACATTTGACAGAGGATTTGTAGCATTAGAACTCATATGCCGATTAATTAGCATGAATACTTATTTTGTAATGCGATTAAGAAAGAACAGTTATAAAGATGAAAGAGAATACATACAAATTGATGACAGTCCAATATCCATTCCATTAACAGAAAACCGGTTAAAAATATTCAAAGATCCTGAATTAAAAGAACAATTCCAAGACATCGATGAATTGAATCTTAGAATCGTAACAATTGAATTGGAAAAAGAAAATAGCAAAACCGGAGAAACTGAAATTGAAATAGAAACATTATTAACAAATTTACCATCTGAAATAATGAGTAAAGAAGATATTGGGGAAATTTACGATGCAAGATGGGGGATTGAATGCACCTACAAAACATTAAAACAAAGGCTCCAAATTGAAAATTACACTGCATACTCAAAAGTAGGAATATTACAAGACATATACTCTACATTCCTAACATATAACATATTTTGCTACTCTAGAATATATTTAAACACTATTATCAATAGAATAATGAGAAAAAAAGGAAAAACAGGATTCTATGATGTGGATCAATCCAATTTAATCAGTAGAATAAAAGAAGATTTTTTTGAAATAATCTTAAACGTCAACAGAGAAAATGTTCGTATTTTCACAAAAGAATTCATAAGAAAATGTATACACTCGCCCAACAAGGTAAAAGAACCTAAAAAATATGAAAGAAAGAAAAAACTGTTCAAACCAAAATACACAGCAGGATACAAACCAACTTTCTAAAAAAGAATGAATTTGAAAATATTAAATCAGAAAATGGGAGAAAAAAA
>JAFRMD010000176.1 GCA_017430835.1 Methanosphaera sp.
AAAAAGAAACAGACACAACAACTCAAACAAAACTAAAAACAAACACCACAAAAAATCCAATACAAGAAATAACCAACAATAAAGAACAAACAACGATAATCTAAAAAATCAAAAAAGAATCATACAAAAATAATCAAAAAGCAGGATTGCAACAGAGCCGATAATTAATACAATATTCAACAATAACTATGCTGTATATTCAGGAGCAATTTCATTAAACAACTTTGGATGGTACCCAACTACCTCTTATGGTGAAATAATTAATTCAACATTTTCATCAAATGCTGGACTAGGAACTGCAGCAATAGAAAGTTACATTTACAATTTAACAATAACAAATACCAACATCACAAACAATAGATTAATTTTAGAAGATGAACTTTATCCAGAATATGAATTAGAAGAAGGTAAAATTAGAGATTACCGTTTTGGAAATGTCCTATATTCACGTGGTGAATTAACATTAAATTATACCAACTTCATAGGAAACTGTGTACCTTCAAATCTTAGTGAAAACGTTTATGCACGACAAAATGATGGTTGCATAATCTATCATCACGCCAATTATAATGTTACTATAGATAACTCAAATTTTACTTCAAATTATGCAGTTGGAGATGGAGGAGTAATCTATTATGATGGTACTTATTACGATGGAGGAGCTGTTAGAGGAAAATCAGGAGATTATTATACCAATTCAAGAATTCTGATTAACAACACTATATTTAGAAGTAACAAAGTTTTAGACAGAAATCCTGATGGAAAATACTGTTACGGTTTAGTATTATATATTCGTGGTGAATCCATAATAGACAATACAAAATTTATTTCAAATAAGTTTGTTCCAAATCCAAATCCTGTTTCAACAGACGATGAAACATCTGAAAAATATATAATTCATTTGTTTCTGGAGTAATATATCACAGTCTTTTCACATGTAATGTTACAAATTGTGATTTCATGAATAACGATCCAGAAAACTTCATTATAAACAATGATGGAGAAATAGTTAGAAACGAAATTTATGGTAACATGCTTGATGATGGTTACGTTCCTACTGGGGTAATGTAACATTTTATGTAGATGAGAATACACAAGGAACACAATATCAATTAATAACCATAGAACCGTTATCAGAAATGGATAATCTTAAGGTTGTAGTTGATGGTTTAATTGTTCCAGAAGGTCATAGAATATATAAGATAATAGTTAACCAGACAGAAAATTCAGATATTATGGTAGTCAAACTTTCCTTAACAACGCATACTACTTTATAATGCCAGAGTATTATACTCTCACAATAAATGCTAAAACCCCTGTAACAGTAGTGAAAACACAACTATTAAAGGAAAAGCATTCTATATTGATGAAAATGAGGAAATAGTAATTATTTCAAACGAATATGTTAAATTATATGTGGATGATGTTTATATCGGACAAACATTAACAAATTCAAAAGGAGAGTACGAATTCAAGTACACTACAACAGAAGTTGGTACTATAAATATTGAAGTAAAAATAGATGAATCTGATTCATTGCCAATTTTAACAAACTCTACAAATGTAACAGTACGTGTTATTGAAAGCATATTAAACATTAAAGCATCAGAAACTACACTTGGTGAAAAAACCAATATTACTTTCATACTCAAAGACAAAAATGGCAGAATAATAAGCAATGCATACATACACTTCTTTGTAGATACAATACAAGGAAACGGTACTACTAACAAAGATGGTACTTTTGTATATGAATGTAAATTAGATCATGCAGGACCTCATTACGTTATTGCATACTTCGATGGAGATTATGCTCATAGAAATGCAACAAATACAACTACCTTTAATATCAATAGAATAAAAACCATAATAATCATAAAAGCTCCAGACACTTCAGTATACCAAGAAAACGTAATAAGTGGTAAAATTGTTGATGGAAACAATAATCAAGTAGGAAAAGTTCCAATAACATTACTTATTAATGATGAAGAGATTAAACTTGAAACTACGGCAAATGGAGAATTCTCATACAAACACTTTGCAAGTCAGATTAATGAAAATTTCGTAGCTGTAATATTTGAAGGTGACGACAATTACATCAACAGCTTCAACTCAACAGTATTCAATGTTGCAAGCATTAAAACAACAATCATTTTAAGCATAAAGGATACGTCAATTAATGAAAAAATTGTTGTAAATGGTAAATTAACAGATTATTATAAAAAACCTGTTAAAAATGCTAAGATAACACTTAATATTGCAGACAAACAAGTTAATCTAAATACTGACAGCAATGGAAACTTCAAATACGAAACAACAGCAACAACTACAGGACAATTCCAAGCTATAGCAATATTTGATGGTGATTATGGTTATACAAACAGTTTAAACAAAACTTACTTCACAGTAAGTAAATTAAACAGTAAAATTAGTATTTCAGCAACAAACAGTACAGTAAACGGTGAAACAACAATCCAAGGTAAACTACTTAACAACAAGAATAACCCAATAGCTAACGCCCAAGTTACAATATTATATGATGGAAAGAAAATCACAACAGTCAAAACAAACTCAGATGGTACCTACTCATACAAATACACAACACTTAAAGAAGGAAACTATAATGTTGAAGCAACATTATTAGGCGACAACAAATATGCACCTTCAACTAAAAATACTAAAATTAACGTAATTATCTATAGAATTAAAACAAACATTGCAGTAAAAACTGTTAAAGCATACAATGGAGATACTGTTAACCTGGAAGCAACAGTTACTGATGAAAACGGTAAACTAGTAAATACTGGTAAAGTATATTCAAGGTAAACTTGAAAACACTTGCTGATAAAAATGGAAATGCTATATCTGTAGCAGTCAAAAACGGTAAAGCAACACTCAAATACAAACCAGAAAAAGGATTATACAGTAGAAACAGTGATCTTACAGCAACATATTGTGAAAATGATAAATATGCAAAATCAAATAGTGCTACAGCAATATTACAACTTTACAAAGAAACTGCTAAAATAGTTCTTGCAAATAAAACTATTAAAACAGAACCATTTAAAAACGTAACTATTAAATTGAAAGTAGTAGCTAATGATGGATCAGTTATAAAATCAGGAAAAGTTATTTTCAAAATTAACAGTAAAACCTTCAAAACCGTAAGTATTAAAGA
>JAFRMD010000029.1 GCA_017430835.1 Methanosphaera sp.
AGGCAAACTTTACTTACCAAATAGAAAAAGAACCTTTGGATTTGGATAAAGATAAGGTTATGGGTATTGATATTGGTGTAAATAATTTTGCTACAATAGTTTACAATTGAAGGGACTCCATTTATTGTGGACGGGAGATTCCTAAAAAATCAAATAGCCTTCAGATGTAAAAAAATAGCACATTACCAATCAATACTAGACCAACAAGGGTTAAAAAAATCCAAAAGAATTGATAACATTAACAATTGCTTTAAAGGAATTCAAAACAATTTCCTAAACCATACAGTAAAATTCATCATAGACACCTGCAAAGAACAAGATATCGGAACAATAATACTAGGCTACAACAACAACTTCCAATACAAAAGCAACATGGGTAAAAAACAAAACCAAATATTCTCACAAATTGCTTTCAAACAATTCAAAGAAAAACTAGAATACACAAACACAAAAATACGACATAACACTAATAATACAAGAAGAATCCTACACAAGCAAAAGCAGTTTCCTAGACAACGACATACCACCAACATATAATGAAAATCAAAAAGGAAAAAAATATGAATTCAAAGGCAAACGAATATATCGCGGATTATACAAAACACAAAAAGGCAAACTATTAAATGCGGATGTAAATGCTGCTGCCAATATTATTCGTAAAAGTAAGCAGAAATTCAACCTTGAACGACTGTATAAGTGGGCAAAAGACTGCTCCAAGTAAAATCAAACCACATAAAATATAATATTATTATATTTAGAAGATATGATAATTATTATTGTTTGATTTGAACAAAGGTAAAAATGAGTAATACTTTTTTGTATTAAAAAAACATTTTATGCCAAGTCCATATAAGAATTTTTAGGTTAAAGGTTAAGATTAAATCCTTATAATATAAATAGTATATTTATAAGAATAATATTTTAAAAGATGATATTATAACAAAAAGTTACTGGAGAAAGTAAAATAAGAATATAGACCCTAAAATAATAATAGAAGTGAATAAGATGAGAGCTTTTGAATTTTTAGATGAAATTGGTGATGTAAAAACCAATACCATGGTAATTGACAAAGGTCTTGGATACAAGTACCTTGAAGACATGCTTAAAATAACGGGAAACTATTTTAATTTCATTAAGTATGGGTGGGGAACTTCAATATTATACGATGATGAGATTGTGAAGGAAAAAAATGAGTTGTATCACTCTTATGACATTAACACCTATACTGGTGGTACTTTATTTGAATTGGCAAACAATCAAAATAAGATAGATGAATTCTTTGACGAACTTGACCGTCTTGGCTTTAATGCTGTTGAAATATCGGATGGTTCAACAATAATACCTGCTGATGAACGTGACGAGCTTATTAGAAAGGCTAAAAGTTTAGGTTTTTACACCCTTAGTGAAGTAGGTAAGAAAAATCCTGAAAAGGACCATGAATACACTATTGAAAAAAGAATTGAATTAATTAATAGGGATATTGATTCTGGTTCTGACATGGTGATTATTGAAGGTCGAGAAAGCGGTAAAAATATTGGAATTTTTGATGACAAGGGAAATGTTAAGGATGATGATTTGAAAATTATATCAGATAGTGTTTCTCAAGATAAAATTATGTGGGAAACTCCTCAGAAAAATCAGCAAATTGAATTGATATTGACTATTGGTAATGATGTTAATCTTGGCAATATCAATTCCGGCGATATTATTTCTCTTGAAACCCTACGTAGAGGTTTAAGAGGAGATACTCTTGGAAAATTATGAATTTTCTATAATTTCTATTTTTTTTTGGATTAGATTATATGAACGTCATACCCATTAAAACAGATTACCTTGAAGCTAATGAAGGTTATGAAAAACTTGTTAACTTTATTGTGAAGGATATTCAAGAGGGAGACCTTGTTGTTATAAGTGAAACGCCCATTTCCACCTGTGAGGGCAATCTTGTTGATGAGTCCGGATATGAAGCTGGTTTTTTGTCAATTCTAATTACTGAACTTTGGTGTAGGTATTTGTGGGGTTATCTTTTTGGCAGAATATTTAATATTGGTGAAAGAACCATCCATAATCTTAGGAATATGCCCAGAGAGGCCAGAAAGCATAAGGAATTTATTTTAAAACGTTATGGTCTTAAATATGCTCTGCAACCTACCGCGGAAGCAGGTGTTGATTTAAGTAATGTTCCGGGCCAGTATGTTTCTCTTTTACCTGAAAATCCTGATAAAAGTGTATTTGAGATTAAAAGGTTAATCCATGAAAAATCTTCAAAGAATGTTGAAGTGATGATTATTGATACTGATGCAACTTATAAATTCAGAAAGACTTATTTTACAACTTTACCCATATCTGTTAAAAATATCAAAAATGATACTGCTTTTCTGGGCTTTGTTTTAAGAAGTTTTACTAGAAAGGTTGGTGCCACACCACTAGCTTGTACTAAGGATATGAGTATTGATTCTATGATTAGACTTGCCAATATTGCAGAGAAATGTCAGAGAGATAATTCTGAAGATTTTTTTGAAACGGTTTATAATATGGGTGATGCTTTTTCTTCCAACGTTGATGAGATAAGTGTTGAAATGTTAAAATCTGTTACCCACATACCTGCGGTTATTATAAGATTATGAACAAGTATTTATATTAATAATTACATAATGATATATTAATTATCTATTAACAAATGATTAAATAATCAAGTATTATTTAAATATGATTCTAGAGCAAGTTTTTATAATAATGGCTTAAATTTACTAATTCTTATAAAATCAGAGAAAATCAGAGATATAAACCTTTAAGCATTTGAGCTTTATATGAAAACAATATTCCATATCTGATGGTAAAAGATAAAAATAAGAGAGATATAATGGCTAGAAAAAAAGTTGTATATACATTTGATTATGATTCCAAATTCTTAAACGAACATAACGTTAAAAAATTAGCAAAAGACGTTACTCGTGATGCTGATACCAGTGAAAAAATTTTAGACTGTTTATTTACTGCTGAAGTAACTGATGAGCAAATAGCAGAAGCGACGGGTATTAAATTAAATTTTGTTAGAAAAATATTATACAAATTATATGATGTTGGAATGGCAAATTATACTAGAAAAAAAGATCCAGAAACTCAATGGTTTACTTATTACTGGAGATTTGATTCAAGAAAAGCTGCTCAAATTATAGAAGAACAATATAATCGCCATAATAAAGAAATCAAAGAATCTTTAGAATTTGAAGAAAATAATATGTTCTTTATTTGCCCTAATGGTTGCAGATACCCCTTTGAAGAAGCTGCCGAGTTCCAATTTATTTGTCCTAGATGCAATGAAAAACTTGACTTTAAAGACAATTCTGACGTTATTGAAGATTTAAATAACTTGAAATCATATTACACTGTAAATGAATAATTCATCCCCCTTCCTTATTACTATTTTTATAAAAAAGAAGCTTTTAGGAGTTTTACTTATGCCTAATATTGATGATTTAATAGAATATGTTTACACTAGCTTAGAATGTTCTGATTATATTATTGATCATTGCAGGGTAGTTTACCAACGATCTCTTGACATAACCCCATTCCATGATAATGTTGATTTGGATTGTGTTAAGGCTGGTTGTATGTTGCATGATGTTGGCAGAACTGTAACCAACGGCATTGAACATGCTTATATCGGTGCGGATTTACTGAGAGAATTGAATGTTGATGAAAGAATTTGCCTTATGACTGAAAGACATATTGGTGCAGGCATTGTTGCTAGTGAAGCTAAATTAATGGGCCTTCCAGAAAGAGAATATGTTCCTCAAACGCTGGAGGAGAAAATTGTTGCACATTCGGATAATCTTGTTCATGGCGTTACTAAGGTTAATCTTGACTTTGTTATAGAAAAATGGAAGAAGAAAAATATGAATCAGCAGTCTATTGACATGTTGATTAATCTGCATAGAGAATTAGTAGGTGATAAACTGTGAGTATTGTAATCTTCACTGGTCTTTCCTTATCCTTTGAGGATGCTCAGGAAATATTGGATGCTGAATATTTGCCTCCAATAAAACGTGGTGACATTGATTCTTTATTGGACAATAGGAAGGATATTGAAATTATCGGAATCATTGATGGTGTTTTTCATCAAAGTCCTGCAGTTTCACATAAGGAGATTTTGAGAGCTTTGAAAATGGGCATTACAATAGTTGGTGGTGCTAGCATGGGTGCTCTCAGGGCATGTGAACTATACCCCTATGGTATGATTGGCGTGGGCGATATCTTTGAAGATTATAAAAATGGCATAATTGAATCTGATGATGATGTTGCAGTCAGTTTAGATCCTGTTACTCTTGAACAGATGAGCGAATCCTATGTGAATATGAGATACAATTTTGATAAAGCTTGTGATGACAATATTATTAGTAAAGAGGAAGAAGATGAATTGCTTTCTATTGCTAAGGAAATTTACTATCCTAAACGTTCTTTTAGTTATGTGATTAAAAAATCTTCATTATCTAGTGAAAAAATAACAACGTTAACAAATTATATTAAGAAGAACAAATTTGATATTAAAACCCAAGATGCCATAAAGGTAATTCAAGAGATTAAAAAACTAAAAAAAGATGGAACAAAATGGAAATAGAAGACAAAATAAGGATGCTGGAAGATTATCTAAAAAATAAAAAGTGCATATTAGCATTTAGTGCAGGATCAGACAGTACCCTGCTTGCGTATATCCTATCAAAGGTTAGTCCAAACTCATTATTAGTAACAATAGATAATAACATGATGCCAGACGAATTTATTAATTATACAAAAAAACAAGCAAAACATTATTGTCTGAAACATGAAATAATTACATTAGATTTCTTAAAAAACCCTGAATTCATGGAAAACAAGAAGACAAGATGCTATGAATGTAGAAAATTAATGTATTCAAACATTCAAAAATTGCCACAATTTCATGACTATGAATACTTTATAGAAGGTACCAATATAACCGACTTGTTAGAGGATAGACCAGGAATACTTGTACGTGACATGTTTAATATGACAAGTCCCCTAGTAGAATGTGATATAACAAAACAAGATGTATATGATATGATTGAACATTTGAACTTAGACTATTCAAACAATACAACATGCCTAGCAACAAGAGTAAAAATCAATGAAACAGTAAGTCACAAAAAACTAGACATGATAAACAAAGCCGAAAAGCTATTGAGAAATTACATAAAGCAAGAAAATATTAGAATTCGATTCGATAACTATTCTGCAATAATAACAGTAGACAATCCTGAAGAACTCTTAGACAAAAACTTAATAAAGGATACAAAAATTAAACTTAAAGAAATTGGTTTCAAAAAGATACTACTAGACATCACAGGATATGAAAAAACACAATTAAACTTTAAAATAGATTCAAATGGATATTATTATTACAAATTACCATATAAGATTAATCTAGAAAAAACCAAAGAAAAAATAGAATCCAAAAAAACGTTGACAGAAAAAACAAAACTAAATGATAAATTAATATACGATGATATTATAATAGAAGAAAACGGTAAAATAAGCATACCACCAACCGGTGACTTTAATAATAAATTCAATCCAATACTATCTACAATAGAAAGAAAAAGTATATGATAAGACTTTCAGTCTCATCTTATTCTATCATAGCCCTCATCAAATCACTTGCCCTGATTAAACCAATAGGTTCATCAGACATGTTAAGAACAGGGACCTGTTCTATACTATTCTTTTTCAAAATATTTGCACATTCCTTTACAGATGTTTTGCGAGTAACTGAAATTAGTTTTTCTCCAGTAACATCTTTAACTAATTTATCTGAAAATTTAAGTTTATTTTTCAAGATGTACATTACACTTTGACTATTCCAAGTCCATTTATCTCCTTCAGTACTTACAGAACTATTATGAACTTCTTGTTCTTCAACAATCCTACTTTCATTAATAAAATCTGTTTCTGTTAGAATTCCTGATGCCTTACTTTCATCATTTAATGAAATTACTGATTTAAAATCAAAATTGTGTGAAATTGAATATGCTACAGATAATGGTGTTTTATCCCATACCGTTGGAATATTTCGAACCATATATTTTTCTACAGGTTCTGTATTATTATGTTGCCACAATGCTTTGTTAATTATATCAGAAGATGTTACAATACCTACTAATCTGTTATCTTCGGTAATAGGAACTCTCCTAATATTATTATGTATCATCTTATTTACAACAGAAATCACATCTTCATCTGGTGAAGCAGTAATTGGATTTCTTGTCATTACCATTGCAATTTGATCTTCATCCGGATTTTTAATTAAGTCAGATCTAGTTAAAACTCCAACTAATTCACCAGTTTGTTTTTTAACTATTGGTATTCCAGATAATTTTTTATCCCGAAATATTTCATAAACTGTCTGAACTGCTCCTGGCACTGATCCTGCTTGTACTTCTTCAGTCATTATTTCGCTTACTTTCATTATTGACACCTCGTAGTTACTAGTTAAATGAATTATTAATATCTTTTTATTAAGTCAAGTTATTAATTTATAGATTTATTAATAATTAATATGTTATTCTATATTTAAGTAGTTATTCTAAAAATAGTTAAACAAAAGGTGAAAAAGGATAAGGGATGTTAAATTTTAGGTTCTATAACAGTCTTACCATTCATGTAAGGTACAAGAACTTCCGGTACTTTAATACTGCCATCTTCTTGCTGGTAATTTTCAAGGATACAACACATTGTTCTTTCAGTTGCTATAGCAGTACTGTTTAATGTATGTAATATTTTAGAATCACTGGCTCCTGCTTTTCCTACCCTAGTTTTAATTTTTCTTGCCTGGTAATCCTTACAATTAGTGCATGATACTAATTCCCTGTAAGTTTCAGAACCAGGGAACCAAGCTTCAAGGTCGTATTTTATTGCGGCATTATCATTTAATGCAGATGATACTATAGAAACTATACGATAAGGTAATCTCAATTTTTTATAAATTTCCTCGGTTACTTCCAACAATTTTTTATGTTCATTGGTGGATTCTTCTGGAGTAGAATATACAAATTGTTCAACCTTTTCAAATTGATGTACTCTGAAAATTCCCAGGGTATCTTTTCCATGAGATCCGGCTTCTTTTCTGAAGCATGTGGATAAGGCGCAGTATCTTAACGGCAAATCATCTGAATCTATGATTTCATCTCTGTGAAGTGCAGCCAATGTTTGTTCGGCAGTTGCAATTAAATATAAATCTTCGTTTTCTACTTTGTATAATGTTTCTTCGAATTCTCCCAATTCTGATGTTTCAGAAGCTACTTGACTTTTAATAAAGAAGGGTGTTTGTAATGGCGTGTACCCCTTTTGAACTAATTCGTTTAATGCAAATTGTATTAATGCAAGGTTCATAAATAAAATGTCCTGTTTTAAATAATAGAATCTGGAACCTGCAATACTGGCTGCTGTTTCTGTGTCTGCTCCATCAATTTTTTCTATTAAGTCAACATGGTTTAATGGTGTAAAATTAAAGGAGGGCGGTGTTCCTTCCTTTTTAACTATTACGTTATCCTCTTCTGTGTCGGATACAGGTACTTCATCATCGATTAAGTTACCTACTTTGTATCTATAATCATCCCTTAGCTTTTCATATTCTTCAATTTTTGGTTCTAATTCTTTAATTTCATTGGCTACTTCTTTGGATTTTTTTACAACTTCCTGGATGTTTCCATCTTTTTTTGCCTGTTTGAAAGATTTTGATAATTTATTTTTTTCTGAACGTAAAGTGTTTAACCTTTTTAGTCCATCCCTCCATAAATTATCATATTCTATTACTTTTTCTGCGTTTGTTGTTTCTCTGAATCTTTTTTTCTCGGATTCGAATATGATTTCTGGTTCTTCTCTAAATAATTTTATATCTAACAATATATGACCCCTATTCTTCCTTTTGTTTTGTTTGATTGGTATGTGATGCTGGTTCTAGTTCTTCAAAGTCATCATCATCTTCGTCATCTTCAATATCAGTTAAATCAATGAAATCAAAATCGTCATCAAAAACTATTCCATCATCTTTTTCTGGTTCTAATTCTACAAAATCATCTTCTTGGTCTGTAACCTCTTCTGATAAATTCTGTAATGTTAAATCTTCAGATTCTTCAATAACATCTTCTGATGTTGTTGAGGATAATTCTTCAGATTCTTCAATTTCATCCCCAAATATGTCCTTGACAATTTCTTCATCAGTCATATACTCATCATCATAGTTTGCTGTTGTATCTGCTGCAACTTCAACCTCTGAATTTTCTTCATCAATTTTTCCTATTTCTGGTTTTATTTCCTCAACAATAGGCGTTTCAATTGCTTCTTTAGCAATTTCATCTTCAACTACTTCTCCAGTGATTTCATCTTCAACTGTTTCATCAATATCATGGTCCACTATGATTTCTTCAGAATCTTTTTTAACTTCTTCGACATCTTCTTTAGGTATTGTGTCTTCTTCTACATCAGTTGAAGTTTCATCCAAAATTGCTTTTTCAGCAACAACATCAGCATATTCGGAAGATGGTGTTACTTTTTCAACGTTTTCAACTATTTCTTCAGGTTTCTCCTCCTGAATACTGTTAACATGTTCTAATTCTTCATCTGCATAAACATCAGTTCCAGCTAATTTATCAAATAATCTTGATGGAAAATTAAATATTTTTCCAATGATTATGTCAAATATTAATGGAATCCAAAATATTTTTGTTATATTACGAATAAAAGCTTTTGGATAACTCATATAGCCCTCTTCGTCAGAAACATATAAATGAGTCATTTTTTTACCAATTGTCTTATTTGTTTTAGCTTCCAATATTGTGAAATAAAATATTGTAACTAATGCTAATACAACTATATCATAATTTGACAACAACATTTGGTTGTTGATACGGGATAATAATATATAAAGAATATTATTGACTAATGCTGTAAACAATGTTACAACTATAGCATCTATAATTAATGCTTTGGTTCTTTGTGTGAAATGCTCCATAATTGACCCTCTTAACATACCCGAGGTACTGGATCAGCTATCGGTGGTTCAATAAGTCTTTCTCCACCAATAAGTGTTTCCATAATTACCCGTTTTCCTTCAGTAACTTCACCTATAATATCAGCATCCTTACCATACTTAGTTTTTTGTATAGCTTGTAAAACATCTTCTGCTGTATCTGCTTTTACACCCATTACAATTTTTCCTTCATTTGCAACTTCAAATGGATCAATACCCAGCATGTCAGATACTGCTTCTACTTCTGATTTTACAGGTATTCTTTCTTCATCCAATCTCATACCAACTGATGCTTTTGTAGCCATCTCATTTAATGCGTTGGCTATTCCACCACGTGTTGGATCCTTCATTGCTGTTATTGTTCCCACTTCTTTTGCAGCTTCTACCATTCCCCAAACAGGAGCTACATCTGATTTTAATTCGGTTTCGTATCCAAAACCTTCACGTTTTGACATGATAGCCATTCCATGATCTCCAACACTGCCAGTTATAATAACTTTATCTCCCACTTCCAGTCCGGAGTCCTTGACTATTTCATCTTTTCGTCCTACTCCAATACCTGCAGTTGTGATAATCATACTGTCTAATTTGTCACTATCAATTACTTTGGTGTCTCCAGTAATGATTGCTGCTCCCACTTCTTCACAGGTTTCATTCATAGATTTTATAATTTGCTCCAAGTCAGATCTTTCAAAACCTTCACTTATTACCATTGCATTACTTAATGATAAAGGTTTTACACCCATTACTGAAATATCATTTAATGTACCTGCGGCTGAAATTCTACCTATGTCTCCACCAGGGAAAAATAAGGGTTGTACAGTATGACTGTCAATTGTTGTTACTATAACATGTTCATCATCTAATGGAATTGTTGCACTATCATCTAAAGATTCTAAACCTATTCCACCATTTACACTTGTTTTTGTTATATTTCCGAGTATAACTTCAGAAATCATATCTTGCATTACTTCTCCACCAGCACCATGAACCATATTTATCTTATCATCATTATATGCCATTTAATTAAACCTTCTATTTTTTTAATATTTATATTGATATAATATATGTTAATACTAATATTTTAAAATTGTCATGGAGTAAAAAGTTAAATTATAATAAAAATAGTTTAATAATAATAAAAAATGTTTTAAAAATGAGATTATAAAAAAAGATAGTTATAATTAGCTTACTGTGTAGCTAATTTAATATCTTCTGCTTTAACTGTTTTACGACCAGCATGTTTAGCTAGTTTAACTGCATCTAATGCAATTATTTCTGCTTGTTCTTCAATTGCTACTGCAAGTTCTTTTGCTGCATCATCACTTGCTCTTGCTGCACCTGCATTTTTTAAAATTCTTTTAACTGGTGCAATTGGTAATTCTGCCATATTATCACTTTCTCCTATAATTATATAATTATAGATATATAAGAGTGACTATATAAAGTTTTTTTATTTAAAGCTCATATAATTGTTCCTTTTATTAATAACAAAATAAATTTAAAATATATTCCTTTTCAATTGCAATTTATTTTTATTAAATGTTTCTAAGAATAATAATTTTAATATAGAAATAATCAATGAATTTAAAAATATTTTTTTAATTATAAAATGACAAAAAATTCTTTGTTCGATATAATATTGTAAAACAATAATTATAACTCATTTTATTTAATAAATCTTTATTGAAATGACTACTTATTGAAAAAATTTATAAAAAAAATTGTTTAAAAAATAGAATAAAATAGATATATCTCCATTAAAAGAAAAATTATTCTCTTGCTAAGATTATATCTTGTGCTTTAACGGTTTTACGACCAGCATGTTTAGCAAGTCTTGTTGCGTCACGAGCTAAATCTTCACCAATCTCTTCCAATACTTTTGCAAGTTCTTCGGATGCTTCATCACTAATTCTTGTAGCTCCTGCATTTTTTAATAATCTTTTAACAGGTGCAATTGGTAATTCAGTCATTATATTCAATATCCCCTTTTATTTTATATATTATAATTATATTGAAGTTCTATTTATATTTACTGATAAAAAAAACTTTAAATAACATAATATTAAAAAAAAATTAAGAATATTCATATTTTAAAAGATTTATGTATTATAATCCAACATAACGAATGAAATCCCAATTTAAAACCATGATAAAAACTATTCTAATGTATAATTACAATCAGGTGAATATTTTCACCACAAATCATCTAAATCTTCTTCATTATACGATTTCATTCTAGGTCTGTCATCTTCAATTTCATCAAGTGATGGTAATTTTTTTAGTTCAATTTCGATAAGATACTCATAATATCTCTTCAATGTTAATCCTGAAACTTTTTTACAAACAGCTCTTGCTTTTCTTTGTAAATTAGGATCTATATTTATGTCCATTTGCATTTTAAAAACCCTATCATTTTATAGAAAAATATTGTATTATTTGATAAAATATATTATAATTATTTTCCATATTAATCTTAATCAATTATATCAATAGTTAATAATATTTTCATACCACTTACTAATTGTAAGTATAATTTGTTATATCAAATATTCAAGTCCAAAAAAATGATAACAATAATATAAATTAAATATATTTTTCAGTAGCTCAACAATAAATATAAATAATATAGAATGAATATATTATAACATTATTGTAAAAATAGTATAGTACTATAATACTCGAAGATTTAATAAAGTCATTAAATCATTATTACAAACTTAATTTAACTATACTAATAAATAATTAGAGTATTATGCGGATTTTAATTAATTATAATAAAAATTATTATTAACACATGTACTACATGGAAAAAAATATGAGGTGAAAACATGGCAATTTGGCAAGGAAGTTCATTAAGAAAACCTACTGGTGCTAGATCCAGAAGAAACAAAAATAAAAGAAATGCTGAATTCGGAAGAACTCCAGCAGATACCAGAATTGGAGAAGAAGTTAAAAAAGAAATAGTTGTAAGAGGAAATGGTACAAAAACCAGAGCAACCGTTGCAAACAGAATCAACGTTATTGACCCTAAAGATAACTCCAGCAAAAACGTTGAAATTAAAACCGTACTCGAAAACTCTGCTAACGCTCACTTTGTAAGAAGAAACATTATTACAAAAGGTGCTATCGTAGAAACAGAAATCGGTAAAGCAAAAATTACTTCAAGACCGGGTCAAAAAGGAATCGTAAACGGTGTATTAATCGAATGAGCATTCCAAAGATTATTGAAGAACAGGTAACGGAGCTTCTAAGCTCCATAAACCAAAATCTTCCAGAAGATATGGAGTTAGAACTGGAAGGTTACTATGATAGAGGATTCTTTGTTTCAAAGAAGAGATATGCTGTTATAGATGATGGTGAAATAACCGTTAAAGGTTTAGAACTTGTTCGTAGAGATTGGGCTCCAGTAGCTAAAAATACGCAACATGCAGTATTAGAAGCTATACTTAAAGACGCTTCACCAAAAAAAGCTAAAAAAATAGTAAAAAATGTTATCAAAGAATTAAATAGCGGTGAAGTAGAATTAGAAGACTTAGTTATCCACACCAAATTAACAAAAAGACCAGAAAATTATAAGCAAATTGCACCACACGTAATTGCAGCTGAAAAATTAAGAATGAATGGTCAAAAAATAACTACAGGATCCATTATTCGTTACATAATTACTAAAGGTAACCAACCAATTAGCAGAAGGGCAGAACCAATAGAATTTATTGGCAATAAAGAATATGACCCAGAATACTACATTGAACATCAAGTTTTACCTGCAACTCTAAGAATCTTAGAATCCATAGGATATTCCGAGGAGCAAATAATGAATAATGAAAAACAAACAAGTCTTGACAGTTACTTTTAATTTTAAACCCCTTAAAAAAACACTTATTTTAAAAAAAGTATTATAGATAGTTTCCACGCTTTATAATAATTATTATTAATATAACACCTAAAACTAGGCTAAATGTAAATCCTATAAATCCCAAAATAGGATAATCCAAAAATTTTACTCCATTTTCTGCTAGCATAATCAGTGAAGAACCAATAAGCATTGCTGCTGTAATTATAGCAATAACCAACTCATTAACTATTCGTGAAATTATTACACTTATTCGGTCAATTTCATCATCATCAATAGCAATATTTAAATGACCTTCATCAACTACTTCAAAAAAGTTTAATAATGATTTTGGTAACTTTTTCCACAAATGTTGGAAATCCATAACTTTTTCAGTAGTTTTTGTAAGCAATCTTTTTGGTTGAACCATATCCATCAACATTTTTAATGCATATGGTTTAACAATCGCAGTAGTATTAAAAGTAGGATCCAATTCTCGTCCAACATCATCAATCATGGAAATAGTTCTAATAACCATCATCAAATCACGTGGTAACACAACTCCATACTTATTTAATACATCATCCCGTACTAATCCACGTAGAACACCCGATACATCATTAAACTGAATTCCATAATACCTATCCAAGAGCAACATTACTTCATATTCAATTTCCTTATAATTTACAGAATCATCATCAACAATACCCATATAAACTAATTGTTTGGTCAGTAATTTTGCATCACCCTCACTGATAAATATGAACAATTTAGCCAAATCTTCTCTTAAATCATTATCCAAATGACCTACCATTCCAAAATCAACAAATGCTACCATATTATCTTTTAAAACAAAAATATTTCCAGGATGTGGATCAGCATGATAAAATCCATGGATAAGAATTTGTTTAAAAAATGAATCTGCTCCCTGTAATGCTATTTCCCTCTTATCATAAACACCATCATCTGATTTTATTACAGTGTTTAAACTTACTCCATCCAAATATTCCATAGTCAATACTTTTGAAGTGGTATAATCAAGATATACTTCCGGAATATATACATCATCATCCTTAAGAATATCACCTATATGAATAGCATTCATGGCTTCAAATTCATAATTTAATTCTTTAACCATATCTTTTTCAAATACATCAACCAAACCAGGCAAATTATATGATTTTGATTGTTCAACACGATTATCCAATCTTTTTGCAATGGTATGCATTATTTTTATATCACTATATACTTTTTCTTCTATACCAGGATGCTGTACTTTTACTGCAACAAACTTATTATTTAAGTAAGCCGTGTGAACCTGACCAATACTTGCTGATGCTATTGGTTCCTTACTAAACTCTTCAAATATATCCTCTAATGGTTTTGAAAATTCATTTTCAATAGTCTGTTTAACCGATTCGAAATCATCTATAGGAGCAGATTCTTGTAATTTTGACAATTCATCCGCCAATTCAAAACCAATTAGTTCAGGATAAGTACTTAATGTTTGACCTAACTTAATAAATGTAGTACCTAATTCTTCAAGAACATAACGTAATCTTACATTTGCATCTGACGGAATTTCATCGGCAATTATTTTATTAACTGGCAAAAATCCTATATTTTTATCAGATATCTTTTGAGCAAATGAGTCAAAACCGTATTTTATTAAAACTCTGGCAATTTCATTAATACGGAGAATATTTCTTTTTCGATCCTGAAGTACCATATTAATAGTTATTGTATATGGAATTATAAAAAATTTTTTAAAAAAAAAATGTAAAAATGGGAGGTCATAATATTATTATAAACCAATATTCTGGACTAAGAAGGTGGCTAAAACAACAGCAATTATCAATATCAATACTATTATAAGAACTGTAGTAATTTTACTTGTTAATGAATTAATATTTTCATCAACATCTATTTCTGAAAGTTCATCTTCAAAATTTCTATTAAATTTAGCTTGGATATCTTCATCTTTGTTTTCCGGAACAATCTTCTTAACCACTTGTTCTTCTTGATCAGAAGTACTGCTGATTGATTTGATAACTGGAGATTCTTCTTCAACTATTTTCTTGATTTCAGGTTCTGATGTCACAGACGTATCTTCAACAATAGATTCTGTTTTGATTGTATCTTCCTGTATTTCTTCAACAATAG
>JAFRMD010000030.1 GCA_017430835.1 Methanosphaera sp.
ATTTGGATCGTTATGAATATCACCATATAGTTCGTTATATTTGATTTCAGCTACTTCTTCGTCTTCTTTGCTAAAAGGCTGTTCTGTGATGTTTTTTTGTGCTTCTGTTAGGTTGTTTTGTAGGTCTGTGATGTTGTTTTGTGCTTCTGTTAGGTTGTTTTGTAAGTCAGTAATGTTTTGTGTTAAATTATTTATTTCTTCATCTTTTTGTTCAAGCTGTTCTTCTAACTCTTTAATTTTATCTTCAAGTTCTCTTACATAATCTCTTGGAAGGTTACCTTCATTAACAGTGTCTTCTTCTGTTGAAATTACAGCATATTTACCAAGGTTTTCACCAAGTACTAAGTAGTTGTTGGTTGCTTTTGCGTTTGTGGTTTGGTTGAAGAGTATTTCTGATCCGCCGTTTGAGTTTATTGTGTTTTCTGTTATGTTGATGTCTGTACATCCTCCGAAGTAAATTGCGTTTGCATCTCCGGTGGTGTCTATTTCAATGGTTAGTCCTGTTATTGTTATGTTGCTTGGTATGTTGCCCATCCAGTCTGGGTATGAGCTGATTGCTGTTGCTTGTTCACCTTTTATGTTGTAGTTTGCGTTTGTTAGGATTGCGTCTTTTGCTCCTTCTAGTAATACTCCTGTTGCTTTTGCTGATTCTACTGTGATGTTTAGGCCGGTTAGGTCTATGTTGTGTGAGTATGTTGTTCCCATTGCTGTTGAGTATACTCCGTATGCTTCGCTGGTTGCTTTGGAGTTTACGTTTCCTGTAATTGTTACGGTGTCTGCGTCCCATATTTGTATTGCGTCTGCGTAGTAGTTGCTTGTTGCGGTTATGTTTATGTTTTCTATTGTTGTGTCTTTGGCGTTTGCAATGTTTAGTCCGTATACGTAGCCTGTTCCGTTTACTATTATGGTTGTGTCACGTACTGTGTTGTTGCTTATTTGGCTTGTTAGTGATTGTAGGTGTATTCCGTTATTTGTTGGTGCGTATCCGGGGAGTGTTGTTGGTGCGTTGAATTCTAGGGTTATGTTTTCTAGTAGGTTGTTGTTTGAGCTTACCATTATTGCTGATGGTGCAGGTGCTTCTAGGGCGTATGTTTCCATGTTGTATTTGGCGTCGCCTGCTGGTGCTGTTATGTTTAGTGTGGTGTTTGCGATTATGTTGTTGTTTGCGTTTATGATTATTGCGTGTATTGCGTCTTCGCTGTTTATGGTTATTTGTGTGTTGTTTATGATGTTTCCTTCTGAGTCTAGTATGATTGCGTTGTTGTTGTTTTCGAATATTAGTCCGTTCATGGTTACTTTTGCATTGTTTTGGGTTATTATTTGGCCGTTGTGGAATATTGCTGTTCCATCGTTGTTTAATGTTACTTCAACATCATCGAATATGAATTTGGTGTTTGTTCTAAATTCACCACTAAATGTGAGATCACAATTTGAATAAATTAATTTTAATTTGTTGGCATCATCAAAGAATACACCATAATTCTCATCAGTAATTGTAAATGCACCAGGTGCATTATCTGCAATAATGCTGTCATCTTCATTTGAAATCACACCATTATCGCCAGTTTTATCTCCGATTACTATGTAGTTTCTTGTTGCTTTTGCGTTTGTGGTTTGGTTGAAGAGTATTTCTGATCCGCTGTTTGCTTTTATGATGTTTTCTGTTACTGTTATGTTGTTGCATGCTCCGAAGTATAGTGCGTTTGCGTCTCCCGTGGTTTCGATGTTTACGGTTAGGCCGGTTACTAGTATGTCTGCTGGTATGTGGCCGTTATAGTCGATAAATGCTCGTACTGCTGTTGCATTTTCACCTTTGATGTTGTATGTGGCGTCGGCTATTGTGATGTTGTTTCCGCCTTCTGTTTGTATACCGTTGGATTTTGGTGAGTCTACTGTAATATTTAATCCTGTTATGTCTATATTTCTGGATATGTCTGTTGCCATTGCTGTTACGTATGCACCGTATGCTTCGCTGGCTGCTTTGGAGTAGATGTTACCTGTAATGCTTAGTGTGTCGATATCCCATAGTTGGATTGCAACTGCGTAGTAATCGCTTGTTACGTTTATGTTCACGTTTTCTATTATGGTGTCTTTTGCTTTACCTACATTGATACCGTAGGTGTAGTTGGTTCCTGTTACGGTTACGTTTGTGTCTTTTATTATGTTGTTTGTAATCATGTCTCCGAATGATAGGAGGTATATACCGTTACATGAAGGTCCGTATCCGGAATATGTTGTGCCTGTGTAGTAGATGTTTGTATTGTCTACTAGGTTGTAGCTTGAGTTTATTACAAGTGCTGCTGATGCTGGTGTTTTTACGCTGTATACTGGGTAATTGCTGTAGTCATATTCTACATCGTTGGATGGTGCGGTTACGTTTATTGTTGAATTTGCTATGATGTTGTTGTCTGCTAGGATTTGAATTCCGTATACTGGGTTTTCACTGTTTATGGTTATTTGTGTGTTGTTTATGATGTTTCCTTCTGAGTCTAGTACGATTGCTTCGAATGAGTTTTCGAATACTAGTCCGTTCATGGTTACTTTTGCTCCATTCATTGTCACTATTTGACTGTCATGGAATACTCCTGTTCCGTCATTTGTAAATGTTACTTCAACATTGTCAAATATGAATACAGTATTGGTTATAAAGTCACCACTTGCAATAAGTTTTGTTTTGTTGATGTATTCTGTTTTAAATGTGGAACTGTCATCGAAATAGGTGCTGTAGTTTTCATCGGTTAATATGTAAGTACCTGGTATGTTGTTTTCTATGGTCATTGTATTTGTATTTTTTATTACTGCATAATTTCCATAACCTAATGGTGAAACAAGATAATTGTCACTAACTTTGTGGTTTTTACTATAATAGTCACTTGGTGTGGTTAAATTTACTGCTCCAATTCCATTATTTGGGGCGTATACCGTTACATTATTATAGGTTGCATTACTGTTTTGTGCAGGTTTATTACCATTATCTGAAAGTCTTATTCCAGTAGTGTATGGTTTAAGATAGTCGGTGGAATCTGCAGAACCTTCCATTGTTACATTAACTAATATGTTATTATATGATATTGTGGAGTATGAATCGGCTACAGCAATACCAACTCCATGATTTGCTTTAATAGTCACATTATTGTAATTTATTTTATTTCTTTCTCCTTGATATGCTTCAATACCCCATGCAAGTCTAGAATTAATGTTTACAATATTGTTTCTGACTTCAACATTTTCTGGAATATAATATTCATATGTTGTAACACTGTAAGCGCCTTCTATAACTATTCCGTATCCGTTATTGTCTGAGGTTGTGTTAACAGTATTATTATTAATTAATGAATCACTAAGTCCAAATACATGAATACCAGCAGAGTAATCTTCGCTAGTACTGTTTACTGTATTGTTTTGAATTAATAGGTTATCTGTCCAATAAGTTTTTATGCTGTAATCGTAACATTTACCTTCTGTGATAATTTCATTATTGATTATTTTTGTATCTTCAATTCTGTCTTCATCATTGTTACCATGTACATATAATCCAATTAAAGTACCTCTACTTTCTGTTTTGCCGTTTGATTTTGTGGTAATCTTATTTGAATCGATGGTTATTTTATTAGAATTGGCTTCAATTGAAGTAGTGTATAATAATTCAATATTGTTGTCAGAATCGTATTTTATGTCGTCTTCAGGACCAATGGTTGTTATAATGTTGTCTTTTATTGTGTTGTCTGATCCACCGTTTACTATGATGGCGCGTGTCACCATTTTATCTTCATTATTGGTTATTGTAAGAGTATTTTCTTTAATGTTTGTATTAAAGGCATCGTTTAATACAATTAAAGCATTTTCTCTATTTTCACCATTAATTACAAGTTTTGTGATGTTAATGTTGTCGGCGGTTATTGTTAAATTACAATTATTTAGTACACCCTGTGTTTCAGCAGTTGTTAAGTTTAATGGTATGTTGATAATCATATTTCTGTCAGTGAAAGTTCCTTCAAAGCGTAATTCACTGTTAGGAATAACAAGTTCATCATTAACTGTTCCGTCTTCATTGAAGTAACTTGTCCAGTTAGCATCATTTAACACATAAACTTCTGGTTCAGGCATATTGGCTTCGCCGACATAGGTAATTTCATTTTCCCCATACTTTGCTGTTATTTTGAATGGACTGTTGCCTACTGTAAATGTTGTACTTGCAGTTCCATCAATCATTTCTGCTTCAGCATCAGTAAAGGTACCTTCTTTTGATGTTAAACTAACGTTTCCATATGAAGGTAATATGCTTGTATAATCACTTACACTTGTACCGTCAGTTAATTTGTCAAGTGTAGCTTTAACGGTTATACTATCTTTATAGTTGATGTTATCCATTGGAACTATGGTAACGTCAAACATTATCCAATTGGACACTGTTAGTTCATCTGCATCAGAACTTGATGCGTATCTGCCTTCTGGTGTGTTTGAACCCCAGTAGTTGCTGTTTGCTATAAGTTCAGTATCTTTAGCTTTGTTGTATATTGCACTGGCTTCTGTAATGTTTGAGATAATTATTGAATTTTGAATATTTAAGTTTCCTCCAAGGTTTGCGATAGCAGTTCCTTCGGTGTAAGTCACATCTCCGCTCCATGATGTTGAAACTTTTGCAGAGTTGTTAACGAATGTACAACTGTCTATAATTAGAGCTCCGTCTTCGGAAATTATTGCTCCACCTTCGTTTGAGGAACTTTGGCTATTGGCTATAAATGTTGAATTAATTATTGTTGTATCATTCCATGTGTTTACTGCAGCTCCTCTTCCACTTGAAGCATAATTATTTTCAAATAATGTGTTTGTAATAGTTAATGGTCTATTAGAGAATGTGTAAGAACTACCATATGCACTCATTGGAAGAGTATTGGATTGTCCACGAATTGTAGCGATATTAACTCTGTTGTTTATAAATTGTGAATTTGTTATGATTAAATCTCCACCATTAGCAATAAGGGCATTCCAGCTTACACTATAGCTTTGATATAGGTTATTATTTTCAAATATTGTGTTATCTATTGTTACACTGGCATTTGCATTGTTAATGAATGTTCCTGAACAATTGCTAATTTTACAATCGGTTAATGATAAGCTGCTCTCATTAAATACCAATATGAAGCTGCCGTAAGCTGATGAACCAAAGTTTGGTGCATTATTGTTAATGAAAGTAACATTTTCAAATGTTAAGGAAGTGTCTTTTCCTGTGACATTAGCAATTCTACCTTCAGTATTATAAACGCTTGTAGATTTATTGTCCACATTGGTTATAATAGCATTTTTAATAATTACATTAGCTCCGTTGGTAATATCAAAGATTTTGCCTGATTTTGCATTAATTGTATTGCCATTAAAGTTCAATGTTATTGATTTATCAATAAGAATGCTATTTTCAGTTGAACCTCTAACTACTAGACTATTTATGTCTACTGTTGAACCGGTATCTGTTTCATTAATTGCATTTGATACGTTTGTGTATTTCCATAAGCCAATATCATTTACTGTTAAGGTGATGTTTGGAATGTTGATTGTACCTAATATTTTAGTATCATCGTATTCAAGGGTAATATTATATGTTCCAGGGTCATATGATGCATCAAATGCATAAGTTATGGTACCGTTAGCATATGTTGCAGAAACTGTTTCATCATTTATTTTTAGAATAAATGGGGATGCTCTGAAATCTACACTGTTTCCATCAGCATCGGTAACATTTAATTTAACTTCGGTTGAAGCTTCCTGGTCTGCTACAACATTTTCTGCTTCAATATTTATTGTTGAATTTATTTTACCGTTATTGAAGTAGATATCTGCACTATTAGAAACAATATCTTCCATGACATTGTTTTCCAGTGTTAGAATACCATTTGCATTATTTACCCAAATTGCCCCACCATTGTATGTTGGTTTTGTTTGTTTGAGGTTTTTGAATGTTGAATTTTTAACTGTGGTATTACCACTAACATACATTCCTGCTCCACGATAATCAGAAGTTATGTTATCAAACAAACAATTTTCAATAAAAATGTTCTGTTGATAGTTATTTCCGTATATTGCACCAGCATAACTGATTGCATAATACTCTTCACAACCGGCATCAGTGAAATTGGAATTTGTAACAGTTAAATTACTTCTAGCAGCAGATAAATAAATTGCAGCATTACCTGTATTATAATGAGTAAATACTGAATTATCCACAGTTACATTAGCACCAGCATAATTAGCATAAATGCATGATCTAGGAGTGTCATATCCATCAAAAACACAGTCTTTAACAGTTAAATTAGCATTTTGAGCGCCTATTCCTACTGGAGCCCCATATTTAACCGTACCTTCATTTCTACCAGTGCCAGTATAATTAAAAGTAACGTTTTCTAATATTGTGCTACCCCTATTATCTATATTATTAACTGCCTGAGCATAAGCTGAAGGATAATCGGCAGAAATTATTAACGCATTTTTAAGTGTGAATGTAACACCTGGATTGATAGTGAAAATACATCTAGTTGCGGTTATGGTATGACCATTACCATCAATTACTTTGTTTTCTGAGATGGTTATGTTTGTTTCACCATCACCTTGTATGTAATCTTTAGCAAGTGTTACTTCACTTCCTGCGGTGTCTGTTTTAAGGTCTGCAAAGGTTCCTTCACCTTCACTTTTTGTTGTTTTATCTGTTTTTTTAGTTATTTTGTTATCAGAAGATTGTGTGTTATCAGTTTTCTTGGTTGTTATTTCTTTATCTTCTGTTTTGTTGTTTGTCTTTATCTTTTTGTTTGTTTGCGTGTTTTTATTATTAACTTTAGTTTTAGTAATTTTTTGTATATCAACATGTTTTGTTGTGTCTTTAACAATTTTACTGGAATGATCAGTTGTTTGATGGTCTGCATCAGCTGCAGATAGAACTGATAATCCTCCAATTGTTATTAAAACTAAAGAAAATAATAAGAATATTTTAATTTTATTATTAAGCATTTTAATTATCTTCTTTTAATTTAATAATTTATACCAATCTTTCAAAATACATTGAAAGATGTTATATATTATCTATTTTTTGATATTTATATCTATTTTAAAAAAAATAAAGTAAATTTAAATTATTAAAAATAGTAAATATTAATATAAAAATCCTTTTTTTATTTAAAAAATTTAGTTAAAAAAGTATTAATAAAAACTATTTTTATTAACCATTTAATTATAAAAATATAAATTTTAATATAGTAGTTATCATATTTTTAAAAAATTTTAATTTTATTAAAAAATTAAATAAATTGTTTCATATATTATTAATTAACAAAGATTTCTGTCATTTGGGAGTATGATATCATGTCAAAACATCGATTAATCATGTTGGTTATTTTACTATTGTTATTGTTTTCTTTAACTTTGGTTTCAGCAAATAATAATGTAAATAATTCAAAATTTAATGACATTCACGAAAAATCCAAAGTAACCAAGTTTGCTGATTCTAAAAGTTTGGAACATAAAATTATTAAGAATAACGTAAATTCCAGAAAATTCAAAAAAATTGAATCCTCAGAATATGTTTACGTTTCATCGGATGGTAATTCCTCTAGTGATGGAAGTGAATTATCTAATCCAACAACTTTAAAAAATTCATTTAATCATGTTAAAGAAAATGGAACAATACTTCTAACAGGCACACAGGATAGGACGTACTATGATATTGCAGAAAATATTTCAACAAGTGATTTAAAAAATGATATTACACATTTCAACATAAAATCGGATGATAAAAACGTTGTATTACGTTTTTCTAATGATTCAAATTTATTTATAGGTGCCAATTATCATCTAAATATTTCAAATATCAATTTCACAAGAACAAGCAATTCCAATAATGAATTAATATCTAACAATGCTATTTTAACATTAGAAAACTCTTCAATATATAATGTAAACACTTCCGGTATGCATGGGGCCATTTATAATAACAATACATTATCCATAAGGAATTGTTTTTTTGACAACAATACTGCAAGTAGATTTGGGGGAGTTATTCATACAACTAATTCCAAATTAAATATTAACAATTCTGTTTTCACAAATAATGAGGCTCTTAATGGTGGAGCAATATCTTCCTCAAATTCAATAATAACCATACATAACTCCTCATTTAACTCCAATAATGCTTCATTTGGTGGAACATTATTCAGTATTGACAATTCATTCGTAAATGTTTCAAAGAGTAACTTTATTGATAATATTGCTTTATATGAGGGGGGTGTAATAAATTCATGGTACTCTACAGTATATTTTAATTTGTCACGTTTTACAAATAACAAGGCAGCATATGGTGGATTGTCTTACACTGCAAACAATAAAAAGACAATAATTCTAAAATCATTACTGGACAATAATACGGCAAGCGTACTGGCAAGTAACATATATTCGGTAACAGACAATCTTACAGTTAACAACAATATCATACTTTCACAGGATAATGTCAATTCAATATACTGTTATAATGTCTCTTATAATTTGAACAAAAATTGGTGGGGAGTGAACGATCCTGATTTCAACATACTTACAAACAATATTATGCCAAACAATTGGCGACTTTTAACAATAGTTTATGATGAAAATGAACAGTATTATAATATCAATGTTTCACTATCAAAGTTAAGTGATTCTAACACTGCTGTTGAGGAATTGTTTAATACAACAGTACAATTCATAACGGGTACTTCTGAATCTGAAAACATAACATTTAACCATAGTATAATTAGGGATTATCATGGAAACTTAAGCAACTTAATAATAAGAGTTGATGGGCAGGAAATGAGGGTAAATGATAAAATAAATCCATATCTGTATTTAAGTAATCTTGCTGCTAAAATAAACGAGAACACATCCATAATAATATACACTAATCCTGAAATTTCAAATTTACTTCTTAAAATAGATAATAAGATTGTTGCAACACTAGAAACAGTTAATGGTAAGGCTACATATAATACGGTCTTTGATTCCTCATTCATTAAAGGTGTTCATAACTTATCAGTAAGCATAATTAACAACACGAAGTATTCAGACAGAACATTCAATGCAACATTAACATTAATCGATTATTATGATAATAATCTTATTATAACTCCATTAAACATAGTGGAATTGGATGATAATAATCCATCACTTCCGTCACGATATAATTCTGACACGAACGGTTATGTGACAAGCATTAAAAATCAGGCATCAAGTGGTAGTTGTTGGGCGTTCAGTTCACTTGCAACACTCGAATCATCATTCCTAAGGTATTATGGAATAGAATATGACTTCTCAGAAGACCATATGAAAAACTTCCTTAAACGATACTCAATCTATGGAGACATGAATGATTACCCTAATGGTGGAAGCACGGATCTTGAACCAATAGCATACCTTGTAGGATGGTTTGGACCAATAAATGAGAACGATGACCCATATGACGAATACAGTATAATCTCACCAACACTAACTGGAGACATTCACGTACAGGATGTATACTTTGTCCCATACAGAAACACAACCAGCGATAACAGGGCAATAAAACTTGCAATAATGAAGTATGGTGCAGTGGCAACAAGCATATACTCCTATACAAACAGGTACGCGTCTTATGTTGGAAGTGCCATTGGAGCAAATCATGCAGTAACAATAGTGGGATGGGACGATTTTTACAGTGCAGACAACTTCTATGACTATCTAACTTCAACCCATCCTCCAGGAAACGGAGCATTCATAATAAAAAATAGTTGGGGAACAGGTGTAGGAGATGAAGGATACCAGTACGTATCATATTATGATGCAATGATAGGAGGATTAAACTTATACCAGGGAATAATACAGACAGGATTCAACTATGTCTTCCCATTAAATGACAGTGACACATATTCAAACATATACCAGCATGATACAATATCCACAAAATTTGAAGCACTATCACCATCAGCATGGATAAGAAACATATACACGGCAACAGAAAATGAAAGTATAGCTGGAATTGGAACGTTCATATATGAAGAAAGCGACTATGAAGCATACGTATATGTGAATAACAAGTTGTGTTACACACAATCAGGAACAATAACACAGCCCGGTTTCAGAACAATAATACTGGATAAGTACATACCAATATGGGAGGGAGACACTTTCACAGTTGATTTGAAATTAACATCAAAAACAAGCACAAAAACAACAATAACAATACAGGACACATTAAGGTTCAAATCATTCTCAAAAGCCAATCAATCATTCATAAGCAGTGATGGAATAAACTGGCAAGACCTTTACACATGGAATACATTAAAATATTCAGCAGCATGCCTTAAAGTATACACCAAACAAACACCAACAATTACAAGCACGGTAAAACAGACAGATGTTTATAACATAACAAGTAAAATAGAAGGAATAACAACACCAGCACGCATACACTACCAAATAGATGGAATAGACTATCTTGACAATGAAGGAAACATATTATATGTTGACATTAACCAAGACACAATTTACAACACAATACTAAATATGGCAGATAACGATAAGGATGAATACAACATCACAATATTCATGCAAACAGAAGAATACGAAGTTATCGAAACAATAACATTATCCAAGATAAACATCACAATCAACGCATACAATTACACCTACTACGTGGAGGATAAACAAAGCGTTAATGTTAAGATAAGCATTGATGACAATTTACAGGAAAAACTAAACTATGGAAAAATATTATTAATAGGTGATGATAATCAAATAATTTCATCTTCAGATATCATTGATGGAGAAGCAAACTTTAATCTAAACCTGGAAGGTGGAGAATATGAATACACACTAACATTCAACGGATCCCACAGATACAACTTCAACAACAAAACAATCAAGGTAAATGTTATAAAACATAATGTATCAATAAACATTACTCAAATAAGTAATGTATACGTAAAAGAATATGTAACTATTATGGGAACATTAAACTCTGATGAAAACAAGCCTCTGGGGAATACTAACCTAACAATAAAAATTAATCAGACAATAATTCAAAGCAGGACAGACGAGGACGGAAAATTCAACATTTCATATTATCTTGATTCATACACACAATACAATATAAATATCACCTTTGAAGAAAATAAAACACATTATTATGCAAACCTACTGCAAGAATTCCAGACACAAAAAAAGAACACGATAATAAGTATAACTGAATTAAATGATTCATATGTATATGATACAATAATAATCAAAGGAAAACTGGTTGATATTGAGGAAAACAATTTAAAAAACAAAACGATATTAATCTATGTTAACGATACGCTTTTTGTAACTCAAACGGATGAAAACGGGCAGTACCAATACAATTATACAATACCTGAAGAGGGAATAATTAACATCCTAGTAAAATTCGATGAAGATGAAGAATACTATTCAAGCAATAATACCATAAGCATAAAGGTTACAAGAATTGTTAAAAACACGACAGTAACAATCAACAGATTACCACAACAATTAACAATAAACAACACAATGAATATTTCAATAACACTGCTTGACCAAGACAACAATTCCCTACCTGATTCAAACATATCATTACATATAAACAACAACACAATACTGCTTGCAACAAACAACAAAGGAAATGTCAATTACACATACAAAATTGATAAAAAGGACAGTTCATTAGGAATTTGGGCTGAATATCTTGGCAGCATAGATTATAAAGCTTCACAAACGGACACTCAAATAACAACAATAAATAAAATTAAAACAAACACAAGCATAACCTCAATAAACACGAATCAATTGAACATCACAATATCCGGAAAAGTACTGGACGAATACTCAAATAATATCAATGAAGGAATAGTTAAAATACAGGTAGACATCACGATTAAAGAAGTAAATACAACAAATGGAACATATGAAGCTCTGATAAAGGTATCTTATGGTGGAACATACACATTAACAGTACAATATGTTGAAAACGATATTTATCAACAAAGTAACGCAACATACACAATTAACATAGAGGAAAATGATAATCACACTCAAACAGATAACAAAACCTATAATTCAACCACCAATACAACAAATAATAACAGAACAAACACTACAAATAATACAAAAACAAACACTACAAATAATACAAAAACAAACACATCCAATCAAAACACGACTAAAAATACTAAATTAAAAACAAGCATAACCCTAAAAAAGATTAACTGTACATTAAACAAAATGGTCAAAATAACAGCAACAATCAAAGACTCAAACAACAATCCAGTCAAGAACGGAAAAGTATTATTTAAGGTAAACAATAAGGTTTTAAAGGACATTTCCACTAAAAGCAGTTACATTGCAGTAAATAATGGTATTGCAACAATAATGTATAACGTACCCGTATCCTGGATAAAAAACAAAGCAAAAATAGAAGTAACCTATACTGGAAACCAACAATATGATGATTCAAAACTAATTGGGAAAGATATCATCACGGTTAAAAAGTCAACATCACAAATCACCATTAAAATGTCTGCTAATAAAGTAATTGCAGGAAACAAGATAAAAATTAAAATAAAACATATTGATAAAAACAATAATAAAAAATTAAACTCCAAAATATCATTAAAGATTAATGGAAGGAAAATAACAGCTAAAGTAAAAAAAGGTCAATCAACAGTAGTATATACTATACCAAGGGGTACAAATCCTAAAACAATCAAAATAACGGCAACACACTCATCAAGATATTATAATAAGGCACAGGCAACTAAAAAACTTAAAGTCTTGAAAACACCTGTCAATATTCAAATCAACAAGATATCCTATAAGAACAAAAAACTCAGAATCAAAGCCACATTTAAGGACAGTAAAAGAAAACTATTAAATAAGAATATTAAAGTTACAATTGGACTAAATGGTAAAAAAATAGCCATAAAAACAGTAAGAAAAGGAAAAATGAACATTATATTGCCTAGAAAGTTATCTAAAAAAACAAATAAAATAACATTACTCAGTAAAGAAACTAAAGCATACAAGAAAGCTAAATTAGTTACAAAATTTAAAACATAACCTCCTCTTTTTTTTAACTATTTTGATAATTTAAGAATCCGACTTCATCTAATATTTGATCTATGGATGCTATCTTCTGAAATAATTTTAAAAAGAAAAAAAAGAGAAAATAAAATGGTTAACTATGGTGTTAAAGTTAAATTAGTTTTTGCTACACTTTCTTTATAAATTCCATTTGCTCCAGAGATAATTGTTAACTTATAACTACTCTTTGCTAATCGTGTTGGAACTTTAAGGTTTATATTGCCCTTTGATACCTTAACTTCTTTAACATAAGTTTTTTCATTAATTTTTACACTTACCTTGGTGGCTTTATTTATTGCTTTGTTATTCTTGTCAACAATTTTAGCTTTAAGTGTAAATGTTTTTTTGTTGCTTTTAACAGGTTTAACAATTATTCTTGTTGGAGCTACAGATACAACTAAATCAATAGTCTTCTGAACACGTTTATACATATTTGATGAATAAACTGCCGTAACCTTATAAGTTTGCGCAATTTTACCATTCAATTTATATTCAAACGTTGCAAAACCATTTTTAACCTTTGCAACACCTAATGTTATACTGTTTATTTTAAATGTAACGTTACCAGTATTAATCGTGCTTCCGTCAACATCCTTGACTTGAGTTTTAAAGGTTACAGTATCATATGATTTGGCTTTAATTAGCTTATCAGTAAACTTAATGGTGGCATTACCTGGAACCAGCAGTAACTTTGCAGTATTGCTCTTTGATGAATTGTACTTATCTGTTCCCATATAAACTGCATTAAGATCTGAATTCTTATTCCATAAACCAGAACTTGGCGTAATTGTTAATTTAGCTACACCATTTTTAACATTCACATAACAGACATTGCCTTTTTTGTCCTTAACTGATTTAAAGTTAATTTTGAACACTACTTTTCCATTATTCAATAAGTTGCCCTTAATATCCTTAACAGTTGCTTTTAATGTTACTTTACTGGAATCTTTAGCCGTTATTGATTTGACTTTTATCTTGGTTCTGGTTTTAACAGTTGCTTTAACTTTTATCTGTGTAACAGCTTTTGATGGGTTATAATATTCATTTCCTGCAAAAGAGGCAGTTATGTTATATTTTCCATTTTTGGTTGCAGTATAACTGTAGGAGTATCTGCCATTTTTATCTGTTTTAACAGAAGCTATTTTTTTAGCATCCCAATAAATGTTGACTTCAGCATTTTTTATCAGGTTATTGTTCATATCCTTAAGTTTTCCAGTGATTGTCGTATTTTTTCCTTCTGTCGTGTTTGTTGATTTTACACTGATTTTTGTATTGGTTTTTGTTACAGTGAATGATGTTTTGTTTGAACAATCAATATAATTTTCATTGTTTTCAAAGAAGACTGTAACATGGTTTTCACCCAATAATTTTGCTTTGTAGTTTAATTTGAATTCTCCATTTTTATCCGTTGTTACTTCAAAGCTGTCATTATTAACATGTAATGTGACAGTGCCTTTGGTGATTGCTTTACTGTTTTGATCCAATAATTTTCCAGTGATTGCTGATTTTTGATTGTATGATGTATTTGTTGCCGTAACTGTTATCATTGATTTTAATTTTTTAACATTGAATGTGTTAGTGTCTGAAGATTTTATGTATGTGTAATTTCCATCGTATATTGCAAAAATATTGTTTTCACCAGCAATCTTGGTTTTGTAAGTAATCTTGAATTCACCGTTTGCATCTGTTTTTGCAGTTGTTTTATCATTACCTATATATACGGTTATGATGGAATTGGAAACGGCTTTTGAATATATGTCCTCTACTTTTCCTTTAATAATTAGGTTATCTCCCAGGTTGACTTCATCTTGAACATCAAGTTTCATTGATGTTGGAATCTGTTCAACCATGAACTGGGTATTGTTGGAGGCTGCATCCAAGAAGAATGTTCCATTGAATACTACACGTGCATCCTGCACTCCCACAGTATTTCCCTGATAATGGAAGATGTAATCACCATTATCATCAGTGATGGTCTTGTCTTGGAGTGTTCCATTAATGTACAATAGAATTTCCTTATTTTTTAATCCGACTACAGTATCTCCATTTTCAAAGTACAATCTTCCATTTATCTTTGACTTATTGCCTACGGTAATGTTTGTTGAGGAAGCATTTAATTTAATGTCCTGGTGGATAATTACATAGAATGTATTGTTATAGAATTCACTATACAAGTAGTCATCAGGACTTTCCTGTGTTTGTGTGACAACCAATTTGAAAACGTAATTTTCTGGTTCCACATTCAAACCTATAAGATATGACTTGTAGCTGCCATCAATAGGAGCCAAGGTATAGTTTTCATATTCGGTACTTTCATCAACATATACTGAAACATTGGCATTTTCTGGAACAAAACCATTTGTCCTGTTAAGCATTATTTTTTGATCAGATACTACAAAGTTTGGACCATCATTGCATTTAAAGATGGAATTGGTAACGTTACAACTACCATATGTTAAAATAGAACCTGAAAATTCCTCATAATCTGAACTGTAAAATAGTTTATACCTATTTGAAATAAATGTACAATAATCTATAACTGCATATTCACATTCGGCTGTAACTATTCCAACAAAATAGTTGTCATTTACAACATTCTCTTTAATTTGGGTGTGATTAATTGTTAAACCACCACCTTCACATAGTATGGCACCACCACATTCGCCCTGGTTATCCGTGAAATTGGAATAATCTATTTCTAATGTTCCCATACATAATATGGCTCCTGCTTCACATTGACCTTTATAGTTTACGTTTAAACCGTTTGATATAAAGTTTGTATGATTTAATTTTACAACGGAGTCATCATAAATGTATATTGCTCCGGCATTTCCACGTGAACCGTCAATTCCAATATTCAATGTATTATTTATGAAGTCGGTATGTGTTATGGTGGAATTAACTTCGGTTATACTAATTGCACAACCACTATCACCCATATTTGATTTGAACAAGGAATTGTTTATGTTTAATTCCAGGTAATATTCATTATCATAGTCATATTCATCATCATTCCAAGGGTATCCTTCGGTATTAATTACTCCACCCTGACTTCCCCTATTTGACGTGAATACTGAATTGTTTATGGTAATATTGGAATTTGAGGAATAAATTACTCCACCGTCACGATAAAACCAACTACTTTCATTAATGTATGTTTGCGCATAATTTGAATCAAAAGTTGAATCAAATATCATAAGGTTACATTTATGTAATGATAATACTCCACCATTAACATCCCTACGATTATATCGTCCATAATCAGGATATTTTTCCTGTGAAACTTCTTCATAAATTCCGTTTTCTATGAAATTTACGTTCTTAATGGTAATGTTTGATTTGGAAGCATTCAATACTCCACCATAAAGATCTTCACCACCATCTCCACTCAATAGACAATTTTGAATGGTCATATTATTTAGATAAAGATTAACTTTATGGTTAATACGTAAGAAACTATGTTTTCTGTCTCCATCAATTGTTTTATCATTTCCATTTAACGTTAAATTTTTTATAGAGTCTTTTAAAACGATTGCATCGGATATTTCATATGCTTTATCACCTTTTAATGAAATTGTTAAATTTTCTTCTTGTGATGTTGTTAAAGTATCATATAACTCTTGATAATTGTTCACATCCATATTTGTTGAAGTTTTAACTTTTTTCTTTTCAGTTTTAGTTACTTTTTCTTTATTGGAAGTTTTAACACTTTCTTTTTTAACCTTTTTGGATACAGGCGTATTGTTATTCTTAATTAGTTTTGAATGCATGGAATTGTCAGTACTTTTAGCAACCTTTTGGGGATTTGTTTTTTTAACTTGTGTATCATTAATTGCTGATACGGCCGATAAACCTAACAATAATACGATTAATAAACTAATACAGAATATTTTTTGTTTAGAATTCATAAATATCATTTCTCCCAGTTATAATTTATTTTATTGTTAATGTTGTGCTGTTTCGTGATTCCTGGTAAATGTCATTAGTTCCCGATATTATTGTTAAAGTGTATGTTCCCTTATCCAGATTTGTTGCTATTTTCTGATTTATTGTACCGTTTGTCACCTTAATTTCTTTTACTTTTGTATGTCCATTTATTTTTATTGAAACTTTTGTCTTGGTTGTGATGGGTTGATTTTTCTTATCTAATAGTTTTGCTTTAACAATGGCATACTTTTTATTTCCATTAATTGGATTTAGTGAAATGTATGTTGGTGATTTACTTACTGTTAGATTTATTGTTTTCTGGATTCTCTTGTATTGTTTGTCTGAAAATACTGCTGTAATCTTGTATACCTTTGCTGTTAATCTGTTTAATTTATAATTGATTTGTGCAGTAGAATCTTTCACTTTGACTTTTCCTATGCTTTTACTGTTAATTTTAAATGTTACTTTGCCTTTATTGACAGGTTTTCCATTATTGTCAACTATTTTTACTTTGATTTTAATTGTGTCACCAGATTTTGCTTTAATGTTATTGGTATTGAATGATATTTTGGCTTCTTTTTTAACAAGCAATAATTTTGCTGTTTTACTTATTGAACGTTGATATTTGTCCGTCTCTCCAAACACAGCATTCAAATCTGAATTTTTATTATATAAACCTTCTGTTGGTTGGATGCTTATTTTTGCTTTCCCATTTTTAACTTTTGCATATATGGCATTGCCTTTTGAATCTGTCACGGTCTTCATATTGATTTTAAATATGACTTTTCCTTCATTGATGGCTTTGCCATTTTTATCCTTAACAGTTGCAACAAACGTAACGTTATCACCATTTTCTATAGTTTTTGAAGTTACGGTAATTGAAGTTTTATTTTTAATAATTGGTTTAACAATTATTTTGGTCGTATTTGATGACTTGTGGTAATTTTTATCTCCCTCATAGATTACGGTAATATTATATGTTCCATTATGTTCTGGTTTATATGAATAGGAATACTTTCCTTTACTGTCGGTTTTAACGTTTGCAATACTTTTTCCATCAAAAATTATAATAATTGTTGCTTTGCTGATGGCTTTATTATTGATGTCCAGCAATTTTCCTTTTATTGTCGTATTTTGTTTTAATACGATATTTTTTGATGAAACTGTGACTTGGGATTTGGTTTTAGAGACCATAAATGAGGTCTTGTTGGAAGCGTCTTTGAATTTATCATTTCCTTCGAAGAAAACTGATACATGGTTTTCACCCAATAATTTGGAATTATACTTGTATGAGAATTCTCCTTTTTCGTTTGTTTTTAAGTCAAATTTATCATCATTAACATATAATAAAAGGGTTACATTTTTAAGTGATATCTTTTTGTCATCAATTACCTGTCCCCGAATTATACTTTCATTGTTGTATGTTGTATCGGTTGCAGTGATTTTAATTATAGTATCGTATTTTATAACATTGAAGCTTGTTGTGTTAAGTGAATCAAGATATATGTCGTTTCCATCGTATACAACAATTACATTATTTTCTCCACTGGTTACAGTTTTATAATTATATTTGAAGTTACCATTTTTATCCGTGGTAATGTTAACTGGTTTATTGTCCAAGTAAATTGTTACTTTGTCTGCAATAGGTTTAAGATTATACTCACTTAACGTACCACTAATATATGTGTTATCTCCTATTTTAACAGTTTTAACTGGATTTAAGGTTATAACTGTTCGTCTTTTACTGACTTCAAAGGATGTCCTGTTTGTAACAACCTCTGTTACAAATGTACCGGAATGTCTTATAATTATCTCATTTGTTCCCATTTTGTCGGTCTTGTATGTAAATGAGTACTTTCCATTTTCATCTGTTCTGGTTTTGTTAATTAATTTGCCATTAACATATAATTCAAGTTCAGTATTTGTCATTAATCTTTTACTATTATCCTTCTTAATGTAATAAAATTCTCCTTTTATCTCTGTTTCATCATATATTTGAGTATCTTTTGCTTTTATTGTTAAAGTATAATTTTTGGGAACAGGAATAAGGAAAACATTGTTTTCATATTCTTCCACGCTCGTGTTAGGTGCAGATGATACAATTACATAATATAAATCATCATAATCAACAATAAAATCCTTTACTATTGAATTTTCCAAATCATACTTTTTAGTTTCCGAAGAATTTTCAACATATAATACTATTTCACCATTTTTAGGAATAAAAGCATCACTTCTATTTAAAACAATGGACTGTTTTGATACTTTAAAATTGAATGGGGTATTATTGACAAACATATTATGTTTTATGATTAATTTCTCGCACTGATTATTATAAATTGCAGCTCCATGAATTGTTTGACTGCGTGTTGTATTTGACTTTATATTATTGGAAATAAAACTGGAGTTTGTTACTGTTAATTCCTTTTCTGCGTAAATTGCTCCACCATAACAGTATTCACTAGCACTTATGGAGTTATTAATAAAATTACAATTGTCAATATTCAAGAATGCATCAGAATAAATTGCTCCAGCTTGCATATCATAATTACTCGTAGGATCAGAAAAATTATATGCCTTGTTGTTGGTGAAATTACTATTTATTATAATAACTGTTGGATAAAGTATTTCTGTAGGTATTCCGGATTCGTAATGATAATATTTTTCAAGATATAGTGCTCCAGCACAAAATGCTTCATTAGAATTAAACAAGGTATTATCAATTGTTAATTCTCCGGCAGATTGTCCTACCGCTCCACCATAATATTCAGTGTATTCTTCATCACCAACACGATTAAATTCAAATACTGAATTATTAATTAACACTTTAGGCAAATGAAATTCAAATTCACTATTACCTCCAACCATAAAACCAGTATATCCTGCAGATGAAAAAACAGCAGCTCCTTCCGCACTCCATAAGAATGCAAGGTTGTTGGTAAAGTTTGAATTGTCTATAATTAAGTTTCTTCCATAGTTTAATATTATTGATTCTTCTGCATAGTAATCTTTGAAATTTGAGTTATTTATGGTTAAATTTTCTTGATTGTGGATAGCATATGCATAATGACTTTCGTCACCATTTTTAATAAAATTACAAGAGTCAACTGTTAAGTTACCTACGGGATTACGTATTCCTGATCCAAAGTTTTTAGTGAATGTGACATTCTTCAAATAACTTTTTTCAAAACTTTTAAGGTATATCATACCAGTTGAACCCATCTTATAATCACTAGTTTCATTAATGTAACCATTTGATTCAATTAAACTGTTGGTCACAGTCAAATTTCCATAATTATATTCATAGGGTTCCCAACCATCAACACCATTTAAAATAACAGCTCCATAAAAGGCTACATTTTTAATAAATCTTGTTTGGTCAATATTTATGTTTGAATATTCGGCAGATATTGCTCCGCCACCACCTGTTTGGCTTAGTTCATTTCCAGAATATGGGAGTGCACTATTATTGGTGAATTTTGAAGATGTAATGGTCATGTTTGAATTATTTAAATCTATTGCTCCACCATAAGACGTTACATAACTGCTTGTCATTCTTTCAGGTATGGTATATGTAACATTATTATCTTCAAAATTGGAATTGTTTATGAAAACATTACAATAATCCGCTTTTATTGCACCACCACGAGAGTCAGAATAGATGTAATGTTCATCAGATTTAATATAATGGTTTGATATTGAATTTTTAGTAAAATTAACATCATTAAATGTTAAATTTGAATGTTTTGCAGATAATACTCCTCCACTAGCATTTTCATAACCATCCTTTGTGTTGTTACATCTTGTAAATGTGATGTTATTGAATATTGCCTTTGTTGGATGGTCTATTATTAAGAATTTTTTCTGATTGTTTCCATCGATTGTTCTTGCATTACCATCAATTTTTAAGGTTTTAATTGCATTGTTTAATGTAATGGTTTCTGAGATTTGGTATGTTTGGTCCCCTGCAAGTGAAATTGTCAAGTCACTTTCTGTGTCACTTGTCAGTGTGTTGTATAATTCGTTATAGTTGTTTACTGTTTTAGAACTTGTTTTGATCGTTTTATTGTATTTCTTTGATATTTTATTATCTTTATTTGTAACAGTTTTTTTTACATTATTTTTTTGATTCTTTGTTTCCTTATTAACTATTTTTGTAGTATTTTTTACGCTTTTTTCAACGTGTTTTGTATTGGCATTTGTTGAACTATCATGGGCAGACACTATTGTCAATCCCATCACTAGTAATGTAATAAAGACTACAAAGAATATCTTATTTAACTTCATAATTACCATTTTTTAAATTATTTTATTGATAATTTTCAATTATTAAACATTTTGTTGTTTTATTGAAAATTTGTATTTAATTTGATTGATTAAATATTATTCTATTTGTATTTTAATATTAAAAGATATTTTGTTAAGATATACTAAAAAAATTGTTTTAAATACAGTTTTATTTGTTCTTATTTTTCATGTCTTTAGAATGTTGGAGGTTTATTTCTTATTTTAAGCCCTCTTATCAGTTGTTTATTTCTTATATAATTGGCTTAAAATGGAGGGATTAGATTATTAATAACAAATTTCATGCTTTTTCATATTTTTTTTATAAAAATTGGTGTTAATATTAAAATATTTGTTATTTTTGGTTGAAAATTTTAAAAAAAGTTTAGGTGGGGGTGATTTTTATTTTTGCATAATCCATTTTTGGTTTTCTTGTTTAAATTTTTAATGATGTGATTAATTTGCCTGTGTTGAATGCTTTGCTTTTGGCACTGATGATGCTTAGTTCATGATAACCTTTGCGTAATTTTTTTGTAAATGATAAGCTAATTTTACCTTTTTTTACCACTTTATTTTTTAGCACTACTTTTCCATCAACTTTGACGGTTACTTTAACGTTTTTGGTTAACATTTTATTGTTTGCATCAAGGATTTTACCTTTAATGCTGGTTTTCTTGGATTTTCTTGTTGTTTTTGTTACCTTGATTGTTGGCGTTGTTTTTGTTACCTTTATTTTAGCACTGGCTTTAGCTTGATTGTAGTAAGTTGAGGAGTGTGTTCCAATTATTTTGATTGTCTTGGCATCAAGTCCTCTTTTAATGGTGTATGTTAGTTTTCCTTCACCATTTTTGACTTTAACTGTTTTCTTTTTACCATCAATTTTAAGTGTAACTTTGGAGTTTAATCCTTGTTTCGTATTTGCATCCACATGTTTTATTGTTAATGTTATTTTATTTCCAGCTTTTGCTGTTTTTACATTAGAAGCAATACTTATCTTGGTGTTTCCTTTGTTTATTGTGAATATATTGTTATATGTGATGTTTGAATTGGTGTACTTATCTGTTCCATAGTAGTATGCTTCAACCTTTGGATTTTTAATCCAACTGTTTGGTATAGTGTATTTGATTATTGCTACTCCATTGTTTACTTCTGCGTAGACTGGATTTTTATCTGTATCGGTCAATATTACACTATTTACTTTTAATAATACTTTACCACCATTTACAGGAGTATTGTTTTGGGTTTTAACATTTACTTTTATTTGCACACTTTTTCCTATGTTGCTGCTTATTTTATCAATGCTTATTTTCGTGTTTACTTTACTGTTTTGTTTGTTTATCTGGCTTTGCTGTTGGCTAATTGTATTTTCTTGTTCTTTAATCGTATTGCTTTGTGAGTTTATCGTATTGTTCATATCATTTATCTTAGCATTTAAATCATTTATCATGTCGTTTATTTTCTGGTTGGTTTCATTTAATGCTTGGATGGTTTTGTTTTGTTCTTGAATGTCATTGTTTAAGTCATTGATACTTTTATTCAGTTCATTTATGGTGTTGTTTTGTTCATGTATGGTGTTTGTCAAATTGATTATTGTACTGTTACTGTTAATAGTATTGTTTAAGTCTTCTATTGTTTCATTTTGTTCTTGTATTATTTGATCCTTTATACTCTCTGAAAGTGTGATATTAATGGTTTCCAGTGGTGATTCATTGTATTTGTCCGTAGTTATTGCTTTTACTGTTATATTGTTTGTTCCAACTATTCCATCTGCACTGGTAAATTGGAATTCACCGTTGTCATTACTTTTAACTAGTACTTCATTGTCATTTACACTGATTTGGACGTATGTTTCAATAGGTAGACCTTTTTCATCTTTAACACGTCCTGTTATGACGATTGGATTGTCAATATTTTCTGTTGTAATCTCTTCCAATGTTATGATGGTATCATACTTTTTAATGTTAATTTGGGTTGTGTTGGATGAATCCTTGTATTCAAGTATGTTGTGGCTTGCATATTCTATTCTTAATTCATAGGTTCCAGCAGTTCTATCATTCATGTCAATTGTTACAGGATTTTCTTCAAGATTTATTATGTTAACAAGATTATTGTCTATGTAAACTTTTATGCTTCCATTATTTATCGTATTTTCATTTTCATCCTTAATTTCTATGTTAATGATTTTTATTTTATCAACATAGAGGGTGGTATCTTCTATCAGTATCTTTACGTCACGAGGAATGTTGTTATGTATTTCATTTTCCTTAGTACTGTGGACTCCATCATTTCCGTTTCCAAGGGGTGATATGAGAACATTTTCATAAACTTCATTATTTGCACTTGTTAAATTTACGGCACTTATCTTATTTTCCGTTGGTGTTGTCACGCAAATATTATTAAATGCGATTGTATTATGCTCTGATTCTCCCGTATCTGAGGATACTATTTTTATTCCACTAGGATAAGCAGGTATTATTGTATAGTCGTTACTGTCTCTTTGCATGTTGGCAGTTAGTGTGATGTTGTTGTATTTTATTTGTATCATATTGGAATCTGCAAGTCCAATTCCTGCCCCTTCATCAGCATTTATTGTTATATTATTGTATTGTATACTGCTTGAATTTGTTAAATACTGGTATACTGCCCATGAATATATTGATTCTAAGGTAATTGTATTATTTTCTATACTGTTATTCGTTGAAACACAATTTTCGGTTATAACCCTGTTTGCTTCATCATTTACCAGTATTGCATAGGTGTAGTTGTTTGCACTTGAATTTATGGTATTGTTGTTTATTGTTGCATGGGATGTGTTGAATAATTGAATATTTATTGCACTAATATTGGCATTTGTTGTTATGTTATTGTTTTTAATTGATATGTTGTCACTGGAATTAACATCTATGGAATATATGAATAGGAGTTCTGAACTGCTTGTAATGTTATTGTATTCGATGACATTATTGTTTCCACCATTTATTTCAATAGTACTTGAAGTCAGTTCCATATTTTCTATCATTTCCAATTCATTTTCTCTAATAAGTATATTACTTACATTGTCTAGGATAATGATGTGTGTTGAATAGTTCTTATTTCTTATTTTTAGTCTTGTAATGTTTGTTGAGTTGGCTGTTACTGTTATTGTACAGTTGTTTAGTATTGCCTGATTTGTTGGGCTACTGGTAATGTTTAAAGGAAGGCTAATAATAATATTTTTTCCATTTATAGTTCCTTCAAATTCTATTTGACTTCCAGGATTAATTAAAATCTCCTTTAAAGTTCCGTCATTATTAAATATGTTGCTCCAGTTTTCCTCATTTACAGTAATTTTGTTGGAATATTTGACAATGATTGTTGTATTGTTGCTTGAAGGACTTTGTTCTTCAACATCTTTTGGAGAATAATTCACTGTTAAATTATGTATACCAATTGTCAACTCTTTAATTTCTATTGTACAGTCCTCATTTTCAAGATTTACTGTTTTAAACAGTACGTTATCAAGATAAATGTCAACAGTTCCAACGTTTACTTCTTCGCCAGTTCTGTCACTAACGTTTATTTTAACAGTTTTAGTCTCATCAACATTCATTGTAATGTTGTCGAGTTTAATCTGGGTAATTATCATCGTACTTGGTATGTTGTTAATGAGTGTAGCCGTTGATTCAATAAGTTCGACTGCCTGTTTTCCCCCTCCAAAACTGCAGTTAAGATAGTTGTCTCTTATTTCAATATTTGTGCTGCCAATTAATTTTATGGCAGAAGATCCGTTGCTTGTTATGTTGTTATCTTTAATCAGACTATCATTGCCTTGAATCAGGATTAGTCCCGTTGTACATAAGGGCATACTTGAAGTATCTGTTTCATTTTCATCACTACCATTAACGTGGATGGAGTTATTGTATATACTGTACTGTTTTCCCATCAATGCCAGGGCTATTGAATATTTGCCTTCAATTGTCATGTTATTTTCAATGATTTTGTTGTTTCTATAATTATTGTCATCTTCACAGACAAGCATTATTCCAACTGAAGTTCCGTTTTCACTAAAACATTTAATATTATTTCTGGTGATGTTATTGTTCTGGGAAATTTGGGCAATATTTAGGCTACATGCATATCTATTTGATTTTACTGTAATATTGTTTAGGGAAATAATGTTATTGTCCATGCTGTTTAAAGAATATAATCCATAAGTGTATTTGCTTCCGTTTACACTTATATTGTTGGACAGTATTCTGTTTTCATAAATATCATTGTTGGATGAGAAAATCATGGCTGCAATTTTGCCGTTGTCAGTGCCTGACTTTTCATTAATGATTATCCTGTTGTTGGTGATGTTGGTTTTGCTGGAGGCAATTATAAATCCGCTGCTGGATGGAATGTTGTCATAATTGCTTGTGCTAATCAAATTTCCTGCAAAAGCGTTAACAGTTATCTTGTTGTTGTATATGAGATTATTTTCACAATCTGCCCTTACTTCAATTGCAGTCAGAGGGTCGTTTCCGCTAATTGTCATGTTACAATCATGTACCTGATTTTCCCAACTGTCAATCTGTATAGCGCTTTCAATCTCTCTTCCAAAATTATTCTCCTTAATAAAATTCATGTCATGAAGATTTATTTTTGAATTGCCGGTTATTATGATGCTGCAGTTGTATAAAATTCCACTAGTACTGCTCATGTTGATAGTCATATCTCTATTAAAGTATAATATTTTATCATAAAAATTCTCATGTAACAAGATTTCATCACAGACACCACCCACGTAATATCCTTCATCATTGAAGAAATAATCACAGTCATCATCATAAATGTGGACAACATAACATTGAACTTTATCAGAATTGTTTTCGAAATAATTGGAAGATCCGGAATTGTTTATTGCATTATTGCCCGTACCCTTATCAGAAGACAATCCATTATTTGTTATAATGTTGTTTGAACCGGAAATAAGTATTGCATAATCCTTTTTTCCCCTATCATAATAGCTGTTTGTTATTACAACTCCATCGGTGTTGGCTATGTTATTGTTAAATTGGGTGTTGTCGGATATCTTGACAGGTCCTGTAAATTTGTTTCCACTGATGATGGAGTTTGGTTTGGTATTTGCATATCCTCTAATGTTAAATGTATTGTTATAAGCGTTTCCTGGAATGCTGACTTGGCTACAGTTTAATATGTTGTTTACAAAGAGGTTACTGTCTGAAGGGTCACTATTTTGTGCACCGCTTAGACCAGAACCATCCATGCTTACTTTATTATGGGTGAAATTGTTGTTTCTTCCATTTACCGCAATACCAATACAAATTCCCAGTTCTCCTCCAGTACGTGTTATTGTATTATGTGAAATGTTATTGTATGCATTTTCTATGAAATTGTCCACGTTATATGAATTAAGATACAGGATATTTCCAGTCATGTCTTCGACGTCAAGCTTATTGTTGGTAATGGTACAATGCGTTGCAGAGGCAAGAACAAGGGTACTGTGCCCACCATTGTTTTTGGTTCTGAAAGTGGAATTTACAACTGTAACATTATGGCTATTATCCCGTATACTAGTAACACCGGTACGGTCACCTAGGGCCTTTTCTTCATTGGTAACGTTAATCCTGTCTAGTTTAATATTGGAGGCATTAACTACGAAGAGTTCGGTATTATAAAATGTTATTCCAGTAACTTTACTTCCTGTTGCATTAATATTGAGGGTAAATCTTCCAATATCATTTAATACAGCATTATTGCTTGAAGAAATAATGTTAACAGCTTTTGTAATGTTGATATTTCCTACTCCACTAATATTTCCCTGAAAATCAAGGGTATCCCCTTCATTTACATTATTCTTTAATGTTCCATCTTCAAAGTATGTGCTGAAAGTGTTTGCATTAATTTGGTGTATGCTGCCTGATTTTTTTGTATTGGTAGTTTTATTCTTTTTTGTTATCTTTTTGTTTTTATTATCTTCTTTAATGGTGGAATTTAGTGTTTTTTTGACTTTTTTTGTTGTTTTAGTTTCTGATGTAATAATTTTTTTTGTTGTGTCTTTGTTTATTTTTGTGTTGGTTGTAGTGTTTTTATCTGTTTTTGCTGCTGAAACTACTGATAAACACATTAATAATATAAAAATTAATGTAAATAATAAAAACAATCTTTTATTATTTTTCATATTTTTTCACTACCTAAAGATTATTTATTAAATATGTATATTATTTAATTTTCAAAATAATTATATTTTATTTAATTTTATTTTAACATTAATGTCTATTAAGAATTAATTTGTTTACAAGTCTAATAATGACTTATATTTCAAACGTTTTCATTGACTTCGTGAAAAAAGATATAAACAATACTTTATAAAATATTCATTATCTAAAATATGATTTAATGGGGTGACTTAGGCTATGAACTATAAAAAGATAAGCATCATACTGCTCTTTCTAATGTTGCTATTAGTTCCATTTACCTTTGCTGCCGATGGGGATTATAAACTACCCGAAGTAACAAAGCATGTTGAAATAAAGGATGATGGATCATGTGACATAACAGAAGAGATTGTTTATGATATAGAAGGTACAGTTAACGGTACATATAGGGACATTAGTATTGATGGTCATAATAATCAAAGTGTAAGCAATCTGTCTGTAGAGACTCCCGGATACTATAATAGAATAGAAATACTTGATTCTAATGATAAAATTGTAGACTCTAATTCTAGATTTAATGAAAGTATCCGCATAAAAGTATGGTTATATAATGACAAGGAACGTACACAAAAAATTAACAATCAGAAGGTTCCAGTAATCTTCAAGTACACATTCAATAAGGGTGTAGTAATATATAATGATGTTGCAGACTTTCAGTATCTGGCTTGGGACAAACAATGGAAATCAGATGTGGACACGTTCAGGATGTATGTAAAAATACCTGGAAGCAGTAATCAGGTGGAATTCTGGAACACTCCAAGTACAAACGTGAAAAGCAGCACGTGGAATAATAATGAATTGGAAACCGTGGCAACAAATCTGCCAAAAAATAAAACTTTCACACAAAGAATACTTATGCCAACGGATTACTTTAAAAGTACAATAAATGCGAGGGTAGTCAATTCAAATCAAAGGGCAAACATTGAAAAATACCAAAACGAATTAACTGATAAAGAAAATACTAGAAATTTCATATTTGAACTGTTTGAAGGAGTACTGGCATTACTAATAGCTATTCCAGCAGGTATTTATGCATTCTTTGGAAGAGAACCAAAAATCGACTATGATGCCGAGTATGAATATGATTTGCCGACAGATGCAAAAGCATTGGAAGTACAGGCTCTGTTCAATGGGGATGTGGGTTCAGTATATAAAAAAGCATTCAGTACACAAATATTGGACTTGATAGACAGAAAATACTATAAAATTATTCATTCTGATGAAGATAAGTCAATAATAAAAAGGACAAACAAATCAACAGATGATCTTGTGGATTATGAAATATATGCTGTTGACTACTTAAATAAATTTGCAGATTCGGATGGTTACATATCATTAAAAAGCATTTCAGAAAAAGAAACACCGAAAGAATATAAAAAGTTCATAAAGGAATGGAAGAAAAAGGTCACAAAGTCAATACCTGAATCACTTAAGGAACGTTACTTTGACAGTAAAGGATCAAAACTATTCAATTACTTCCTACTGATAGTCTTTGTTGCAAGTCTTATAACATTCCTGTATTCAATCAACAATGAACTGGTACCAGGTCCTGTAGGACTAGGGGCATTGCTGTTAATGCCGATATCATTCCTATTGTACTGTATTCCGAACACATTTGCTGGAAGATGGACACCAGAAGGAAAAGAAGTCAATGACAAATGGCAAAACTTTAAAAAATACATATCAGACTACAGCCTAATTAACGAAAGACCACCGGAATCAGTGCAGGTATGGGGAAAATACCTGGTATATGCATCAGCACTGGGCTGTGCAGACAAAGCAACCAATACGATGAAAGAATACTATGATGTAGCAGAAATATCCGATGACAGTATTGGTGGTAGTGACGTAGCATTCTTCGCATACAGTGGAGGAATGGGTAGTATGGACTCATCATTATCATCACTGGACGTAAGTGCCTTCGACAGTGATGGTGGTTCCGGAAGCTCCGGTGGAGGAGGATTCGGTGGAGGTGGAGGTGGAACATTCTAATTCCACTACCATTACCAAACCTACTTTTTTTAGATTTATATGCAAATTTAGGATATAATCTGTGTTTTAATTAATCGAGGCATATGATATAAATTTTCATAATTATGATACATACAACAACAGGATATTAATGATTCTAGTTTATACAATACTTTAAAAAAATTATAATCCTATTGATATTAATTCATGATTTTAAAAAAGAATAATTGAAGTGGGAGAAGGGTAATTATCATACATATTTTTCTATACCTTTAATTACGAAGGGGTATTTTTTTTCAAAAGCTTTAACTTTTTTATCGTACTTATTTCCTTCACTTATTATATCATCAATTTCAATACCATATGTTTCAAGCCTAAACTCAAGAATACTGTCAGAAATTTCCCCATCATAATATGACTTGATAGATTGAGTATAAAAAAGAAAATTGGAACATAAATTTATTGACATTACATTTTGTTTTAAACACATATCAATATATGTTTTGCGAGTATTATTGGTAATGTATTTTTTAAGATTTTGCAATTCTTTTTCATCTTTATTAAAATTTTTTATTGCAGAGTTGAATGTTGTTATTATTACTTTGCAATCATTGTATGTTAGTGGGGCTTCATTAATTTTTTTCGCTGCATTTGCTATTGGTTTTTCCATCTTTTTATAATCTTTTCCAACAAGAGTCATTATCTTTTTATATATTTCTGCCTCATTGGAACTTAATAACTTACTTGCTTTTGATGTTTTGTATTCATCGTTTCCCTTGTATGTTGCAGTTATGTTTTTTCCTAGTACCTTGTTGTTAGTTATTTTGTAGTTTAGAGTTGCCGTTCCCTGACTGTTGGTTTTTAGGTTGTATGTCTTGCTTCCTACTTTAAGTGTAATCTTCTGGTTCTTGATAGCTTTGTTGTTTTTTGTAGTGAGCGTTGTTTTTATCTTTATTTTATCGTTTAGAATTGCCTTGTTTTTGCTTAACGTTAGTGTTAGTTTTGTCGTGTTCTTTTTGGATGCAGTTTTAATGTTTTCTTTATTAATACTTGTTTTCTTTACATCATTCTTTTTGGTTATCAGTGGAGTGTCGATACTTTTTGTTTCTTTAACAGTCTTTGTTTTTGTAGGAGTGTTTGTAGCGTTTGTTGCACTTACAATTCCTACTAGTAAAAAACAAAGTGTTAAAAGAAGCAGTATTTTCCTTATGTTCTTGTTTAACATTTATTCACCTTAATATGATTTTGGATACTTTTATTCTTAATGTTTAACTATTTGTAAATACTTTTATATTTATGATTTGGTTTTTATCAAAGTGATTTATTTCAAAATAAGATTTAATTAGCAATAATTGATTTAATATCTTGGTCAATGTTCCAAAATTATGAAAATAAAAAAAAGATTACATTAATTTAATAAGAAACAGGAAAATAAAACTAGTTTATGAAGACTGAAGAACCTACGGCCACTTAATCTGTCGCTTGTTATGACAGGGACGTGTAGGATAATCAAATTTTTACCTTCCAATTCTCCAATTATGGTATGTTAGGAATAAGTTAAAATATGAAAGAATTGGATATTGAATATATTAAAAATACGATTAATTTAGACTTTGAAGTGAAATATGAGGAATAAGTAGTGTAACAGCCGGTATTAACCTCCCACCTCTTTTTTGTATTGGTTTTCTTAGTAAGTAATAACTGGACAGTTACGTTAGCACTGAAGGAAAATTTGGATTTTATGTGGAAAATATTTTTTAGTGAGATTCTTATCTATGTTTAATCATTATTGGTGTAGAAATTAAAATTTAAAATGAAACCTCTTTATAACAAAATTTAATCATTGAAAGAGGATTAATTGGGATTTTAATTTCAAAAAAGATTTTATTGTATAATTTTTTGTTGGAGATATGTAATTTGGGTATTATTTCTTTTTAGATTATGCAGAAACCACTTTTATAGGACTATTTTTAGCTAATTTTTTATCAAATGTAATCAATTCGTCTAAATTATAATACTTGATTACTTCTATTATAGAAGAGTCTGTGAAACCTATTTGTTTATTATTTTTATTTTTTTCTTTATATGTCATCATTACTTTGGAATTAAAATTAGGAATATTATATTCATTTAGTATTGTAAAATTGTCTTTTATCATTAAATAAGTATTATATGCTATAATTGGACCTTCATATTGTCCTATAATTGTTATTATTTCATCGACTACATGATTGGACACGTAACAATCTTGGTTTTCAAAGCAGTATTTATCATTTAATTCTACTGAGTCTTTATGTAAATCATCATGTTCAAGAATTAAACCTACTATAAAATTAGCATCTAAAAAGTATTTAGTCATTTTGATATAACTCCTTTTCTAATTTAACAGCATTAGTATTTTTACTCTTTTTTCCAGCAGCAATCATGTCACGTATGCGAACTTTTTTTCTGAATGTTACGTAAAGTCGTCCTTCTTCATTTTCTTGCCATTCTACAATATCTTCAGGTTCAACATTATATTTTTTACTATAAACAGTTGGTATTGTTGTCTGATTTTTTTGATATACTTTCGTTTCAACAACCATATTTTTCACCTGGTATCATCATTTTCTAGGAATAATTTTGTTCCTAGCAATATTTATATTTATGGAATATTCGAAAAAATATTGATAAAATAAGGTCTCAATACACTATTTTCTTATAGTATTGATTCAATTTAAAAAAATATATTACTACTTAAAGCTATCATTAATTTTATGACTGATAGATTGACTGCTTTCACAGATTATTATTATTTTGGCTCTATTGCAAACCCATTACTTTTTTTTAAAAATGAGAAAAATATCTGAAATTTGATTAAGATATATGGCTGTTTTACTATAAAAATTTGTTAAAAAATAAGTTGAAAAATTATGCTGATTTTATACCCCATACGGGTAGGTTTAAGCTTATTAATAATAAAAAGAATAGATAATATTATGTACAACGAAATTATCTATTCTATATTTAATGATGGATCATCAAGTAATATAAATTTATTGTTTTTTGGTATTGAACCAGAAAAAGAAGACTCAATAATTGAATATATTAAAAAAGGTTATCATAAACTATCAGATAATCATCAAACTAATTTTATATCAGTAGTTTATAATATATCGAAGTATGTTATTCCTAAATTCTCAAACAAATATTCTAAACATAAATATACCCAGCACCAAA
>JAFRMD010000177.1 GCA_017430835.1 Methanosphaera sp.
AAAGTATTAAATAATTATATTAAACCTACAATTAAGAAATTACATCCTCGTTATAATTCAGATGTAAAATTAAAAATAATTAATTAAAAATATATAAAAATAATATATAGGATATAAAGATAATTTTCTAAAACACTATATTAATAATCTGAAAAATATTTTTATGGAGTTGTTCAAAATCAATTAACCATATTTTGAACATCCCCTATTACTGTTTTAGGAAAAGAATGGGGTTATTATCATACATTGTCAACAAATTGCTCTTTTTAAATCAATTTTCCTGTTTTGAATATTAATTATGAGTATACTCATGGCTTTAGGAATCATTCTTAATCATCAATATACTCTTCTGATGCCTTTAACCTTATCAAAGTCAGTATCATAACTTAAAATTTTATTTATATTCCTGTCCTCCATATTTTTTAATATTAAACAATCAGAGTAATTTATTGCACCGTTATAATAATTATATCTGTTTACTGCTTCAGAATAATCCTCTTGTCCAAGATAATCAATGTCGAATATTTGAGTAATCAGTTCATAAATTGTATTCAAATCTACTCGTTTATTGTATCGTCTTATTCCATTTAATGTTTCTGATAAAACCAAATTGTTTATTACCCTATGTTCTGTAATATTTTTTGATAATTCAACCGAATGCTGATTTCGTTTCTCATTTTCAGTTAAAAGTGAGATTAAAAAAGAAGAGTCTATAAAAATCATATTTTACAGTTCACCCCTCCCAGAAAGTTTTTTAACTTCAACAGCATCAAATTCTTCATCTGCAGTTACTAAATTTGCCAAATCACTCAAATTTCTTTGTCTTTTAACTTTGATAAGTATTTCATCATCCCTTGATTCCCAAATTAACTTATCTTCAAGTGTTAATTTGTGTTTTTCACGAATAACCTTAGGAATATGTATTTGAAAACCTTTGTATATATTAGATTCAATCATATTTATCACTAATCTAAATTATATAATATTTAGTATATAAAATTATTTAATGTCAGTTTTTATAAAAATCTAAAAAAGAACTTTTTTTTTAAATATTTTTTTCTTCAGACAAATCTGCCCTACTATAAAAACTTCATGTATTCCATCAGTTCATCCATATTGTTAATCTGTCTTTTCAAGTCAATGTTGAAGTATGTTTTATGTTCTGTCATTTCACTGGAAGTTATTATTATCTGAGGTCCTATTTTTTTAAATCCATTTACATTTGTATGTCCTATAATCATGCAGTTTGAGTCAATAATGTCTAGGAAATTTTCCACATCGCTTTTGGTATAGTCGCCGGGTCTGTTCCATAGGAATTCATATAATAGGTGATTTTCATAGTCCTCATCGAATATGTTATTGTAGTTTTTTATTGATTTGATATCTCTTGACGGGCCGCTATGTGATATGAAGAGTCCGTTTTCTGTTTTGATAAAGTATGGCATTGACTTGAAAAATTCAATATATTTATCTAACGTCGGTTGAAGGCTTCCTTTTTTTGCTTCTATAAGTTTTTCAAAGGCCCATTTTTGGTTTTTTCCATTTTTGTAGATGTCATTATTTGTGATGTGTGCCCATTCATGGTTTCCCAGTAGTACGTGGAAATTATCATATTTTTCTGTTTTTTCTATTATATCATCCATTATTTCAATTGACTGGTCATAGCCGGATGTTTTATGGATAAGGTCTCCTACAAATACTATATGTGAATCTTTATCCTTTTTGTTCCATAGTTTAAGGTATTTTTGATAGTTATCATAGTTTCCATGTATGTCCGTTACTACCATTAATCTGCCTTTTTTTGGGAGGATTATTTCTTTGTTGTTCATAATATCACCTTTTCTTTGATTATTCGATTACTTGTTTTTTGATGTTGTCATTTTATTTATATTTTATATTAAATTCTTTATAAATGATTTAAAGGATTTATTTTAAAAGGAGGTGGTAATGGTTTTGCTGATTATTTTTTAGGCTTTTTTATCATTATTTTTGGATTACATATGTGCGTGAAGTTCTTTTTATAAACAATACCAATCTTTTTATAATGTATTGAACATCATTATATATTTACTACATAATACATTACATTGTTTTGAAAATTAATTGAAATAATGAAAATATTTATATAATAGTATGTTGATAATTATAATTAGTAATAATTTATGTTATAATAATTAATCTTTTAGTGATTGAATTAATTATTTATTTTTTAGGATAACGAGAGGTTATCCGGATGGAGATGTAAATATTGTGTGATGATAATTATTCTCTTGGATATGAAAAAGGTTATGAGGAAGGATATGATGACGGTTTTATTGATGCTATCAAAGAATCAGCAAAAAATAATGAAGATTATTCTCAAAAAGATTATAATCACCCTTTCAAATCCAAACCATTTATTTTAAAAGATTTTATCAAAAATATCATTGATTTTAAGAAATTTCAATGGAAATAAACTCTTATTCATTTTTTAATTTTATTTTCATCAATGTATTATTTTATGATGATTAATCAAAGTCTTAATATGGAAAATAATTATACGAATCCTGCTTAAACAATGAATCAAATAACTTATCATTTATTTAGCCCATTGAATACTCATCTATTTCTATTTAACAACATATAACAATTATTTATGAATTTATGATTATTTTGAGATAGAATTTTTTCATTTTCAACATTTATCATAGAAAAGAATATTAATAAATCTATTTAAATTAATTATTATATTAAAATGAATTAAAAAAAAAGGTGGGTAAGATGAACTATAAAAACATAGCCGCCATAATAATTATACTGATAGCCATATTTCTAATACTGTCATATGTTTTTCAGCCAAATTACAGCATACCAGAGGCAACAAAGCATATAGAAGTAAGGGATGATGGATCCTGTGTAATAACAGAGGAAATTATTATGGACATAAAAGGCTCAGTAAACGGTACATATAGGGATTTACCGGTAAAAGGTAATCAATCAGTGACAAATATATCGGTAGAAACACCCGGCTACTATAATAAGATGGAATTGGGTGGTAATACTACAAATACCCGTATACGTGTATGGCTGTATAACGACAAGGAACATACCCAAAAGATAAACAATCAAAAAGTCCCAGTAATATATAAATACACATACAACAACGCTTTGAAGATATATGATGACGTGGCAGACTTCCAATACACCTCATGGGGTAATCAATGGGATTCAAAAATAGATACACTAAAAACTATTGTAACAATACCTGGATCCAATTCACAGACCGAAGTGTTCAACAATCCGGATACTCATATAAAACAATCTACTTGGAATGCTAATGGTGAATTGGAGACAATAGCCGAGAATATACCAGCACATACAACCTTAGAACAAAGAATACTCATGCCAACAACATACTTTAAAAGTACAGAAAATGCGGAAGTTATCCATGATGATGCAAAAGCAATAATAGAAGAGGACCAGAGAAAATATGCCGATAGAATATTCTATGAAAACTTGTTTTATAAATTGATTGGAATAGTAATCGTTCTTGATTGTATCATACCATTAATCATATGGGCTAAATATGGTAGGGAAGTTGAAATTGATTACAATGAAGAATATGAATCTGATGTTCCAATGGATTTAAAACCGGTAGAGGCAAATGGCCTTTTTTACGTAGAGGTAGGTATGGTATATAAAGAAGTATTCAATTCAGTAATATTGGACTTGATAAACAACAAATACTTTAAAATCATATCCTCCAACCCTGATGATACAATATTACGGGTGACTGATAAGGATACGTCAACCTTGGAAGAATATGAAGTTGATATTATAGATTACCTAAAAAGCTTTAAAGATGCTGACAATAACATATCACTGGCAGGTATAGCTGATAAGGAAACATACGATCATTACAGTGAATTCAAGAATAATTGGCTCAAAAAGGCACAGGATTCAATATCTGATTCAATGATTAAACGCTACTTTGATGATAAAGGAACAAAAATTTTCAACAAGGCACTATTCATATTATTTATTATAAGTATCATAATAACAATATTTGCCATAATGCTCATAGGAATACTTCCAATGCTTGAAAATTATCGCTATTTGCTATTCCTAATATTTTTATCCATACCAATCATAATATACATTATTGTTCCCAATTCATATCCTGGAAGATGGACAAAAGAAGGAAGGGTTGCAAAAGCACAATGGGAAAATTTTAGGAAATATATAACAGATTACAGTTTAATAGATCAGAATCCCCCAGAATCAGTACAGATATGGGGTAAGTACCTGGTATATGCAGCAGCACTTGGAAAAGCTAATGAAGCATGTGATAGCCTGCAGAGATATATCAGTGCAAAGAAACTATCCGACAAGGATATAGCGACCAATAATTTGGTATTGTTTGCTTCAAATGGTGGATATTCTAATTTAACATCCTCATTCGGTACAATCGTTGAATCATCCTACTCTGATTCCGGTAATTATGGAAGCTCCGGTGGTGGAGGATTCGGTGGAGGTGGAGGAGGAACGTTTTAGTTGTAAAACTTTCCAAACTCCTTTTTTTTTATTTTAAATATCTTATGTTATTCATATCTTTTAACATTGCACATATTCCTAATCTGTGATATATTAATGTGAATTAATAAATTATAATTCGATTCACACAGGTTATATGTTGTAAAATATTATTTAAAAATTATTGATGTCTTGTCTAAATAACTTCACATAATCATCCTAATAATTAAGTTATGGGATTAAACTTTAAATATACTTATGGACAGCTTCATCTAAATTGACATTAGTACTCTCCAAATATAATCAAATTGTAATTTTATATTTAACGAAGTTTAACTATTGTTTAAGGAGGTTATGGGGGGGGTATTCTTATAATGCTCTGATAATTCTATGATAATAGTTACTTCCAAATACTGTGAAAAACATATTATCATCTAAAAATTCCCCCTGATTAATTAACTTTCTCTCATTATGCAATAATAGGTTTTAAAATATCTATTCATCCTTAGTTAAATCCAATATTTTTCTTGCATAAATTCTATCATATTCCTTAACCTCATCACTAAGTTCACTATAATCAATCCAGTAGGACTGCCACCTATCAAGTCTATCTTCAATCATAGCTATCAGTTCATCATTCTTATTAATCAGGTCTTCCTTATCAATATCCGTGTTATTCTTTAAATATTCCTTATTTCTAATTAATACACCTAATATCTTATTTAATTCTACACTTATGGTTTTAGTCCAATCCATCCATTCTTCATGACAAAGATCACTTGCCTTTTCCAGTATTTCATCCATATTCTCGTCGTATTTTTCTTTCATTCTAATCATATCCTATTAATTTATAAATCATAATAATAAAAGATGAATCCAAAAGATTTTTTTGGATTATCTTAAGTAAGTAATATTATTTAGCTCAAATCTCTTTTCCAGTTATCGGATAACGGTTGTGAATTCCTAACATTTCTAATGGCAAGGGATATAGAGTTAAATAATCGATTAACTCCATATTGACTTTTAGTGTAATTGGCACTATGTAATGGAGTAATGCCGATTTTGCCTGCTTCACTGTATGAATCAATGTTCGCTCCGATAAATAAGAATTCCCAAGTATGGTTCTCAATAAGTTTATTGATATCAGAGAAGTTATATTCCATTGAAGAGTTTTCCAATCCATCAGTGGTAATTACAAATAACACCTTATTTCCTGCAAACTTGTCAACAGTATTTATAGCTGTTCCAATAGCATCATATAAGGCAGTACAGCCATCAGCATAAAAATCTTCACGTGTTAACTTCTCTATTCGGCCAATAGGTTTTTTACTGTATAAAACTTTATATTGTTTGTCAAACAGTACCAGTGTAACTAATATATTGGGATTTTCATATTTTTCTCTTTCAATAAAAGAGTTAAATCCAACAAGAGTTTCTTCTGCAATATCACACATCGATTCACTCTTATCCAATAACAATACTAAATCAATTTCTTCATCATCATGTTTAGTTATATCCTCAAAAGAGTTAAGCTTTCTCATTTTTGTATAAGATTCATTGTTGTTCATATGATATTCCTCCCAATTAAGTATACCAGTACTATTTAAAGCACCTAATACAATTTTTTTATCTAAAACAGATTTAAATTTAATTAAATTTACTGCTCTTCAGGAAGTAATTTTTTATACTATTTTTTTACTACCTTATTATAATTAAGTATTAAATGTGTTATAAAGCTATGAAATAAAATTCTTTAATAGCAAAAGATGTTTTAAAAGATTTTTTTCATGCAACAAATCATCAATGGGTAGTATATCTTTTTATTTCCTTAAATTCACTGATTTTATAAATTATTAGGATGTTTATGGTCTTTAAATCAACAAAAACGTTTAATCATGAAAGATGTAAAATGAAATGTCATATGCTTTCATGGGAGGTTCTCTTTGAGTAATCCCCTGTATTTTCATGGTTTCTATAGTCATTTATGCAGGAAGAGTAGGATAATATTGATATCTGATGTAAACTGTTTTAGATTAACTGTCTGTTAAATATTATCTAATCTAGAATCAGGACTCTGTCTTTTTTATGTTTCCTAATGTTTTTTGAAATAATATATAAGTTAATAACGATGAAAATCATTTCAAATAGTAAATGTAAGAAAGAACAGCAAATCATTAAAAAAAACACAGTATTTGATATAACAAAGCAATGCAATCATTTATTGATTCAAACAATGATATACGGTTTTTGCTATTTTTTCGTTGCTAATCCCTTTTTTTTAATTCAATTTGCATATTGTCCTTTTTTTATTCTTCTCATTAGATTATCTTATTCGTGTTAATGGGTTTCCCATTACATTTTTTTTAATCTGTTTTTTAAAATATTCATTCCAAGATGTCTTAATTGTTTATATTTATTAAATGGTCATTGTTTTTACTTTTGCATATTTTTTTTAATACTTTGATTATGATGATTATTTTTTAGTAGACAAATTATTATTTGGATATGGTTTTATAATAATAGTTTTGATATTTAAATCCAATTAAATGGTTTTATGCTTTTTAATATTTGTTGTTTTTAGTTATTGTTTGTTTAAATAATGTAATCTTTATATATAATGACAGAAATACATTTATTTGTTAAGTGATTATGTATTTGAGTTTTTCATTTGCACTATCACAAAAAGAATATGGGGACATACTAATCATATTGCCTTTGGAAATTGTGGTAGAAATAGTGCATTTATTGTAAATCAGACATCAGGAGAAGTTACTAAATTATCTCCGGAAGAATCATATACTTATTTCGAAGGAGATTCCTTGTTCAGTCAAATTAGTAATATGATTATGGGGTGGTTATTTGTATAATAGCAAACTTGTGGATATGATATGGAATTATTTTATCTTTTTATTTTTCACTTTTAATAATCTATTTGTAATTTTCATTCAAATAATTATAAGACCATTGTATTGTGAGGTATTCTCAAAGGAATTAACTTTTTTCTTTTATTCTTTTTTGAGCATTTTGCTTTGGTTGCTTGTCCTGGTATTCATTGGAAATCTCACTACTAAGAAAGATACGTTAAATTCTGATGCATCATTTAAAGATAAGCTTGTTAACTTCTTTATCAGGAAGAATGTGAAAAGAGTATATCTGGAATTGAAAGATCGAAGAATATTATACAGTTTTTTATTAAGTATGTTTGGAGGTTTAATTGGATTATTTTCACTGGGAAATTTATATAATAGGTTATATAAACGTTTCATTGTTCAATTCATTGTCGGATTGATAATTGTAACATTAAATATGATTGCCATATTCAATTTTCCATTAACTTCTGATATTGTGGACATATTTTTTTATTGTGTTAAATTTCCTTTGTTTATGGGTATTCAGATAATTTATTATATTTTAACTCTTAATGATACTTATGAATGTGCAATATCTATAAAAAATTGTAATATGTTACCTACAATTTCAAAAAAAGATATCTTGGATATTTTAACAATAATGGATGTGCTATTTTTGATTATGGTGAATAATATGCCATTTTTATGGATATTTGGTGAATTTACACCAATGTATGTGTTTGTAATAACAGTATTGATGATAATTGGGGGCAATATATTGTTAAAAAATATTGTTCCAGATAAAGAGATATAGTTAAGGAAAGAGGGGAATGCAGATTCAAGGAGAAACAATAAACAAATGTTTGTATCGTTTTTCAACAACGTCAATGTTGAATGTTATAGAAGCAGATGTAATAAATATACTAAGAAACAAAACCGGATCCGACAAAACCAAATCAACACTAGAAGAAATTACAGAAAGCATAACTAATAACCAAGTACTAACCGGAAGAATAAATGAATATTATTTCATAATTGATTCAATCAAAAACATCTCAATATACCTTAACCTAAACACAGGACAACTAACAGACAACAGTAAAATAGATGACACAGTACTACACTCCAGCCAGAGAGAATGCCCATCATGCGAATTCGTAAATGAAATTGATAATGAAGTTGGATTTGTAAATTATATTCCTGGAGCTGCTCAATTAGTACTCAAAGAGATATATCAACCAGGTTACACTCATAGATTATATTCTTGTTTAAAAGAAGAATATGGGGACATGGTAAGGGTAGTAACGCAAACAAGTGGTTTATTGTCCTATTTTGGTTATCTTAATCCATTTTCACTTGAAATATTAAGTTCTATTACTTTTGAAAATTTTATTCCTGCAGCAATAGTTATAGCTATTCCAATGGCTGTAGCACATCACTGGGATAGAATTGATGAACAAGAACTGTACAAAGATGAATATGTGAATTCATATAACATGGAAAATTATGCAATTACTGATGGCTATTTATCTTTCAGTATGCATGATTATGATGCGTATAATAATATAACCTATAATACTCCACAGGAACTGGAAGATAACAATAAGGTAATTAGAATTGCAATTGGGCTTTGTAGAAGTTTGGATTATTCTGATATGGTTGTTTATGATAATAATGGTAAGAGAAATTTAACAGAAGACGAATATACTTATTATAATGGAAGATATGACTCGATATATGATTATTATTTAGGGGGAATTTTATAATGGATTTCAAAGGTTATAAGTCATATGCAGATCTTTTCCTAATATTTATGTTGGTTCATTCATTTTATATGATAAATCAAATAGGAAATCCATTGTTCGTTGATGGCTTATTTAAATATTATTTACCATTTCTTCCAGTTTATTTCTTAAAAATATTTGGAATCACAATTGTTTATTGGACAAATAGTTATGTTGTTCTATTGGCGTTATTTCTTATTGGATATGAATTTTTCAAAAGTAATGGCATTAAACTGGTGAATTTTTCCTTGTATTATAAATATCTGCCTACTATTATTTCATTTTGTTCATCTTTTTTCTTTATTTATGGTTTAGGAAATATTTTTAATGGATTATATAAAAGGAGTATTGTTCAATTACTTCTGGGAGTGGTATTTGATGTAATGTACTTTTATTGGAGTTATTCCTATTGGACTTTACCGTTCAATCAGTTTATAAGTAATACTGCCATTGTTTATTCTGGTATTTTACTGGTTTCATATTCAGTATATGTAACTTATGATACATGTATTTGCACTTTATGTATGTATTATGACGAGCCTTATCCAAAGTTTTTAGGTCTTAGAATTGATAATTAATGTACATATTATAAAATTGGGGGGGGAAGTGGTTTAGATATGAAAAAACAAAGAGATTCTTGGTTGATTTTGATGGGTATAACAACTTATTCATTATTTGCCATTGCAGATTTAAAAACTTATTGTTATAGTGAATATGGTTATATCTCTTTCATGCCTTTGAGTTTTATAAAAGTAGGGGGAATTTTCTTTAATAACTATTGTTTTTATGCTACATTAGCAATAATATGGTTTTTAATTCTCCGTATTATATCAAACAGGGAAAGTGTTCATTTGAACTATCATGCATTGATTCCACCCATAATATCAATATTCGCTTCAATATTTTTTGTTGTCGGAGTTGGAAATGTAATTAATAAACTCTATAAAAGAGCGTTAATCCAGTTTATCATGGGTTTAATTTTGGATATAATGCACTTTTATCTGGTTATTGGCAGGTGGAACTTAAGTATGGACTTGTATTTCAATACACGATTATGGTCGGTAAGTTTAATCCTGTTGATTTACATGAGCTATGTAGTTTATGATACTTATCAATGTGCTTTGGCAAAAGAGTACAATGAACCGTATCCAAAGTTTATGGGTTTAAAAATAGATGGATAATCACATTGGATGATTTATAAAATTAAAATCTTGAAAAAAACCATGTTCTTTTGGATATAAAATAAGAGGATGGAAGAATTCCTTTTTAATTTTTTGTTAAAAAAGGTTTTATTGGGTGGAGAGTGGGTATTGAATTTCAATACAGCTCTAGATTTAAACAGTCACGGTTTTTGCAAGATTTCTTGGTCTGTCGGGGTTGTGCTTTTTTTCTATGGTAATGTAGTATGCAAGCAGTTGCAATGCTACAATATAGACTAGCGGTGCAAGAATCTCATCAACATATGGATTAATCAGGATACACTCCTCTGATTTATCCTGTACAAGGTCATCATCTTCGGAGCAAACTGTTACTATTCTGGAGTTGCGTGCTTTTACCTCTTCCAGACTATTTAATGTCAGATTATGATCCTTGCCGGGAGGTATTATTGTTATTACAGGCATGTTGTTGTCTATTAATGCCAACGGCCCATGCTTCAGTTCACCGGAAGCGTATGCTTCTGCATGTATATATGATATCTCCTTCATCTTAAGTGCTGCTTCCATTGCCGTCGGATATGAAAATCCTTTTCCTATATAGAATAATTCATTGGCATATAAGTATGTCTTTGCCATGGATTTTATCGTTTTACGGTTTTTAAGAATATCATCTATATACTCTGGTACTTTATTTAATTTATTCAGTAATTTTTCATTATTTCCCAGCAGTGCTGCTATCATGTACATTACCGTTACCTGTGCCGTATACGTTTTCGTTGCGGCTACGGATAATTCCGGTCCTGCTTTTGTAAATATAGTGTAATCGGCTATTTTGGTCATTTCTGATATTTCAACGTTTACTATTGCCAGTTTTGTCGAACCTTCGATGGAGTTCAATGCTTTTAGGGTATCGGCGGTTTCACCTGACTGTGACATTCCAATAAGCAGAGTCTTTTCATCCATTATATTCAATGAATGACTAAATTCCGATGCCAATACTACGTTTGTAGGGATTCGGGCTTCAGATTCGATAATATATTTTCCGCTTAATGCCGCATGATAACTGGTTCCGCATGCTACAATACATATCTTTTCAATTTCACCGATATCGTCCAGTATTTCCTTTATTTCATCTATCTGCAATAGGGTTCTTCTAACGGATTCCGGCTGATCATGTATTTCCTTTAGCATGTAATGTTCATAGCCATTTTTTTCCACCATTTCAGGAGTCCAATCTATTTCTATGGGTGTTCTGGACATTATATTGTCATGTTCGTCGTGGATTTCCAGTTTTTCTTTCGTGATTACCACTATTTCCTTTTTATTCAATTCCATTATTCTATTGGTATATTTTATCATGGCCGGTATGTCGGATGCCAGGTAGTATGAACCATCCTTTTGTCCCAGTACAAGTGGTGAATCTTTTCGTGTTGCCACTATTCGGCCCGGTTCTTTAGTACTTATTGCAACAATGGCATAGCTTCCATCCAACAATTCAATGCATCTGCGAAGTGCATGTTCCAAGTCCAATCCATTATCCATGAATTTTTCCATTAGGTGTGAGATTACTTCAGTATCGGTTTGTGATATGAACTTATGACCTTCAGAGATAAGTTTATCCTTCAGTTCGCTATAGTTTGTAATTGTTCCGTTGTGTACAACCGCTACAGTTTCTTTTTCATCAAGATGAGGATGTGAATTTAGTTTGGATGGTTTTCCAACAGATGCCCATCTTACATGTGCTATTCCATAGTTGCCCGGCATATCGGCCAAATTCAGTGCCTCATCAACGCTTTCTATATATCCTTCATCCTTTTTTACATGTATCCTTTCGTCGTATGTTGCCAGGCCTACTGAATCATAGCCGCGGTATTCAAGCTTTTTTGCACAGTCCAACAATACAGGTGCTGCCTTTCTGTTATCATTAAGCATACATCCTACTATTCCACACATATTTTTTTTACCTTCCTATTAATTCTTTTATTTTAATTATCTCTAATTGAAAATTTACTTATAATATTATTATTCACTACATATTTAATATAACCTTTAAAATAAAAACTTTAAACACCTTAAGTGACAACTTAAACTGTAATTGTTAATATAAAAAAATATAATCAGATATATATTATTGATTGAGATGTCTAGTTCTGCAAATGACCAAAAGAGTAACCGGATAAAAAAGGGGATTGTTTTATTTTTGTCTAAACATCTGATAAAATGATTTTGATTAATCCGATTAATTATATTAAATCCATCGAAAATCAACAAATTCTATAAATATTATGGATGACTGTATAAGAACCCAATACGATTCAGAACCCAGAACATATAAACGAAAAACAAAATCGAAGAGAAGAAAGTTCAATTCAACAACAAACCCTCCTTCTAATACAAGGTTAAAAAAAAATTCTACCCAGAGGAAAACAAAAATTTTCATGTAAAATCTTTAACTTACAGCATTGATAATATTATATGTGAAATGGCAATCTAAAATTTTGGATATTATCTCACGTATTAAAGATTTTAATTTATAACATATATCTACTTATTTAAGTATAATAGGTAATATAGAAGATAGGTCATGTTAGAATAATCTTCTTTTTTAGATTAATTGGATTAATATTCATCCAAAAATAAAAATCGGAGGAAAAATAATGGTAAAAAATCTAAAAAGGAAAAAACGTTTAAGCAGGTCAAGAAAAAGAAATCCTACGGTTACTAAGGAAATAATTTCCAAACCTGTGAAAACTAAAAATAAACTTAAAACCATCGAATCAAAAACTAATAAAACTACTAAACCAAAGGCTACCAGAACTCCGAAAAAAGATGAAAAAAATCAAAAAGAATCTATTCCTATTGAAAATGGTGATATTATGGAGAATAATGATAAAAATGAGCTTTCCTGTCTTGAATGTGGTTCAACTAAACCAATCATTGACCATAAACGGAAAGAAATTGTCTGTGGATTTTGTGGCTTTGTAATGGATTATAATTCAGATGATATGGGTCATGAATGGGGAACCTTTGACCATGAACAAAGGGACAAATGTACGAGCGGTGATGCTCCAATAACAGACACAATTAATGATAACGGATTATCCACAATGATGGACGGATCTAACAAGGATATCTATAGAGAGAATATGCCTGCAAGAAACAGGGCACAATGGTACAGGTTAAGAAAATTGCAACGCAATATAAGCAGAAATGGTGATACAGAAAGCTTGGCATTTGCACTAAGTAAATTAGGCCTTTACTCATCAAGACTTGGACTTCCAAGATCAGTTCGTGAATCAGCATCCACAATATATATAAATGCTGTTGAAAACAATCTTATCAGAGATAGAAGTATTGAAGAAGTAGTTGCAGCATCCCTTTATCTAGCCTGCAGACGATGTCAAGAACCGAGAACACTTGATGAGATAGTGGCGGTGTCACGTGTAAGTAAGAAAGAAGTGGGTAGAACATTCAGATTCCTGACAAGAGAATTGCATATTATACTACCTTCAATAAGTCCCATAGATTATGTTCCAAGATTTTCAAGTGAATTAAACTTGTCTGATAATGTTCAATCCACGGCTATTGAAATAATCAATGAAGCTATTCAAAATGGACTAACAATTAGATATGGTCCTACGGGAGTTGCTGCTGCTGCATTATATATTGCAGGTTTACTCCATGGTGAAGGAAAACCACTGTGTGATGTGGCGGTTATAGCAGGTGTTACAGAAGTCACGATACGTAACAGGTTTCATGAGATTACTGAACATTTGATATTGGATTAAATCTTTGGTAAGATTCTAATTTAATATTTTTTTTTGAGAATTTTTAGTGTGTTAGATAAGTGAATCTATTTTTTTGCTGAAGTTTTTTCCATCTCAACCTGTAGAGGTTGAGGTATTCATTTTAGGATAAAAATATTTATTATCCATTAATAAATAAGATTTATTCACTATACTCTTTGGTGATAGTAGGAATTATTGTGTTGAAATTGCTCGTGAATTTGATAGAAATATGGCAAAGTATCTTTCACAAGCTCAATCGATACGTGAAGATGCAGATTATGATGCATATGATGGTATTATAGAAAATATTGCTAAATTATAGATTAAACGTGCTGGGGGATTTATTGAAGAATCTAAAAAGTTTTTATAATTAATGTTCTAAAATATATTGGAATATGTTCTGTATTTTTAGTTATTTTTATGGAATTATTTCCTTATTTTTAGTTATTTTTATGGATTTAATTCCTTATTTTTAGCTAATTTAGTAATGATTTAACAATCAAATTTTTTGAAAATAAAAATAATCAATAAAATATAATTTAACTAGTAAAGTATAATTTTAAAAATAAAATTCATAAACAGTAATTAACTGGTTAAATATTATTTAATTAGTAAAATCTATTTTTAATAATTATGATATCAAGTATAAATTAACTAGTTAAAATTATTTTTGCTGAACAATTCTTGGAAGGATAATTTTTTAATAATATTTTTGGTTGTTTTTATTACTCATGTCTTTCAATTTTGTTTTTTTTCTTACTTCATCATTTTGAGTATGGTTCATCTATATGTCTTATATGAAAAATGCTATTTTAATCATTTTTTATTTTTTTCATCAAAAATTTTCATTTTCATTTTTTGTAATGGGTTGTATGCGTACAAAATTTTGTGCATTTTTTAGGACGCATCATGATATGTAATAATTTATTGGGGTTATGTTATGATTATTCACTACTTGCCATTTTTACTATTGCTACATATACATGTGCTAGGTTATAAATGCTATTTTAGTGATATTGAAATGTGTCGAAATTCCTCATTTTTGCCCCAAATTTTGGTCATTTTTTTCATATATTTTTGAAGGACTTTCTTATGAGTCTATTAAGAGACTTGTAAGTAAAATCTTATATAGTCTTTTAACAAATAGTCATAGATATTACTAAAAAATATCAAAGTTTCAAAATAAAAATTCTAAAAAATAGGAATGTTAAAAATTTTAGTAATAATTGGAATATGTCCATGTAATACAAATAAATAAAAGCAAAAAAACTATTTAAATTAGAACAATAATAGAAAAATATAATAAACATTTAAGATGGCAAACAGAATTTAACCGGAAGGCAATGAAAATGAAACTTGAAAATTACCAATACAAAACATGTGACAACAATATAATCAACTATTATGAAGCTGAAAGTAACAATCCCATACTGCTTATAATACATGCCCAAAGTACAAACTCATGCAGTTATTCTGATGTAATCGATAAATTGTCAAAACGATTTCATTTGATTCTAATTGACTGCTATGGACATGGAAAAAGCTCTCACAACAGGGAAAAATACAATATAATCAGTCAAGGGGATGATTTAATTGAATTTATACAATATAAAACCGATGAAAAGATATCCATACTGGGTCATTCATCCGGAGGCCTCGTTGCCTGCTATATAGCTTCAAAATCAGATCTTTGTGATAATCTGATACTGGAAGACCCCCCACTTTTTTCAAGCGTAGGGGAAAAAAGGTTTAATTATTACAACTACAAGGATCTTTCAACTGTTTGTCACAACTTCATCAATCAGGATGAAGAGGAAGATTTTGTCTACTACTACTTCCTCAATCAGTACATGTGGAATTTTTTCCCTGAAGGTTCAAGAGAAAAAATCAAAAGCAAATCTGCAAAATCCGCACTGAAGTATAGGAAAAAACATCCGGACAAGGCACTAAAAATCAGATTCTGGCCCAAAAAATTCCTGGAGGCATACAATGGAATGGAGGACTATGATCCTAACTTCGGAGAAAACTTCTACAACGACACATTCAACTGCAACATCGACTACAGCAAACTGCTTTCAAAAATAAACTGCAAAACATTATTCATGAAGGCAAATACCAAAATTGGAGATGATGGCATTATCATGGGTGCATTGACCGATGAAGACCTTCAGCAGGTAACAGACCTAATCAAAAATATAAGGGTGGAATATTTCGACTGTGGGCATGGAATCCACAATGAAAAGAAAAAAGAGTTTGTAAAAAGCGTGATTGAAACTTTAAACTGAATTGCGATAAAATACTGTTATAATGATAATTCTTGACAACTTCGTTAAACATTTATGAAACGAAAAAAATGTCCAGGATAGTATTAATTAATGTTGTTTATTCAATGGTCTTCTAAAAATAATTATTTTTAAACCTTAATTTTTTGAAATAGTTCATTTTTTTGATTATTTTTTATTTAATTAAATTTTTGGCAAAGTATATTTTTTAAATATTTATAAAAAAATCTTTATATAAATACATTATTTTAACTTTGACAAATTTTTAATTTTTAATTTTTCAAAAAATTTATATTTATAGAAAATCATAAATTATATAAAAGGTGAAAATATGATAACTACAAATATCTATAAAGGATTCCAATTGCATATACCTAAAGAAATAAGACAAAAACATAATATAACAGAAGATGATCAGGTAACCTGGAAAAGTGAAGGCGACAATATAATCATAAATGTTAAAAAACAAAGAAGTTTAAAGGACTTGGTGGGTCTGGCAACAGCAGAAAAAGAATTTGATTCCGTGAAATTAAAAAAACGCAGCCAAAGGGGAGACATATAATTGATATTTCTAGACAGCTGCTTTTTAATATCCTTAATCTCAGATAAGGCAAATCAACATGAAGATGCAATAAATCTATTGGAATTAATAGATTATGAACATAAAGTTATTAATAGTCTTGTATTATCAGAAACCCTAAATGGAATACATGGATGTGAAAAAAGAAAAAGTTTAGAAGAAATATACAAAATCTTAATTGAAGTGGCAGAAGTAATTTATCTAAAACCAGAAGAATATATTGAAGCTATTAATCTTAGCAAACATTATAACAATGCCATAAATTATTCTGATTTTATCATATTAAACACGATGCAAAATAAAAAAATTAACAGAATAGTTAGTTTTGATGAAGGATTTGACAAAATTAAGGGAATTGAAAGAATACATTAAATTTTATTAAGACTTATAATAGAAATCTTATATAGTCCATCAGTTAAATATTAATATAAGGAAGGTATTTAAGATGCAGTATGATGAAGACTATGAATACATCATAAAAAGTCTAAATAGAAAGGCAAGACGAAAAGGAAAAACAATAACTGATAGTACCATTAGGACATACGTAACGGCAGTAAACAGCTACGTTAAATTTCTCGACAAAAGCTTTTCTTCCACGTTGGAGTTGGAAGTCGATGAGATACGCGACTTGATAGAAGACTACAAGGATTACCTTATAGATGAAGACAAGGCAAACTCAACCATAAACAAGAGGGTAGACCTTTTAAAAGCATTATACAAACTCGGCAAAAAAGATCTTGGCTCAATCGAGAAACTCGTCGTCAGAGAATCAAACGATCCGGACAGACTGCCCAACAAAAAAGAGATAAGACAGGTACTAAACACCACTAACAACAAGCAGCTTAAGGCAATAATACTGTTTATGGCAACAAGCGGCTGTGCAATAAATGAGGTAACCAACATTAGCGTTGGAGAATTCAAGAATTCGCTCGCCGAATACACATCAAGTGAAGACATGACTGAAATAATCGATGAATTGTGGAACAAGTCAGATATCATACCGACAATAAAGGTACATCGAAGAAAAACAGACTTCTTCTACTACACCTGCTGCACACCCGAGTCAACAACTGCAATCATAAGATACCTAAGTACAAGAACTGATCTTGGTGATGACGAATTGCTGTTTACCATGACAAAACCTGCAATTAATCAGGCATTCAGGTACTACAATGACAAATTGGGCTTTGGAAAAATAGACAGCCACCGCAAGTTTCACCCTCACGGACTTAGAAAGTTCTTTGCAACACAGCTTACCCTGGCAGGAGTACACAATGAGGATATTGACAGGCTCCTAGGTCATAAGGTAAAATCGGTCTTAAGCAAGTACTCCTACGCCAACAAGAACATAAAGTCGCAGTATTTGAAGGGGATAGAATATCTGAAAATCGAGGAAGACTCTGAGGAAGTTAAACAGTT
>JAFRMD010000003.1 GCA_017430835.1 Methanosphaera sp.
CGAGAAAGTACAATCTCTTTCCATTCTTAAAGATTATATTTCCCCTAAGGAACATTACGCTGCACTTGAAGAATTAAAAGACAAAATCAAAGAAGTTGAACTGGAACTTGACAAAGCTAAGGCTGAAGTTGATGTGAAACTCAAAACTCAGAAATCTGAAATGGATGTTAAACATACTGAAGAAAAAGCACAAATGCTAATAGCTTATACTCAAGAACTGAATGCTCATAAATTAAAGTATAATGAACTTGCAAAAGACTATAACCATTTACTTGGAGATGCAAGCTCATTAACAAGAGTAAATACATTATTCTCTGGAAGACATAAGACAATTGTTAAAGATAAGGAACCTGCGGAACTTGAAGAGATAGAGGTGGAAAAAGAACCAACAGATACAATTGAATATGTCCCCAAAGATGAAATACATTTGATATAAACATTAACGATAGCTATTCCGCATCTTCAATTGAATCCAGAATCTCATCCATCAATTTAGAAGTGTTAATGTTATTTTCCTCACCTATTTCATATTCGATAACAGAACCAACTATGTTATCCAGGGATCTGTCTTGAATAGCTGAGATGACTCTTAATTTTTTGTGAGTATCTGGATCTACTTTAACATTAATTCTTTTTCTTGGATTTCCTTTATCCAACATCTTATCGTTAATATCATAAGCGCTATTGTCAATATCAATTTGTTTTAACCAATCAAAGTCATTATTGTTGTCAAAAGATTCTTTAACATATTCAACAATGTCCAATCTTTCAATCCTGCTTTCCAATATGGATGTTGCTATTGTTTCTAATGTAGTATCTTTTGCAGTAGCTATTACTTTCAATGCCTTATGAGTATTTGGAAATAGTTTGACTGTTATTTGTTTTTTAGGAAGTTCATTCATTTCATTTAAGTAATCTTCACGTACCTGTCTTATTTTGTTTTCACGCTGAACCTGCTTTTCAATTAACTCATCAAATTTATCATTTGTCATATTTTCCTCCTCCTTAAATTTTATTATGTTATTACATTATAATGCAAATACATTTATATTTAGTTACATATAATATATTATTGATTGTATATAAAACTATCCCGAGATACTAAAATTCCATGTATCTCCAGGATATATTAAATCGAAATAGAATTTTGTTTAATAATTAAAAGAGGTGCAATTATGATGAGCAAATATAAAAATAAGATAAATCCATTTGAAGATTTAAAATCAGATGCTCAAAATTCAAATTGTGGAATATATAAAATTACAAACCTGAAAAACAACAAAGCATACATTGGCCAATCAACCGACATCAAACGTAGATGGATAAACCATAAACTTGAATTAAAAAACAATAGCCATAGAAACTCCCATTTACAAAACGCTTTTAATAAATATGGCGAAGAAGCATTTGAATTTAGGATACTTGAAGAAACTTTTGAAGAAAACCTAGATGATGCTGAAGAATACTGGATTAATTATTTCGATTCAACAAATCCTAGAAAAGGTTATAATCTTACATATGGAGGCAATAATTCTAAAATAAGAGAGGATATTCAGGAACAAATGAATCTAGTTAAAGAATTAAGGAAACAGGAAGCACATTATTTTAAAATGAGACATATCAACAATAATGGTGGCTTTACAAAATTATATGCAATGGCAAAAGAAAACAAATCTCAAAAAGAGGCATCAATAGAATTGGGGATACCTCAAGTTTATATTCGAGAATATTTAAAAGAACAAGGGTTTTCTAGTTGGAATCAACTAATTAAACAAGCTAGAGGTTTAAAACATGATTATTCTCTCATTGATAAAAAAGGAGGAGTTTTATTTATTATAGACCAATTCATCCAAGGTAAATCAATTAATACAATAGCTAAAGAGTTGAATGTTGGAAATAAACTTATTAGTGACTATTTGGCTTTCAAAGGAATTAACTCTAGAGAAGCACGAAAATATATTTCTAAATGGGGGATTGAATTAGTATTGATGTATTTTGGTGGTGTAGATTATATTAAAAAGAATTTAAAACTTGGTTTATCAATGGATGAAATTTCTGAAGAATGTAAAATTCCTAAAGAAAGATTATCAAAATATTTGAAAGAAAATAGTTAACCTGATGTCTTGGATGTAGTTTTTA
>JAFRMD010000178.1 GCA_017430835.1 Methanosphaera sp.
AACTGTTTAACTTCCTCAGAGTCTTCCTCGATTTTCAGATATTCTATCCCCTTCAAATACTGCGACTTTATGTTCTTGTTGGCGTAGGAGTACTTGCTTAAGACCGATTTTACCTTATGACCTAGGAGCCTGTCAATATCCCCATTGTGTACCCCGCTATGGTCAATTGTGTTGCAAAGAACTTTCTTAATCCGTGCAGGTGAAACTTGCGGTGGCTGTCTATTTTTCCAAGCCCAATTTGTCATTGTAGTATCTGAATGCCTGATTTATTTATTAATTTTAATGTATTTTGTTGCATGTTTAATAGTTCCATAGTGTATTATTGATGATTTTACTATTGTAGATTCTGTTTTAACCGATAAGATGGGTTTAAAATGCCCAATTGTTCATATGTCCTGTAACATTTAAGCATAATCATATACCCCTTCCTACAAAAAAACCATATATTATTCCTGCTGGAATATTTTTTAAAGGAGATTAGAATGGGAGATTATTTTGAATATTTTTTTCTAATTTTATCCCAAACACCATATTTCTTAAAATGAGAATAAGTATCTAGTATAATTAGTATTAAAAAACATGAAAAAAATCCCAACATTTTATTGTCATGTTTAATAAATGTTAATATTAATAATGGAATGCAAATAATCCATGAAATTATCAGTTTACCATCAGGTGCAGTAGTTATATGAAAAAAATCAACAAAATTATAATAATTTTCACCAATTTTCTTTAAATAATTGGATAATTTCATAATATCACTACTCTGGAATTTCAATACCGAAAATTGAGTATCCATAATCAATACCATTCGATATAAAATAATTTTCAGCTTGTTTTTTTAATAAATTATTAAATGAACTATAAGTATTTGTCTTTAAACTTGTCATCAGTACGAATTTTACTTCATCAAATAAAGTTAATCCCACTTTCTCAAGTAATTGTAATCCTTTTGCAGCACTTCTTACTTCTCCATATGGCACTATTACCGATTCTATTATTGTTGGTGCTGCTTTAGTCCAGTAATATGGGTTTAATATGTCTGATGGTTCATTTACTCCCGTAGCATGTAAGCATAATCCTATACCCTTTCTTCAAAAAACCATATATTTTTTCCTGTTTAATATCTTTAAAGGAGAGTGTAAAGGGAGATTATTTTGTATATTTTTTTCTAATTTTCTTCCAAATACCATGTTTCTTAAAATGTAAATATGTTTCTATACCATTTATTAATACAATAATTAACAAATATTCCATGAAAATTGTATCAGGATGAATTATTATTACTAATAAAAATATAAAGGATATACCCCAGTCAACAACTATTCGACTTTCATTTACAGTAGTTATATGAAAAAAATCAACAAAATTATAATAACTGTCACCAATTTTCTTTAAATATCTTGATAATTTCATAATATCACTACTCAGGAATTTCAATACCAAAAATTGAGTATCCATAATCAATACCATTCGATACAAAATAATTTTTAGATTGTTCGAATAGTAAATTATTAAATGAACTGTAAGTATTTGTCTTTAAACTTGTCATCAGTACGAATTTTCCTTCATCAAATAAAGTTAATCCCACTTTCTCAAGTAATTGTAATCCTTTTGCAGCACTTCTTACTTCTCCATATGATACTATTGCTGATCATATTATTGTTGGTGCTGCTTTTGTCCAGTAATAGGGGTTTAATATGTCTGATGCTTCATCTCTGTGCAGCATGTAAACATAATCCTATGCCCATTCCTACTATTGCTGCTCCTACTACTACTGGTAGCATTGTTCCACCTGAGGCGAGTACTATTGTCATTCCTGCTGTTATTGCTGTTCCACCTGCCCAGTCTTCAAAGAAACTTACCAGATCATCAGATATGCTCTGACTTAATTCCAATCCTTCCTGCATCATTTGAAGATTTTCCTGACCCATACGATATCCTACGGCATCAATATAATTTGTCAGATTTCTAAGAGCATTTGAAAAGGCATCTGTTCGTTCATCATGGTAACATTCCCCTTGATTGTCTATTGTTGTTGCACCTTTGAGATACTCTGGAGTCAATAATATTAATGTTTCATAAAAATTGTAAGTGTATGTCCATACAATTCCCGTGTCTAATTCTATGATAAACAAACATTGTAGCTCATATCCATCTGCATATGGAACTATTTTAATGGTATTATTATCTTCATTATATATTATATTTAGTGTTGATTCATTTAATGATTTCCAGAATATTTGGAATGCACTTGTTGTTGTTTGGCCTGAAGCCTGCAATGCCATTCGTTCACATTCAGATAACATTAATGTAGACATTAATCTGAAATATAATTTATTTGATTCATTTCCATATATGTTTAAACCTAACGTTGGATCAGGGGTTGTCATATAGGTTATTCCACTACAATGTACTCCAATAAGTACTTGAGCTTCTTGTTGCCTTGAAAATTCAACATTTAGTTTATCTGCAAAAAACTTGCTAGTTTCGTCATAGAAGTATATAGTTGAAAGAGCAGTTAAATATGTTCCGTAATATTATTTAAGTACATTGGTATTGTAATTATTTTTTTATATTTATAATAGTGGACTTTGATTTGCAAAAAGCAGTATTATAATGATAATAATGCTTCCCGGAAATGATGTTATTTGCAGATAATAATTAAAACCGTCTTTAGCATGAATATCTTTTGGTAGATATTTATTAACGTAATCAGGAAAAATGATTACCAGATGTATATAAATTAGCCAAAAAATCCAACAATATTCGGAGTAGGGAATCTTTAATACGAAATAGAAAATCATCAACATAACATTTATAAGATTATAGATTAGATTTAAGTATGAACAGATATATGGATATCTAAACATATACTGATTATCCTTTTTTTCATCAATGTATTTAAAGAATCTTATTCTATATATTATTCCAATTAAAAAGTATATATAATAAATTCCAAACATAAATGATGCAGTTGACAGGTGGTTTTCTCCTATAAAGAATTGTATAAACATACCTGAACTAACTAACATTAATGGTGTAAACAATGAAATTAAAAGTGTCAGATAATCATTGTCTTTTGTTTTTCCTTGTTTTAAAAAGATATGAATATTTGTTTTTTTAACAAAATATTCGCTACTTATTAAATGGTATATTGTGCTAAATAAGATAGTCTCAGTTATGATCATTACAATCCATAGTAATAATATATTCATCATTAAAACCATTCCATTATATTTCTTGATCCATTTATAGTATTTCATATATTTAATTTCATAGATTCATATTATTTTTCATATATTAGATTTATATTATTAAATTTATTTGAGGATAATATAAAGCTAGTAATATAAAACCAAGCGGAATTAACATTTTATTTAATAAAGCTTCAATTTTTATTTGTTTATCCAAATATTCATTATTCAAAACATCTATTTTAACAATAAATCCAAGTTTATCTATAAATAGAGTTAAATGTATTTTGATCAAGATTAAAAATAAAACTACAATCGTCCAAAAACCTTTTGTAGCAAATACTGCTATTAATATTGTTGTAGTGCATAAAATGGTAATTCTATTGAAATGGAAGATATATGCCAAGTAAGTAAATTTATAAGGTATTGTCTTATTAACATTTACAATATTATTTAAAACATATCTTAAAGCAAGTATTATATAATGATACAACATTAATCCTATCAAGAACATGAAAACTATACTCATTATATTATGTTTTAAAAGTAATATGAATGGTGTTATTTGAAATGCAATAGCTATTATCCCCATTAATTCTTCCATTAAAATTCCTTTATCATTTAATACTATAATTTGGTTATCCTCATTAAAAGAATATTTTCTATAGTTTAGTATAACATGAGTCTTGGTTAATTTAAATTTTCCGTCATTTTCCTCTTGTATATTATCTTTTATTTTTTTTAATTCATCATAGGATATTTCCATATAACAATTACCGGATAGGTTAAATAATTTAATTTTATGTATGTTTTTTGTAATTATTAATAATATGAACATAGCTATTAATGAATTAACTATAAATAGAACCATTAAATTCATACAGAATACCAACCTAAAATTGTCTTAATTTTTTCTTCGATTTCATAACCTACTATTTCATCTCTTGCCCATTCAATTAGTCCTATTGACGTTTCTTTAATCGATGTGATAAAATAATATATTTCTTTTGATGTTTCTTCAGAAGTTAATTCTATTGTTTGCCCCACAGCAATTCTATTAAAACCACCACGAACTAGAGTAGAAATTCCATAAGATACTACTGGACTGATTCCCAACATAAATAAATCAACACCAAATGAAAGCCAATCTTCACTCGTAGCCTGTCCAGAAAATAGTCCATGTGAATCAGCCATAATCCCAATACCACTTACGAGTCCCATACCAAGCACAACTGGTGAAGCTTCTACAGATATTACACCTATAGCAATACAGATACAAGCATCGGCTATAAATCCTCCAACAGCATCCTCAATTATTGCCCATCCACTGTCTGTTGCAAAACCTAATAAAGAATGAGCATTATTTTGCATATTTTCATTACAGTTATCTTCATAGCATCCCATTGTTGAGGATTTTTTGATATTTTTTTCATTATTTTCTGTATTATTATCATCTATAATTGGTTCAGATATTGCTCCATTATATTTAAATCCATCCAGTATTATTATACATTCTATAATCCCTGTATCATCATATTTTAATAGGTATATGTCCAGTAGATTTTCTGAATATATTTTCATAGTATTTGTTTGATTGTTTAATGTTGCTATTATTTTGGTGTTTTCATTTAGGTTCATTAGTATTGATTGTGCTGTTTTTCCTATGTTTTCTTTTATTAAGTTTAATGATATTCTTGCTATTTCAGGTAATCTTGCCGTGGATTGCATGTTAAATAAGTATTTATTTGACGTGTTTCCTGTTGTTACTAATCCCATTTTCAGGTCATTGAATTGTATGTAGTTTATCCTGTCATAGTTTATTCCGGTAATGATTAATGTTTCATCACTTCTAGTGGCTGTTAGGTTATATACATAGGTTAAGTAGTTTGCATATTGATCATATTGCCATAATGTCATTATTGCTGTGAGTATTGTTCTGTCTTGGGGTGTTATCCTTGATAAATCTAGGTTAGGGTCACGATTTTTAAAATAATTTATTGATTGATTTGCATATTCTGTAGTCATTGCCTGATTTGTTAGTAAATATGTTTGCAGTACATCATATTGTCCACATCCAAATACTTCTCTTGGTTTAAATGTTAGTGTTTCATTTTTAATAAATGTGTTGGAGTTTGTTTGGAATATTGTTTCTATTTGTTCCTTTTTAATTCGTTTTTTCTGTAATGTAATCATACATAATCGTGAATCATTAGAATATAATATTATAGATTCATATTTAGAAGTAAAAGATTTAAATATTACATTAATGTAATTTATTTCTCCGTACTCTTTAACATGAAATTTTACACTTAAAACATCCGATTTATGTATGGTACAACCTTCGACATTAGGAAAATCTTCAGCATTCGTTGTAACAGTATAATTGGAAAAACTTAAGAATATGTAATTATTTAAATTATTATTATACATATGATACTTATATTCAGTATTTCCTACTGTAAAGAAAATATAATCATACTGGCTAATATTTGAAAAATTCACCGTATAATTATACCTCATAACAGTTTTAAACCCATTTATTGGATTGTACTCGATTGTCTTGGAGTACTTATCACCATATTGTGTGTATATTTCTATTTTAGTATTGGTATCTGTTGTGTAGCTTCCGTAGTTGTTTAGTGTTTCTGTTGGTGCTTGTGTCTGGTTATACTTTGTTATGTTGAATTTTCCCGGCTGGTTGGATTGAATGATTATTTTTTGCTGTCCATTGCTCCAGATGTTACTTGCGTTTATGATTGTGATTGTTGGCCGCTCGTTTGGGTGCTGTACCGGCGTGTAATTGAATACTTTTGATTTATATAATTGTATGTCATCCTGTGTGTAGTATTTGAGTCGTGTGTTTTTGTTTAGGTATATTTTATCATTGTTTTTAGCGGTTTTTACTGTTGTACTATTGTTTGGATTTGTACCATCTGTTGTATAGTATACTGTGCAGTTTAGTTTGTTGGTACTGAATTGTATTCTTTGTTTGTTGTTTTCAAGTGTTGTCAGTGGTCTTATTGCTGTTATTGGTGGTGTGATTACTTTTTCCGGCTGGTAGAATGTTACATCGGATGTGAATCCTTCGTTATCCACTAATATTGCTCTTACCTGTGTTTTTATGGATATCATTACCTTGGTGCTGTTAGTCCATGTGTTACTGCTGGTATTTGGTATTGATCCGTTTCGTGTATAGTAGATTGAACCTGCCTTGTTTATTTTTACCGTTATGTTCTGGTAGTTGTCACGTACATCGGTAATGTTTTTGATTGTAACCACGGGTTTAACCGCGTTCATACGATAGCTGTAAACCTTGCTGGTTATTGAGCCGTATACTGATATGAATCGTAGGTCGGTATAGTTGTTTATGTTTATGGGTGCATTATACTTGGTACTCTTGGTGGTGGGTATGCTGCCGTTGATTGTATAGTATATGCTGGTTGTGGGCAATGTGTATGAAATGTATACTTGTTGTGCCTGATTAGTTATTGGTGTCTTGTATACTATGTATGGCGTTGAACCTTCACTAAGCTTCATTGATAGCACTGCACCATATTCGCCGTTAGCCTTAACTGCAAAGTACTTCAAAGTCTTACTTGTATCATAAACAAATGCCTTTGTGTATTTTGTGCTACTGGTTGTTGGATTAGCACCATTTAAAGTATAATAAACACTACAGTTGTTCACACCACTAAAAGTAGCATTATAAGTAGTGGACGTGAGTTTGCTTAGCACCACCTTTACACTTAAAGCTGTGGTGGTGTTACTTACAATAGCAGCGGTATCTCCACTTCCCTTGTCATTGTTGGGGTTACCTCTAGTGGAATCTGTGGATTTGTCATCTTCGACAAATTCCTCCTCATCTTCATCAGTGGTATCGTTTAATTCTATTCTTCAGAATTTTCAAATCCATCCTCAAAATTATTATCGGGAATAACTTCCACATTATTCATATATTTATCTATATCCTGTTTTACATTATTATCGTAATTTGCACTTGCAGTAGTACCCATGTCATTATCATTTGATTCTGTGACATCCATAGCACATGCTACAGTAATACAAGAGAGAATAACAAATAAAAACAAGATTATCTTCTTATAATTAATAAATATTAGCCTCCTATTTTTTTTCTTTTATCGATTAATTATAATTAATCAGGTTATTTTGCTGTTAATTATATAACTCAACTTAAAATTCGTTATATCAAAAATAATTAACAACATTAAACATTTTGTCTTAACTTATTAATAAAGATTACCTTTTTAAGGCAGTATTACATTTCGGTCACTTTTTTTAGTGTTTTGTTTTTCATGAATGTTATTAGTTTGGAGATTATTCCTTCTTCTGTTTTGTATTTTCTTTTGTCTGCTTGTGGTAATGATAGGTTAAATGTTAATTCTGCATTA
>JAFRMD010000179.1 GCA_017430835.1 Methanosphaera sp.
ATGTGGTTGTTGTGTATGAATTTTAGTATTGTGTTTTCTAGTTTTAGTAGGTTCATTTCTGTTAGGTAATATAATCGCATAATTAGTATTCCTCCAGTATAAATTATTATTTTTTGTTAGAAAATATGGTGAGGAGTATAGTTTTCTCCTCTTTAGATGTAGTTTCTTAGTTCTTCTATTGTCATCTTGTATGTGAATCTGTTTAGTGTTTTGTTGTTTTTGTATTCTTTTTGGAATTCGTTTATCCATTCTGGATGTTCTGGTATCATCTTGAGTGCTTCTTTTACTTGTGTGTATGTGTATTCTTCTGTTTCAATTAGGTTGTGTTGTTGTCTTGATACTCTGATGTTTTTTAGTCTTGCTTTTTGTAACAGGTATGAAAGCAGGAAGCTTTTACATCCTGGTGTGTTTATGAGTGGATCTATAAATATTGTTGTTTTTCCCCATGCAGCATAGAATGTTATTGATGCATCAAGGTAGTCACTAACGATTTTCATTAATTTGTTATCTTCTATTATTTTTTGCTGTTCTTCATAGCTGTATTCGTCCCAACAGTGTACTGTTGTCATTCTTTTTCATCTCTTTTATATTTTGTTTTGTTTTTTGGAAATAAGCTTTAGAGTGTTAAGTGTAAGACTTTTTTCCTATATTATTATCTGTTTTTGATACTATTTAAATGTTTGGTATTTATAAAAATACCTAATTTTACTTACAATAATGACACATTTGTTGCATTTTTAATAAGTTTTAAATAGTATTCTAAGAAAATATAATAATAGAATTGCAACATATGTTGCATAAATGGATTTTTTTGAGGACAAGAATAATATGTATAAAAAGGAATCACAAATAATTAAAGAATTAATAAACTTAGAAACAAGTCCTGTAGCGGTAAAATTCTATACAAAAGAAGTTGATGCCAAAAAAGAATATGAAAAAACTGAAAACATGGTCATGCATTGTCAGGCAATAATAGATGCAAGTAATGGAAAATCATTCTATGCTACAAAAGACAATCTTGGATGCAGTAACGGAGTAACAGTACTCGGACTAAAAGACGTGACAGAAGAAGTACTTGATGGAACCTTCTTTGACAAGGTAAACGTAACATGCAACAAAGAATGTGGAAAAACACTTATAGACACTGTACCAAAAATGAACACAAAAATTGAGGCCATATCGTATAGTCCACTGGAAAACACCAAAAATGCTGATGTAATCATAGTCATTGCAAAGCCAAGACAAATATTTGACCTAATAAGAGCAAATGTTTATATGAAAGGAGAAAGAATAGACTGTGATGTCAGTGGAACACAATCACTATGTGGAGACATAACTGTAAACACATACTTAACTAAACAGACAAAAATATCATTCGGATGTATGGGATCACATCTTGCAACAGAATTACAAGAAGACCAAGTCATAATAGGAATACCAGTAGAAATATTGGATGACTTTGTAGAAGCACTGACAATAGTAACACAACCACCAACCCAATAAAAAGAGTAGAAATAATATGAAATATAAATTCGATGAAAAATTAATAGAAGCAAAAATAATAAGACGCAACAGCCAATTCACAGTAGAATGTGAAATAAATGATAAACCAGAAAAAGTTCATTGCCCAACAACTGGAAGAATAGGAAACATAGACCTAAAAAATATAGCCTGTCTACTATCCAAAAGCAACAATCCCAACAGAAAAACACGATACACACTAGAAGCAATATCAGTTACAAACCCTGATAAAAAAGACAAACAATGGATAGGAATAAACCAGACAGCATCCAACAAATACATAGAATACTTCCTGAAAAACAATCAACTACCAGACATAATAGAAAAAACAGATAACATACAAAGAGAAGTAAAACTGGGAAACTCCAAACTGGATTTCAAGGTAGACAACACATACATGGAAGTAAAAACACCACTGCAAACACTGCAAATAGAATATGACACACAAATCAAAACCAAACCAGTCAAAGCATTCTCATCAACAGACAGATTCATAAAACACATAAACGAACTTGCAGACAGCCTAAAATTAAATGAAAGAGCAATACTACTAAACACATTCCAATACAATAACCCAGGATATAAAATAATAAACAAAAGCACCAACTATGAAACAGTAAGCAAAAACGTGAAAAACTGCATAGAAAAAGGAATAGAAATATGGCAGGTAAACATGAGAATAGACCCAGAAGGGGTAAAACTAATAAAGTACTGGAATACAACAGAAAATTTCAAATAAGTGATTATATATGAAATCCAAGGAAAAAATAGCAGAAAGCCTCATAGAACTAATGAAAAAACAACCATATGAAGAAATTACAATAAAAGAAATAACATCAAAGGCAGAAGTATACAGATCGACATACTATCGCAACTACAAATCAAAGGAAGCAATCATAAAATACAAAATAGAAACAATAATGGACGAATATCTAGAAAATTACAAAAAAATAACACAAAAAAACAAAAAAACATACTTATACACAATATTCACAACATTCAAAAAACATGAGGAATTCTTTAAAATAATACACCAACAAAAACAAAGCTATTTAATACAACAAGTGCTGGAAGAATATTTCACCAAGAACAGAACACTAAACAATAAAGAAGAATATTATAAAACATACTATCACATTGGTGGAATCAACGGATTCATTATTTGCTGGATAAATAATAATATGAAAGAAACACCAGAAGAACTAACAGACATAGCATTAAAAACAACAGATATAACACCAATCCTAATGAAAAAATAAATCAATTTTATGAAAACTCAACAAGAACAAATGATTCACTTGGTACAAAAATAAAACTAGCAACATAATCGCTACTCTTATCCTCATCAAATAACTGTTTAGGTACTGTGAAATTATGACTTTTCTTGTTAAGTTTACGTTTATAAACACTTACATCATCACTTAAGTAGTCCTTAGGGTCTGATAAAAGAAGTACCTTACTGTTATCTTGTACTATGTAAATGATGTCTTCGGTTACTTTAAGGTAGTCATAGATTACTCTTGGCACTACTGTCTTCCATGTATAATAATATCCTTCTTTATTTTGTTTTTTGGTCTTGCTCTGGTAGATTGTCTGGTTGAAAAAAATTACATTATTGTATGATCCATAATTCTCCACTATTTCAACTTGTTTAATGTCTTTGTTTGACATGAATAATCTATCTCCATTATACCTTGTTTTAATGGTATTTTTATAAATACGTAAATATATATGTTATTTTTTACAAAATATAATATGTTAAGTGTAAGACCTGAAAATGGAGTTAATGTTGTCATTTTCCCATTTTCATCTCTTATAAATCCCTTTTAATACTTAATCTTAACTTATTTCCAGTATAAACTTAACAATTTGATTAACTTTTTTTATATAACTTTTTCATCAATAATTAATTTAACTATAAACTTAAAATTGACTTACTTTTCCATGTTTAATAAAATTTATACTACAAATAAATGTCATAAATACATGAATAAGCCCTGTTTTTCTATAAGATATATATAAAGCTAGGAATATAATATTAATTATAAAATTTTAGGAGATTAAGATATTTATGGCAGAACTACCAATTGCACCAGTAAAAAGATTAATTAAAAATGCAGGTGCAGCAAGAATAAGTGATGATGCAGCAATGGCACTCGCAGAAGCTATGGAAGAATATGCTGAAGATGTATCTCTTCAAGCAGTAAAAGTTGCAAAACACGCAGGACGTAAAACTGTAACTGCTGATGATATTAAACTAGTAATAGGATAATTACTAAAAAAACAGAATATATGTTACATTAGTTAACATATATTAATTCCCTTTCAAAAACAAGCTATAATAACTAACTATTTTTTTAAATCAATTTATTGATTCCAGGAAATCTATATAAATGGAAGTTAACTTAAACTTTTATGTGTGGAGTTTGTTTTTCGTTTCATAATATAATACATAACTAAACATTAATTTAAACCACACTACAAGCTTATTTTATAATATAATTTAAACAATTATCCATAATTATAATAAACCTCATATTTATCAGATATTTAATATAAAATACTTTAAATTATTCTAAGACCAATTTTAATAAACGTACTGCATATTTTAATTAAAACTTAACCAAAACCATTAAAATAATGAATAACAAACATAATATTATACATTTTAAAACAAAAAGAGTTTACTACTTTTAATATTAAAAATAAATAAGAATTAATGCAATATATTCGAATTAATGTGTAAATTATTCTTTAATTTATAATTTAACCAACCTGAATTTCAACAGCAACCATTTGATTTTAAAAAATGAACTTGTTGAATTAACCAAAATTTTCAGAATATTTCTGAAGAATATTATGTCAAATTCAAAAATAAAAGCATATGATAAAAATATTTTATAGATAAAAACTCTTATGACTTTTATAAGTCCTTAGTTTTTTGAATTATAAAATAAATACTTGAAAGCACATAGTAAATAATAAGCAAAGCACATAAAGGTGAGTAATAAATGGTCTTTATATTATCCAGATTATATCAGATGATGCCAGAAGGTATTAAAAATCATAGAATCGTTATAGAAATGGTTCAAAGATTTAATAACAATAATAAATTTAGAGAATTGGAATCACATTACCAAATGTTGGATTTAATCTTTAATAGTTGTGACATTAGAGCTAATGGAGTTATGAGACAAATACAATTATTGTCTGTTGAATTGTTAAGATTGTTTGATAATATCTGTAAAAAACATGAAATACAATACTGGTTAGATTATGGTACACTATTAGGAGCTGTGAGACATAAAGGATTCGTACCATGGGATGATGATATTGATGTAGCTATGCTAAGGGAGGATTATAATAAATTTATCGAAGTTTTCCCTAAGGAAATAGAAAAGTTAGAAGAAATTAAAGATTTGATTATAATCTCCAAACTCACGAAACCTCATGAAAACTTTCCTGAAGATGCTAATGAAATGGACTTGATTAATAGTGGAACTTTTATATTATTCTTCCAATGTGCTTTTAAAAAACCTTTTGTACATTTTGATGTTTTTCCTAAGGAATATATTGAAGATTCTGGTTTAACAGATGAGAGGAATGAAATTCAAACAAAATTACAAGTTGAATTAAGAGAAAAGATTGAAAAGCAAACTTGGTCATTTGAAGAGGGATTACAAATTCAAAGAGATAAAATGAAATTTACCTATGAAAAAACTAGTCAAATATCCGATGCCATAGATGGACTTCATAATAATATTCACAACAGAATTTATGAAAGGAATTTAATATTCCCCCTTGGCAATATTTTATTTGAAGAATATGAATTTTCTTGTCCAAATAACTATGAAGAATACCTTCCACTAATTTATGGTCCTGAGTATATGCACATACCTCATATAGCTTTAGATCATAACACTACAGGATTTGTTAAAAATCAGTACAACAATAATAAAAAGGATATGGACTTTGACTTTGAAAAATATACCAAAGTTTTGAAGGAAATAAATGATAACTTTTCATATGATTAAAAGAAAAGACAATTCCTACAATAATATTTTTAAGAATGTTTCATCAACATTTAATTAAATTAAATAGATTTAAAAGTGTTAAATATAATTTAGTTAAATTTAATTATTTAAAATTTAAATAAAAAAAGATAGATAAATATATAGTAATATTATGTTTTTAGTTTACATCATATCATTAGAAAATAGGAGAATATATACATGATTGATATAGAGAGTGCTTATGAAGGAGAATGTATTTTAATAACCGGTGGAGCTGGTTGTGTAGGTAGTAATCTTACTAAAAAGCTTGCTGAGTATAATCCAAAAAAAATTATTGTTTTAGATGACTTATCTTCAGCTTACACATGGAACATACCTGACCTTGATTGTGTTCAATTTATCCAGGGAGATATCTGTGATGATCAAGTTCTTAAATGGGCATTTAAAGAATCCCCTGATTATGTTTTCCATTTAGCAGCCCATTTTGCAAATCAGAATTCTGTAGATAAACCTGAAAAAGATTTAAAAACCAACGGATTGGGTATTTTGAAAGTATTAGAATATGCACACTTAAAAGGAGTGAAAAGATTTGTATATTCTAGCAGTGGGTGTGGAGTTTATGGATTAGATTCTAAAATGCCTTTTGAAGAACATGACATTAGTATTAGTTTACATACCCCCTACCAAGTCACTAAATTATTAGGAGAATTATACACAAACTATTTCCACAATTTATATGATTTGCCTATAGTGAATGCCAGATTCTTTAATGTATTTGGTCCTGGAGAAGTTCCTGGAAAATACAGAAATGTTATCCCTAATTTTATGTATTGGGCAATGAATGGACAAGCATTACCTATTACTGGAGATGGAACTGAAACCCGTGACTGGACATATATTGATGATATACTTCAAGGATTAACCCGGATGGGAGTTGTTGAAGAAGCAATAGGAGAATCAATTAATTTAGGTTCTGGTAAAGATCACAGAGTAATTGACATGGCTAACAAAGTAAATGAACTTTGTGGTAATGAAGGTGGAATAGAATATAAAGAAAGAAGAGACTGGGATGCAAAAACCAAATTATTATCATCCATTGATAAAGCAAAAAAAATATTAAAATACGAACCACAATATGAATTCAATAAAGGATTAGAAAACACACATGAATGGTTTGTAAACAACTGGGACGAAATACAGAAAAGTGCCGAATTTTAGAAAGAATAATAAAATAATCCAATAGATGGTGATTGATAAATGAGAATATTAGTTGTACAAGAATCAGACTGGATAAAAAGAAACCCTCATCAACAACATCATTTAATGGAATTATTAGGTCTTAGAGGACATGAAATAAGAGTTATTGATTATGAAGTAGATTGGAAAAGCAACAAAGATGATGAAGAGGGATATGTATCTTCTAGAAAAGTATTTGAACACTACAAGAAAGTTTATAATACGGATAATGTGACAGTAATCAGACCACCATTGGTTAAAATTCCAGTAATAAATTACTTTTCAATAATTCGTTACCATAGACAGGAAATAAAAAAACAAATTAAAGAGTTTGAACCTGACATCATTGTAGGATTTGGAATATTAAATGCCAACATTGCTTCCAGACTTGCTAAAAAAAATAATATTCCTTTTGTTTACTATTTCATAGATGTATTACATCAATTAATTCCTGAAAAATCATTTAGAAACCTTGGAAGAAAAATAACCAAAAATACCATCAAGAATTCATCTTATGTTTTGACCATTAATCGTAAACTAAGTGAAACTGCCATAGAATTAGGTGCAAATCCTTATAAGTCAGCAATTATTGGTGCAGGCATTAATTTGGACCAATTTAATTACAAGAAACATAAAGGATTTAAAATAAGAAAATATTATAGAATTGAAAAAAATGACATTGTACTATTCTTCATGGGATTTTTATATAATTTTGCAGGTTTAAAAGAGTTAGCAGTTGAACTGGGAAAAAACAAAGCAAAATATCCTAATATTAAAATGTTGATTGTTGGTGATGGAGACGCTTTAGAAGCACTTAAACTAATTCAAAAGAAGTATAAACTAGAAAATCAATTGATTCTTACAGGTCGCCAGAAATATTCGATCATTCCTGATTTAATAGGTGCTAGTGATATCTGTATCCTTCCTGCCTATAAACATGAAATTATTATGCAGGATATTGTTCCAATTAAATTATATGAATATATGGCCATGCAAAAACCAGTGATTGCTACTTATTTACCTGGCTTGGTTGCTGAATTTGGTGAAAATAATGGTATTGTATACATTAACACCCCTGAAGAAGTATTGGAAGTTGTAACAGAAAAATTTAAAAACAAAAAGGATATTGAAAGGATAGGGCTTGAAGGTTATAACTTTGTTAAAGAAAATGATTGGCGTAAACTAACTATACAATTTGAAAACATCTTAGAAAGTATCATATTGGACGTCCTGCTTAAAGATGTTTAAACCTTATTATTCTATTTTTCAAGTGATAATATGAATATATTACAAGTAATTCCTTATTTTGCATTTACTCGAGGTGGAGATGTAAATGTATGCTATAATCTTACAAAACAATTTACAAAAATGGGACATAATGTAACAATATTAACCACAACCTTTGATTACAATAAAGAAGACACAGATAGCATTGAAAACTTAACAATGGTCCCTATTGAATATAAATTTAATTTAGCTCTTTTTATTTATTCGCCAAAAATTAAAGAATGGTTAGATGACAATATCGAAAAGTATGATATAATCCATTTACATGAGCTTAGATCCTATCAAAACAATGTACTAATCAAGTATGCTAAAAAGTATAATATACCATACATATTACAACCACATGCATCTACACCTAAGCATGTTAATAAATCATTTATCAAATATCTTTATGATTTTTTTTATGGAAACAAAATAATGAAAAATGCTACAACAACCATTGCAGTATCACAGGAAGAAGCATATTATGATAAATTGATGAATGCAAAGGATGTGCAGTTAATATATAATGGTATGAATACAGAAGAATTTGACAATTTACCAATCAAAGGTTCATTTTCAAAAAAATACAATATTAATGAACCATTCATACTATATCTGGGCAGAATAGATAAACTTAAGGGGATTAACCACATCATTGAAGCATACAGCAAACTTCCAGACGAATATTCCGGATATAAACTAGTTATTGCAGGTAAAATAACCGATTACAAAAAAGAATTAGATGAATTAATCGTTAAATTAAATCTTGAAAATAAAGTAATATTTACAGATTTTGTTAAGGAAGAAGATAAGATAGGCCTTTATCGTGACGCAGAATTATTTGTTAATCCTGTAAAGTATATGGGTGGAGTATCCATAACAGTTTTTGAATCAATATTATCCGGAACTCCAGTAATTGTAACTATGGAATCCGGTGAACTAATTGAAAAAATTGGTGCCGGTACCATTATAGAATATGGTGATGTTAATCAATTAACTAAGGAAATTGTCAGATCACTTTCAGATAAAAACATGACAACAAAACAAGTATTGAATGGACAAGAATATATCCGTGAAAACTTGCAATGGGAAAATGTATCAAAAGACGTTTTAAAAATCTACACTAATGCTATAAAAAAGGATGGATGTTAATATGATGAAAATACTTTTAATATGTCATGATATTCCTTCCATGACTGTTGGAGCTACTCTGCCCATTTATCATTTAATAAAAAATCTTGGGAAAAGATATTCCATAGATTTAATATCCTTTAATTCCAAAAAATATGACATTGATTCTTTAAAAGAATTCTTGAATAATTATTATTTCATTGATATCCCAGAATACTTAGATTTTAAGAGTCAATTCTTATATACTGTTAAAAATATGATTTCTTTTGATAATTTAAGTACACATAGCTTTTTAAACTATTACTATACCACTGACATGAGTAAATTAATAAAGGAAAAATTTAATGACGATTATGATGTTGTTATTACGGACATGCCCATGGCCTTTTATGCAAAAAACATTAACAAACCCAAAATTGTATATGCTTTTGATGCGGTAAGTGATTATAATTATAAAATGTACAAAAAGGCTGATTCAATTGCTTCCAAACTTTATTGGTTCTTTAATTACTGTAAAATACATCGTTATGAAAAAGTTTATAATAAATTCGATTCATGTATAGTGGTAAATGAGAAAGATAAACTACTTTTGGAACAGGACATCAAGATTCCCATAAGTGTTATTCCAAATGGTGTTGACACCAATTATTTCAAAAATAATGGTTCTGATGATGAAAAAATAGTTTTTCTTGGAGATATGAGTACCCCACCCAATAATGATGCAGTCAGATATTTTGTGGAAAACATTTATCCAAAAATTTTAGAAGATTACGAAATTCCATTTTATGTTGTTGGAAGAAATCCTTCAGATTACATTAAAAGCTTAGCAGATGAAAAACATATTACTGTAACAGGCTCAGTAGATGATGTTAGAACGTTTTTAACAAAAGATTCCATCTTTATTACTCCTATGATTTCAGGAACGGGAATTAAAAATAAAATATTAGAAGCCATGAGTATGGAATTGCCCGTTGTATCAACCAGTATTGGCATTAGTGGAATTTCTGCAAAAGATAATGAGGAGTTCTTACTAGCAGACAATGAACAGGAGTTTAAAAATCAAATACTTAGATTAACCAATGACAATGATTTAAAGAAATCTATTGGTAAAAAAGCCAGATTATTTGTTGAAACTAATTATTCATGGATAACTTCTATGGATTCATTAGATGAAATCATTAAGATAATTACTAAAAATAACTGACATTTTAATATCTTAAAAAACATATGTTAATATAATATTAAAAATTAGGAAAAAATTTAAAATAAAATTATAAGGTTTGTTGAAAAAAATGAAAGTTTCATTTGTTATTCCAGCATTAAATGAAGAGGGTATTGTTGGAAAAACTATTAAAAGTATTCCTGTAACTGAGATAGAGGAAGCTGGATATGAAGTAGAAATTATAGTTATTAATAACAATTCTACAGACAATACTGAACAAGAAGCTAAAGATGCTGGTGCCACAGTATTTCTTGAAACAAACAGAGGATATGGAAACGCTTATAAACGTGGTTTTAAAGAAGCCACTGGGGATATTATAATTATGGGTGATGCAGATGGAACTTATCCTCTAGAACAGTCAATGGAATTTATCAATTATATTGTGGAAGATAACTGTGATTTTGTTATAGGATCCCGTTTTGATGGTTCTATTGAAGAAGGTGCTATGCCCGCATTACACCAATATATTGGAAATCCAATGTTAACCAAGATGTTAAACATTCTATTCCATGCAGACTATTCAGACACCCATTGTGGAATGAGAGCATTCACAAGAGAAGCTATTGATAAACTAGAATTAAAAGCTCCGGGAATGGAATTTGCTATAGAAATGGTTATTGAAGCTTCAGAAAAAAATCTTAAAATTAAGGAAGTTCCAATAGCATACAGAAAAAGAGGTGGGGGAGAGGCAAAACTCAGCTCTTTTGATGATGGTTGGAGACACATTAAATACATGTTAAAACGTAAATTTTAAACATCAATACAATAACCCTCTATCAAAACTTATTTTTTAACCGGCGTTAGGAGATTTCTTTAAATGAAAATTGCTTTTATATATGATACTGCTTTTCCATGGGTAACTGGAGGTGCAGAAAGAAGAATTTATGAAATTGGCACAAGGCTTGCTAAGCGTGGACATGACATTCATATTTTTTCATTAGGTTACTGGATGGAAGAATATCCTAATCAAAAAGTTTTAGAATATGAGGGTATAACTTTTCATAGTGTAGGCAAAGCTATGGATTTATACACCGAAAACAATACCCGATCCATAAAAGAAGCGTTGTATTTTGCAAAATGCTTATTTTCTGCTAATTTTAACGACTTTGATATCATAGATTGCCAGGGTTTTCCATATTTTTCATGTTATTCAAGCAAAATTAAAAGCAAAGGTAATTTCGTTATCACATTACATGAAGTGTGGAACGATTACTGGTATGAATACTTGGGAAAAAAAGGTTTTATAGGAAAAATGATTGAAAAGGGAATCTTTCATTTAACTGAAAACATTATCTGTGTTTCACAGTTAACTTATGATAACATGATTAAAAACAGCAAACCAAAAAACTCAACCATTATTCCCAATGGAGTAAATGTTAACAAAATTACCTATTTGGAAAGTTCTGATGAGTATTATGATGTAATATTTGCAGGAAGGTTGATACCTGAAAAACATGTTGATTTATTAATTGATGCTATTGGAAAGGTTAAAGACGTTCATCCTCATGTTAAATGTAAAATTATAGGGGATGGTCCCTGTAAAGATGAATTATTGAATCTTAGTAAAAAGTTAGGTATTGAGTCAAACATCATATTTGAAGATTTTTATGATAATCAGGAAAATCTTTACAGTACCATTAAAAGTTCCGGAACTTTTGTTTTGCCTTCAAAACGTGAAGGCTTCGGGATTGTTGTAATAGAAGCAAATGCATGCGGAGTCCCCGTAATCACATTGGACGATTCTATGAATGCTGCCAAAGATCTTATAACAGAATCAAATGGTTGGTTGGTTAAAGATGATTCTTCTGAACTTGCAGAACTACTTATAAAAATTATTGATGAAGGAATCCCAGACGATTTAAGAGAATCATGTAGATTATCGGCTGAAAAATATGATTGGAAGCATATCACCTCACAAACTGAAGAATACTATTTATCCATTTGTGAAAATAGATAATAAATTCAGTTTTTATTTTAACTTTTTTTCAGATACAAATATTTTAATTAAACTACATAATATATATTAATCAATATTTGTTGAGGTTTTAGATTGAAAGTCATTCAAACTCCTGTTCGTTTCTATCCATTTATTGGGGGAGTAGAACAATACGTTTACTACATTTCTAAGGAATTAGTTAATTATCCCAACTGTGAAGTTAAAGTTATTTGTGCAAATGAAGCAAGTAATATAGATGTTGAAGTTTATAATAACATTAATATTCAAAGACTTAAATATTATGGAAAAATTGCCAACACAAACGTAACTTTATCATTACCAACTACTCTTTACAGAGAGGAATTTGACATTATTCACACACATATTCCTACACCGTGGAGTAGTGATTGGAGCAACATCATATGTCGACTAAAAAATAAGCCACTAGTTGTTACATACCATAATGACATTATCGGTAATGGAATTGCAAACACCATAGCAAATATTTATAACAGCACTGCATTAAAATTACTTTTAAATAAAGCAGATAAAATCATTATTACTCAGGAGGACTATATTCAATCAGAACACTTACAAAATTATAAGGATAAAATAATTACCATACCCAATGGAGTGGATACTAATCTATTTAAACCTACATCAAATGAAAAAACGCCAAATCAGATATTCTTCTTAAGTGTTCTTGACAAATTCCATAAATACAAAGGCCTAGATTATCTTCTTGATTCGTTAGTGAATGTTAAAATGGAAATTCCTAATGTAAAATTAATTATTGGAGGAAAAGGAGAGTTACTTGATTTTTATAAGAATAAAACAAAAGAATTAGGTATTGAAGACAATGTTGAATTTAAAGGCTTTTTAAGCGATGCGGAAGTAATTAAATACTACCAAGAATCAGAACTATTTGTTCTGCCTTCCATTTCGTCATTACAGGAAGGATTTGGAATAGTGGTCTTGGAGGCTTTATCCTGCCAAACACCTGTCATCAGTACTGAAATTGTTGGAGTTTCAGATGATGTTATCGAAACAAACAGTGGCATAATTCTTAAACCTAAAGATACTCAGGGTCTTTATGAAGCTATAGTTAAAATATTATCCGACAAAGAATTAATGAAATCTATGGGGATTAATGGAAGAAAACTTGTTAAAGATAAATATGAATGGAAAAAGATAGCTGCTTCCATCTATAATTTGTATGAGGAATTGATATGAAAATATGTTTTATTACAAATCTTTATCCTCCAGCAGTTCTTGGAGGAGCAGAAATTGTTGTTGAAAAGATGGCACTTGCAATGATAGAACACGGCCATCAATCAATTGTTATTACAACAAGCCCTGATTATGAAGAGCACGTTATTAATAGAGACAACACCACCATTTATCAAATCAATACAACTGCATTATATCCTCCTTTTAAACAGACGGAAGCTTCCGGACTAAAAAAACCATTATGGCATATACTGGATTTATGGAACAATAAAACATTAAATAAAATTAAGGAAATTCTTTCAAGAGAAAAAGTTGATATTATACATATCAACAACTATAAGGGATTGTCCTTGTCATGTTTTAAAGCTGGAAAAGATCTAAATATTCCCGTAGTATTTGAATCACATGATTTTTCCCTAATATGTCCTAGAGCTAACCTTATCCGAGGAAACAATACTTTATGTGATGGAAGAAACTTTATTTGCAATCAATACGTAAACAGGCAACGCAAACTTCTAAAGGATAATGTTGATTTGCTTATTTCCCCATCCAATTTCATGATAAATAAATTTAAGGAAAATAATTTCTTCAACAATACCCCCTGTGTTAAAATTCCTTTAGCAACTGAATATGAAAGCAATAAAAGCAATAAAAGTTATGAGAGTATTGATATTACTTATATTGGTTCGCTTGGAAAACATAAAGGTGTTCATACACTTATTGAATCCTTCAAATCTATTGATGATGATAGGTTGAAGCTACACATTATTGGCAAAGGTTACGATGAGGAAGAATTTAAGGAAATGGCTAAAGAGGATAAACGCATAATCTTCCATGGATTCGTAGATAATAGAGAAATAATGAAATATTATGAATTGACCAATGTTCTTGTAATTCCTTCAATATGTTATGATAATTCGCCATTAGTAATTTATGAAAGTTTCAGTACTGGAACTCCAGTAATTGGAAGCAATATTGGTGGAATTCCAGAATTAATCAATGAAGGATATAATGGATTTTTATTTGAAGCTGGAAATTCAAATAGTTTAAAAGAGAAACTTGTAAAAATAATAAACAACAAAGAATTATTAAAAAAATTAGAAGAAAATGCATTGAATAGTTTACCATCAAATTCTATGGAAATTATGATAGAAAAAATTATATCAGAATATGATAAACTTTTAGAGTAGTGAAGCAAATGGAATTTAGAAATGTTTTTACATTAAATGATTGGAGATTCAAAGAATTTGCTATTGCAATAATCATACTCCAAATATTAATGTGGATTGTAGGGATTCTTTCAATTAATGAGATTCATATTCCAATATTTAATGATATTATAACCCTACTTTATCTAGCATTAGTTCCTGGAATTCTTATTCTAAGAATTTTAAGATTACATAAGTTGGGCAATACCTTCACAACCCTACTCAGTGTTGGTCTTAGCATTTTGTCTGTAATGCTAGTAGGATTGTTTATGAATCAGGTTTATCCATGGTTTGGAATAATTAATCCTATAGAAACTGTTCCTTTGTTAGTGACATTTACCGTCTTTAACGTGGCTTTGCTAGGATTATCATATAAGATGGACAAAAATGCATATTTTCCAACTAGTTCAAAGTTAAGTATTAAACTAATTACCTCAAATCAGTTTATTTGTTTGTGTATTCTGCCTTTAATTGCAATTATTGGTGCTTATACTTTACAGTATTATGACAACAATTCCATTCAAGTGCTTTTATTAATATTAATATGTTTACTGGTATTGGCTATGACTTGGGGTCTTCTTAAGAAGGAATATTATCATATTGCCATCCTAAGTATTGCAATTTCAATATTATATTATAGTGTGTTGATATCCAACCACATTTGGGGTTATGACATATTCTTTGAATACCAATTTGCTACGTATGTAATCAAAAATGGTATTTGGGATTATACATGGCCTCATGCTTATAATGCAATGTTAAGTGTTGTCATGTATGCTCCAATATTTAATAAATTATCTGGAATGACATTAACTTGGATTTTGAAGTTTATTTACCCATTCCTTTTTTCATTAATCAGTATTGGATTATATAAAATCTTTGAGAAACATACAGGAAGTAAAATAGCATTTCTTGCAGCATTTTTCTTTATTGCCTATAATGGATTTTCCTATGGTTGGATGGTTCAAATGGCAAGACAACAAATTGCCGAAATATTCCTTGTACTTCTTGTATGGTTAATGATTGATAGAACAATCCCGCAAAGTAAAAGAAAGATTTTATATCTATTATTTGGAGTAGGTTTAATAGTATCCCACTATAGTGTAACATATTTATTCATGTTCACATTACTTGCTACCATTATAACATTATCCCTACTTACAAGTAGTTTCGGAAATATTGTTAATACAATATTGATTAAATTGGGAGCCAGTAGAAGATTTTTCGGAAAATATTTTAAGATTAAAGATCAAACGATTAGTTTACCTTTAACGTTGTTCCTTATGGGTTTTATAGTTGTATACTATTCATTAACAGCAGACAGCAAACCAATTGCTTCATTATTTGATGCTTTGAGAATCGTGTCAGGTAATGTTAATTCCATCATAACTGGTGGTAAAATAAATTATATGATTGTTTTAGCTGCTTTAGGTATTATTTTAATAGCAATAGTTATAGGGTATAAAATATTCAAGAAAATATCAGTAGATGTTAATCCAGAGGATATAAAGTCATTTAATTTCTTTAAAGACAATTATTCCAAGATAAAAAAGATGAGTTTACGTCGTAAACAAGCATTGATAGTTTTATTAACAATTATTGTTTTTATATCCATTTGGTGGCCGTTTACATTCATGGATGTAGTTAGCGTTAACGCTCAAAGAGTAATTCTTCTATCGGTGTATTTTATTGTAATTGGATTTATAATGAATATTATAAGACCAACATATCTTCATTTTACAAGAGAATATAATGCATTTGCCATATTTAACCTTGTGATTTTAGCTTGTGGATTGTATATTCCGGCTTTCAGAGGACAATTGAGTTTACAAAGAATTTATGAGGTTACGTTTGTAGTGCTTGCCCCATTCTGTATTATTGGAGTGTATTACATTAGCAATTCATTTATAGGTGTTTTGAAAACAACAGATTTAAGAAAACGTATGGGAATTACTATGAAAGTTATTGGTATTTTCCTTGTGTTATTCTTTATCCTGAATACTGGTTTAGTTGATTTGGCTGTTGGTCAAACTTCTACATTGCCATTAGATACTTCTATGGACGCTCCAATATTTAGTCAAGGAGAATATGCAGGAGTTGCTTGGCTTAATAATTATTATGATAATGATGAAAACAATACAGTATTTTCTGATGCTTTCAGTAACATCCTTCTTTATTGGCTTAATGACATACATTCCACCAATCCCAAAAACATGTCGGATATGGAGCCCGGAAGTTACCTGTTTGTACGATCATATAATATTGGTCATGACACCTTCCTTTATGGTAATGGAGAATATGTTCCTATAACTGAAGCAAAAGATAAGTCAAGTAAAATATATGATAATGGAGATGCGCAAATATTTAAACGCGTGACAAAATAGATGGTGAAAATTTATGGACAAAACAAGAATACTGTTTACTCATAACACTGCAATGTGGTACCGATTACCCTTTTTTAAACTAGTTGCAGAAAAATATGATTTGGATTTAGTTTTTACCCATATTGGTGTTATTCAGGAAGTTTATTCTGAAGATTATGATAATAAAATTGAAGGTCTGGAAGGAGTAAATTATACTATTCTTGAAAATAAGCATGGTTTTGCTAAAGGTCTTATAGGAAAACTAAGAAAGAATTATGACATGGTTATAGGGGGTAGTTGGGACACTCCCCAAGAACTGGTTGAAACCATTATCATATACTTTTTTACTAGAATAAAGAAAGAACCTCTTGTTATCTGGAGAGAAGACTGGGATTGGGAGAAAGAAGACAACATTAAAGAAAAAATTCTTTTTAAAGTTACCAAATATTTATGTAACCATGCAGATGCTATTTTAGTTCCGGGTAGTCTTCATAAGGACTATTTTAATAAAAAATTAAAAGTTTCTAAGAATAAAATACAGATAATGCCTAATGTAAGCAACATTTCTGGAAAAACAGATATTAATAAAACATATGACGATAAGAAGAAGATTTTATATGTGGGAAGATTAATTGAAAGAAAAGGTGTGTCTTATCTTATTGAAGCATTTGCCAATTTAGAACTTGATAACTGTGAATTGATTATTGTAGGTTCAGGTAGTGAAGAAGATAACTTAAAGGAATATGTTGAAAACAACAACATTGAAAACGTTATTTTCACAGGAAAAATAAGCAATGACGAATTATCTGAATATTATTTGAAAAGTAATATAGTTGTTGTCCCTTCCATCAACAAGGGAATGGGTGATCCATGGGTTTTTGTATTGAATGAAGCCATGTACTATGGCAAACCTATTGTTGCTACAACAGCTGTTGGTGCTGCTCCGGATATGATTAAAGATAATGGATTCATTGTTCCAGAAAAGGACAGTCGTGCTCTTTGTGATGCTATGTACACTATTTTAAGCAATGATGCTTTAGAACATGACATGAGTTTAAAATCCAAGGAAATAATTAATAATGAATTCCAATATTCAAATATGCTTAATGCATTTGTTGATTGTGTTGAAAAAATAGTAAAAGAAGAAAAGGATTAGCTTATGTATTTAATTAGTGAATTGACTATAGAATCAACACTTGTAGTGTATACATAATCATATCCATGATTTCTTAATTTTGCTGAAGGATATGAAATTCCTGTAAAGCTTGATGGAGTATAATTGTCATCATGTGCTCTTTCTAACCATGATAATTTTCTTATATCTTTTGAAGTTGCAGAATAATAGACAAAGAATACTAATCTATTTGCCTTTGTTCTCATGAAACTTCTGGTAGTTACATCATAAATTACTCCTGCATCAGCTCCACCAAATATTGATAATTGTACAGCATTATCAGGTAATGAACCATCCCATATTTTAACATTGTGTGTGTTTGGTCCAATTCCGGCTAATTTAACTTTATATCCTTTGGACATTAATTTAGCTCTTATTTTTTTCATAAATGCTTTGTCAATCTCATAATTGTAAATATTATCTGATGTGATGTATATTTTTCTTACTTTAGAATTTTTTGGATGAATTTTTTTCCAACTGTAAACTCTGCAACTTTCAGGCATGTATGTTTTTTCTGAAACGTCCAGCATTTTAGAATAGGAATATGCTATATTATAAAATCCTATGCGTCCTAGCCTTGTCTTCACAGATTTTGGCGGAATATTTTTCTGTTTAAGATGTGTTAATACTGTATTACCTATATTAATCATTTCTCGCAACTGGAAAACTCCTGGTTTAAGAGTATCTATTTGTGAAGACAATTTTTTATAATGGACATATTTTACTTTTGAAGAACCTTTTCCATTATAGACATTTTTTGATGCCTTAATCATTAAAGGTAAGAAGTCTTGTAAACCCATTTTTGTGGAGCCTACCTTTATTGTTTTAACTTTTTTGTTTGCTTCAAACTTGGTTCTTAATTTTACTGCTGCCTTTTTGATTTGTTTATATGTGAACTTCTTTTTAGATATTATTGTTAAAGTTCCTGTTGATGTTACTGCTTCATATTGTGGGGTTACATATTTTCCGGTTATTGTGTATTTTTTTGGTGACATGCGTGGCAGTTTGTAGGTACAATATGCATTTCCATTTGTTACCTTAGTTACACCCATCGTTTTTCCATTTAATTTAAATACTACTTGTCCATTTGTTGCTGGTGCGTTTGAAGATGAATGAGTTACATGTGCTGAGAATGTTACTTTTTTGTTTGAATAGGTTGTTTTTGAATGTACTTTTATTTTGTATGCATTAGTTGTTGAAGATTTTTTTGTAGTATTTTTATTTGTTTTCTGTGATTCTTTCTTATTTATTGTTTTTGTTTTAGACACGTCATTTGTTGAATATGTTTTAACTGTGTCTTTTATTGTCGTATCCTTACTATCTGTATGTGTTGTGTTTGCAGCTGATATTGCTGACAATGATATTAGTAGGATAGGTATGAGTACTATTAACAGTACTTTCTTAATTTTAACAACTCCTTTTTGAGTCATTGAGATTATTTCTCAATGAATTATACATTAATCTATTCTTTTAATCCTATTTAAAAGTATGCAACGAATTAAAAAAAAATATGTAAAAAGAGTTTATAATTTATTTTTAATGGCGCTAAGATATAATTTTATTATCTGATAAGAATATTTTGGTAAAGATAAGTAAAAGTTTGATTTATGCTTTTTTATAAACTTTAAATTAGTCATGATGTGATTATATTCAGTTTTAAAGGATGAGCGTTTATGTCTTGACATTCCAACTTTATGCCATATGATTGAATTTGTTACTGTAACTACCTTATATCCCTTGTTTTTTACTTCTACTGCCAAATCAACATCTTCACATCCAAAGAAAAAGTCAGTATTCAGATAACCTTCAGGCATTGCTTCTTTTTTTATTAAAAGTCCTGCACCGCTTACCCAGTCACATTCTATTACATCCAATGTTAAATCATACTTTTCTTCTTCCATTATGCTATGATGACCTGGAAAATGTTCTAAATCAACTACACTTCCAATACACCATATTGTATCATGACTTCCTTCGTAATCATAATAATAGAATTTTGGTCCTATTATCCCAATATTTGGATTGTTGACTGCGACATTTATCATATTATCCAGAAAGTTTGGATCTACTATTGTGTCATTATTTAGTAAAAGAATATAATCCGGATTATCATATTTCATCGTGTAATCTATTGCTATGTTGTTTCCCTTTGCAAATCCATAGTTTTCATTGTTTTGTATGAGCAATAACTTTTTTTCATCTTTATCAGAAGTATTATCTATTCCATCTCTGAATTCATTTTCGTTAATGTACGTGAATTTGATTGGCTTGTTTTCTGACTTAAAATGTGTGAATTCTGTTTCTACTTTTATTTCCCCACGAGCATAAGATTTTATTTTTTCTATTGAATCATTTGTTGAATTATTATCTGCTACTATTACATTATAATTTGGATAGTTTATCTGGTATAATGATTCTAATGCTTCTATAGTATCCGCGTAACCGTTCCAATTCAATAATATTATAGATACTGATGGTTTTGTCATTCTATCACTTATTTTCTTTTTCTAGGACTTTGTAAATATGGTTTAGGAATCTTTCTCCTGCTTTATCCAATGTCCAGAAAGATTTAACAAATTGTAGTCCGTTTTTTGAGAATTTTTTCCACATTTCCTGATTTTCTGATAATTTTACTATTGCTTTTGCAAAATCCTTTTCATCCCTTGGTGTTAGAAGTCCTGTTTTGTTATTCAATATTGATTCTCTTAAGCCTCCTTCTTTTACACCTACAACTGGTGTTCCACATGCCATTGCCTCCAATGGTACAAAACCAAAAGGTTCCAGGTATGGAGCATAAACAACTAGTTTTGCTGTGTTATATAACCGAACAAGATCATCATCCGATATCATTGTCATTATGTCCAGTTTTACTTCCTTTTCTTCTGCTAGTTCTTTAAGGAAGTTTACCCATCCTTCATCACTGCTATTTCCTACTATTACTAGTTCAGGCCTTTTTTCTTTTGGAATGTGTGCTATTGATTTTATTAAAAAATCGTATCCTTTTGGTGGGATGCATGTTCCAACTGATAATACAAAGTTATCTCTTGGAAGGTTCATCGGTTGGAACATTGAAGTGTCTACTCCATTATATATTACATAGGCATTTTTTCCGTATTGTCTTAGGATGTTTTCGTGACTAAAATAGGAGTTTGCTATTAGGTTTGTCGAATATTCTGCCAGTTCCAAGTCTCTTTCATAATCCCTGTTTTCTATGTATTTAATGAAGTATTGTGAAAATGGTTTTATTAGTGGATGATTGAATATTCCTACCTTTTTTTTCTGACTGTTGACTAGTTTAAGTATTTTTTCTTTTCGTATTGGTTGTTGACAGAAGAATAATGTAGGTTTTTCTAGGTATTTTAGGATTGCAGGGGTCATTGTAAATTGGTCTTGTTCACAGTATACCAAATCATAACCAGAATCGTTTAAGTCTTCTGCTATCTTTTTTTCTGTTTCCATTACATTATTTACGGAGACTCTTTTTATGATTGCCGGTACGTAACTGAATATGGAGTATAATTTTTCTCTCCAGAAGCTTGGCTTTACGTCATATTTTATTACGCTTGTTGCAACATTTTCTAGTGGCAAGTACTCTTCATTAGCAGTTTCAGGTATGAATACATCGACAATATGTCCCTTATTTACCAAGTACTTAATGTAAACATACAATAACCTTTTTGCCCCACCAGATGGTAAATTGTGAAATACTGCTATTTTTAATTGTTTTTCCATCAATTATAACTCCTATCAATTTTTTAACCTTTCTATCCTCTTTTTAATAAACCATCTTTTAATCCTTTTAACATGACTTTAGAATATTCCTTGTCTTTGAAAATATTTGAAAATGATTCTTTTAGAACATATAATATTATGTATACTATGAATTTGTAATATCCAGACCCCTTTGTATAACGTTTCATGTATAATATTCTATTTCTTGTGTGGTAGTATATTCTTGAAAGTGATTTTATTGATGCTCCTTCTTTGTGATATATGCATCCTCTATCAGCAACTCGTAGCTGGTAACCCTTATTTCGTACTCTGGTTGACCAATCCACATCTTCCCAGTACATGAAGTAGTCTTCGTTTAGCACTCCCGCTTCCTGAAGTACTTTTTTTGACATGAGTATGCATGAACCTGTCAAGAAGTCAAAACCTTCCTTCTGATTAATGTCTGTTATGGCACTAGCTTCCCCATGTACTAAGTCAACCATTCCTCCACCAACAGTTTGTAATTTATCCTTATTATGATAATAGTAATGATTTATTCCTACAAAACCTGTATCTTCATTTTCATCATATGTTTCTACTAACGCTGATAGAAAATCTGTGCTTACAATTGTATCATTGTTTAATAATAATATATAATCAGTGACGTCATGAGTTGAAAGATAATTTAGTGCAATATTATTTCCTCCAGCAAAGCCACTGTTTGTTTCATTTAATATAAATACAAGATTTATATCATTTGTTTTATTAAAGTCATTTAATTCTTTGTTTGTAACTATTTTAGTAGAATAATAATTATCTGTTAACAAATAATTCATAATGCTATCTACTGATCTTTTTTTTGAACCATTATCTACAAGGTATACATCAAACTTTGGATAATTTACTGATTTTAATGATTCTAAACATTCAATAGTGTCTTCTTCACCATTCCAGTTTAGTAGTATTATGGAAACTTTATTATTAATAATAAGACCCCTTTGATTTTTATCCATCTTCAACAGTTACATCCATAACCTCTTTTTCTTCATCATCAATATCAACATCAATATATTCGGTTGTTGGAGCAACATAATCATTAATTATTGATGTTGCATTGTTTTTAATATCATCAAAGTTGGATGAATCCATTATTTTTTTGATTCCATAACCTAAAGCTACCCCACCAAGAAATACTAAAGCATATTTGCCTATTTCGATTTTATTATTATAAATCATCGTTGATAGTTCCTTATTATCAAAATATTTTTTTCGCATTATTGACCACCATTTTAAAATAATTCTTAATTATATATTTATTAATATAAGTAAAAAGATTTTAGGGATTAAGATGGAAAGTGACGAAAAATATCATTATCGGTTTGAAGACTTAAAAGAGAACACGGGAATAAAAAAAGCTGAAATTATTTTACATAATGATGATGACATGACTATAGAGTATAGTGGAAAAAATGGTTTTAACACGGAAGGATTTGATTACCCCTTATTCAATAAGAAAAATAAGGATGAAGACAGCAGTTGGTTTTTATATAGAATTGAAGAAATAATTGATACTGAATTTGAATTACTTGATAACCTACGGGCTCCAATTCAATTAGATGAAAAGCAGTTAACTCACACAGTTAGAAAACAAATTGAAATCTTTTGTTTTAAAGAATAAGATAGGAGATTTACCTAAATTGAAGAAGTATACCTGCATATTTCCTGGATTATACAATTATATCCTGACAAAGGACGTTGGAATGATACCGTTTACATTATCCGGTAAATATGATACTAAAATAATTACCTATGATAATGACAACTTTATTTATATGGATAGTATTCTTAAAAAGAATAATTTTTCTTTAGAAATCCTTGAAGATAGTGGAAATGAAAAAGAGGATGTTAAACGTTACATTAAAAAACATGCAAAAAGCATTGATATTCTCCAATTATATCACTTAAGATATAATCAGCTTCCCCATTACATTTGGACATATAAACGAAACAATAGGCGGGGCAAAATATATCTTAAACTGGACGCAAATAATGATTACATTGATTTTCTAGTTAAACGTAAAGGTATAAGTGCAAGTATGAGAAGGCTTTATGTAAAGATTATGCTCCGATTTGTAGATATTATTAGTATAGAAACAAAGAGAAATTTTCAGGTTTTATCAGACAGTAATCTTATAGATAAGAATAAATTAATTCATGTGCCCAATGGTGTGATTAAAGGCAATATTCCCCTATCCTCTAAGGAAAAAATCATATTATATGTAGGTTTTATTGAGAAAAAAAACAAGTCAATAGACAAACTTTTATCTGCAATTAGCAATATAGACTTGAAAGATTGGAAAGTGGTGCTTGTTGGAGAGGTATTGGATGACATGAAAAGTTTTTTGGAAGAATATTTCATTAATCATCCCGAACTTAAAGAAAAAGTAATTTTGAAAGGATATATATCAGATAAGGAAGTTTTAGCACGAGAATATGCTAAGTCCAGTATTTATTGTTGTACCTCTATAAAAGAAAGTTTTGGAATTTCAATACTGGAATCTGCTTATTATGGAAATTATTTAATTTCTACTAATGTAGGTGCCAGTCCAGACATTCTTGACGAAACAGAATATGGTACTTTGACAGAAATAGAAAATCTTTCCAACACTTTAGAATACACATTGAATAATTGGGACCAGATACGTAAAAATCCGGAGGATATTCAAAACATAGTATATTCAAAGTTTAGTTGGAATAAAATTTGTGAAAAAATAGTGGAAAAAATAGAATAACCCAAATTAGATTATTTTTTTAGTTTAATTATTGTAGTGGAGAAATATCTTTTATTATCCACAAAACCATGAACTATGTTCTCATCTTCCATAGTACAGTTTTGTACTGATACAATTTCTTTTTCTCTTGGATCTTTGTTAATGCAGTCTTCAAGTAATTCAAGATGACGTGAAGTTTTCATTGCTACTACTGTATCCACGTATGGCAATATTTTAGGTAATCTTTCATCAATTTGTGGTACTACTACCATTATATCGTCTTGTTCTGTTAGTTGAATGCCTGCAGTTGTTGAACATGCTGTCATTGCTGCTATACCCGGCACTAAGACAACTTCCACTCCTTTCTTCTGTAATCTTTTTGATACGTATGAAAATGTGCTGAAAATTGTTGGATCACCTAATGTTACAAAGACTGCATTTAATCCTGTTGATAGTTTTTCAAATAATTGGTCTGCTGCTTCATCCCATGATTTGTCTAAAGTTTCTTTGTTTTCTGTCATAGGAAATAGTGGTTGTAATATTTCACATTCGTTTTCCCTTTCGTCAATGATGCCCTGAACGATATTTAATGCTACACTTGGTTTTCCTTTTTTAGATTGTGGAGCAAATATAATGTCAGTCTCTTTAATTATTCTTGCTGCTTTTAACGTTACTAATTCCGGGTCTCCTGGACCTACACCTATACCATACAATTTTCCTATAGCCATAAAATACATCCTATATTATTAATAATTATTAAAATGACTTAATACAAATAAAGTAAACTTAAATAATCCCATTCTTATAATTTCATATATTATAATAGTTTTTTTTAGTATATATAATTTTTAATACACAATTAAAAAGAAAATGACAAAATTAAAATTAAATTAAAAAAAGTAAAAAATACTATGAAAAACAAAAGTAATATTTATGAATTCAATATTTTGCCCAGATTGTGGAATGATAAAAAACAAATGTATTTGCTCAAAAAGTGAAAATGAACACTCTTCACTAATAGAAAGACCAAGTAAGGAAGAAAAGGAAGAACTACAAAGACAACACCCTGACATAGATGATGAAATAATTGAGAATTTTCCATTCAAACAAGCACGACACAACCAGCTTGAATTAATAACGGAAATACTTAACGCACTGGAAAGTGATAAAAGATATGTAATACTGGAAGCTGGAACAGGAACAGGAAAATCAGCAATAGCGGCTACCTTATCCCAAATTCTTCAACCATCATACATCCTTACAATGACAAAACAACTGCAAAAGCAGTACACTGACGAATTTGGTTATGCGCAAGTCAAGGGAAGAAATAATTTCACTTGCCTTGATAGTGGAGGTTTAAACACTTGTGACCAGGGAACATGTCAAACAATTAGAACATCAGAGGAATTTACATGTCCATTTGGAATTAAAATGGAAAAAAGCAAACAAAAGGAAGTAACTGATGAAGATGCAGAAAACTATTATAACACGCCATTCACATTCAAATCCACAGAAAAATGTCCATACTGGAGTCAAAAGGCAACGGCAATACAGGAACCTGTTACATTACTTAATTATGATTACGCCTACCTGGAATTAAACTACGTTCAACACTTCCAAAAAAGAAATCTGATGGTCTTAGATGAAGCTCATAACATTGAAGACAAAATAATGCACAAGTTGGAACTAAATATCCACAATAAACAACTGCAAAAAGATGTTAACGAAGTAATACCAAAGAATATGATGAATTACACTGATGTTAAAGATTGGATAGCATTTCTTGAAGCAATATTTGATTCATATAATGCAATAAACACTACAATGCTCACCAAACAAAAAGGTGACAGGATAGAACATACGAAAAGAAAAATTAAAGAAATTACTGAAAACATTAAAAAAGACCCACAGGACTGGGTAGTGTCCACTGAAGAAGATTTGGTTTCATTTAAACCATTGAAAGTAGACAAATATGCTGAAAAAACTTTATTCCAATATGCTGATAAAATACTGTTCATGAGTGCAACAATACTTGATAAGGATTTGTTCTGCAAATGGCTGGGAATAGATCCTGAAGATGTGTACTACATTTACAGTGAAAGTCCATTCAAGAAAGAATATCGGCCGATTCATATGAGCCTTGTTGGTCCTATGTCAAAAAGAGCATTATGGCATACTGCACCAAAAACAATACCTGTCTTACGTGAAATAATGGATAAACACAAAAATGAGAAAGGATTAATTCACACAAACAGTTACCAATGCCAACACTATATTACAGACCACATTAAAGACCAAAGAATCTTATCCCACACTCCAAAAAATAGGGAAGAAACACTGCGAGAATTTGAAAAATCAAAAAACCCATACATACTTGTTAGTCCCTCAATGAGTGAAGGAGTAGATTTACCATACGAAAAATGTCAATTCCAAGTAATATACAAGGTACCATACCCATACCTTGGAGACAAACAGATTAATGAACGAAAAAATATGGACCCCGAATGGTATGCCTATAAAACAATTATGACACTGATGCAGGCATATGGAAGGGGAATGAGAGCTGAAAACGATAATTGTGACACATACATATTGGACAAAAATATACAAACCCTTCTTAGAAACAAAATGTATCGAAGACTAATACCAAAATTCTTCAGAGAAGCAATAACAAAATAAATACTTATTAAGGGATAGTCCATATTTAATTAATTTTTATTCAAATAAAATTTCAATAATTTATAATAGAAATACAAAACATAATATGTATATAGAAATTTTTTTAATAGAAAAATTAATAAAGTGACATTGATGGTTAAATACATTCCAAATTATTATGCAATACTAAAAATAGACGAAGACGCTGATAAGAACACTATTCGTGAAGCTTATGAAAAATTATCAAAGAAATACAAACAATCATCCAATCAAAGTAAAAAATCAAAACAGTTATGCAAATTTACTAACGATGCATATATTGTATTGTCTGATGATAAAAAACGAAAAAAATATGACAAAATACTAAAAGAAGCAAAATCAAATAAAACCAAACCAAGTAAAAAGATTAATAAGAATACGGTAAAAAACGCTAAGGATGCTGTTAATTTTGTACAGGACAATTATGACATAATCTCAAATATATTTAAAACTGGTTCAAAATTTATGAAAGGAAGAACATTATTTACTGGAACAAATATAATTATTGGTGGAGCCATGGCTGGTTATGGTGTTAAAAAGGGTAGAGATTACATGGCTAAACGTAGAGGTGAAAATAAGAGGAATAATCCTTTATATTAATCCCAATTAAACTGAATAAAAAAATAGAAATTATTGAAAAAAAGAAGTATAATTAAAGTTATGGCATTATTTCATCCATAACTTCTACTACTTTATCTAATTCTTCTCTGGTGATGACAAGTGGTGGTACAAATCGTACAACAGTACCATTTGCAACGTTTATTAAAACTCCTTTTTCTTGAGCTTTAGTTACTAATTCTCCACATTCATAGTTTAGTTCCACACCCACCATTAGTCCATGACCTCTTACATCGATGATGCAGTCATGTTTTTCTTTGAGTGCTTCTAGTTTTTCCATGAAGTATAAACCATTTTCGTGTGACTTGTTTACTAAGTCTTCTTCTTCATAAATATCAAGTACTGTGTTTGCTGCTGCACATACAAATGGTGATCCACCAAAGGTTGTTGCGTGACTTCCTGGCTGGAAAGCATCTGCTACTTCTTTTTTTGCAAGAACTGCTCCCATTGGAAGTCCTCCAGCTATAGCCTTTGCACATGTTGTTATATCAGGTACTGTGTTTGTTAATTCTGATGCAAACATTTTTCCTGTTCTTCCATAACCTGTTTGTACTTCGTCAAAGATTAAAAGTATTCCTTTTTCATCACATATTTTTCTTAAGGATGGCAAGTAATCATCATCTGGTACTCTTACACCACTTTCTCCTTGGATTGGTTCTACTAAGATGGCTGCTGTGTCATCGCTTATTGCTTCCTTAATTTGTTCTATGTCATTATAGTCAACGTGTTTAAATCCTGCTGGAAGTGGTGCGAATCCTTTCTGGTATTTTGGTTGTCCTGTTGCAGTTATGGTTGCAAGTGTTCTTCCGTGGAATGAATTCCATGTTGCAATTATTTCTCCTTTTCCTGTGTATTTTCTTGCGAGTTTTATTGCTCCTTCGTTTGCTCCTGCTCCACTGTTTGCAAAGAATACCTTGTCGTGAGGTGAAACTTCCACCAGTCTTTTAGCAAATGTTGCCTGTTCCTCTGTGTAGTAAAGGTTTGAAACATGTATCATTTTTTCCAATTGTTTTGATAAGTTTTCAGTCATTTTCTTATGAGTATGACCGATATTGTTTACTGCTATACCGGCTACACAGTCAATGTATTCTTTTCCGTCCTTATCATAGACTATACTTCCATGAGCATGATCTATAACCAAATCATATCTTCCATATGTATGCATTACATATTCATCTAGGGTTGTTTTAATTTCATCTGAATTCAAATTATAGCCTCCATTTCTTTTTAAATAACATAATTAAAATGATAGTAAGTTACTGTATATAATTATATAAAGTATAAGTTTTAAGATTTACTATTTGTGTATTGGATAAAATCTACTTTTAAGTTTTCTATTTATTACAAAAAATTTTAATTAGTTTGTTGTACATAACTATTATAAGGTGAAATTAATGAAAAAAGCCGTTATAAAGACAAATAAAGGTGACATTGAATTAGAATTATTCCCTAATGAAGCACCTGGAACAGTAGAAAATTTTGAAAAATTAGCAAAAGAAGGATTTTATGATGGTCTAACATTCCACAGAGTCATACCGGACTTTGTAATACAAGGTGGTTGTCCTCGTGGTGACGGTACTGGCGGACCTGGTTACACTATTAAATGTGAAACTGAAGGAAACCCTCATAAACATGGTACTGGAGCTTTATCCATGGCACATGCTGGTAAAGATACTGGTGGAAGTCAATTCTTTATTACACATTCTCCACAACCTCATCTTGATGGTGTTCACACCGTATTTGGTCAGGTAATTGACAGCAAAAGTATGGATGTTGTCTATGACATTAGACAGGGAGATGTTATGAATACAATTGTCATTATTGATGACTAAAAACATATAATAATAATGAAAAATAAATAATTAATTAGAATTTAAAATATTCATTCATCCCCTCCCAAATACATTTTCTATCTATTTATCTTGTAATTTACTTATTAGCTTTTAATTTTTCTGTTAATCCACTTAATCGTGCATAATTAAAGAGATATAATTGAATATAACCTGAATAATCTCCAAATTTATCTTGTGCGAAGTTCATTATTTTTTTGTTTGTTGGTTTTTGTCCTTTAAAATAAAGATGTGTTGTTATTCTGTTTATCCATACGTCAACCGGATATGCTTCATGCTTGTTATAGCCATACAATAGTATGCAATCAGCTACTTTTGGACCTACTCCTTCAAGTTCTGTTATTTTATTAAATGCCTTATCATATGATAAGTTGCTTATTTTCTGATGATAATTATTTTCACCTAATATCATTTTGGTAGAGTTTAACATGTAGGAACTTCTATATCCTACGCCATAACTTTTCAAACCTTTTTCAGTATCAGGTATCGTTATGAACTCGTTTTCCTTTGGAAATTGATAATATTCTTTTCCATTTAATTTTATTTTTTCTCCATATGCCTGTTTTATTTGATTTATTGATTTTGTCCATCTTTTTATTGAGTTATTTGCAGAACATATAGAAGATATTATGCATTCATATGGAAATTGTGCCTTGAATAATCTTAAGCCCTTGTTGAAGTTATAAACCTCATTTAACTCTTCATTATTATCCAAATAATCATATACTTTTGTTATATCATAATCAAGGTCAAAAATATAGAATAGCTTATTTCTTAACTTTTCTTCATCTATATTATTTTCAGAGTAAAAGTTTACCTTTAATTCTTCATTACATTCCTTTTGGGATATTTCTACAAGTACTTCTTCTTCATCAAGTGTTATTGTTTCATAATATTTTCTGTTTTCTTCTTTCCATGGTGGTTGACTGGTTTGACCTGAGTACATTGTTGTCTTTAAGTCAAAGTCTCCCGGGTATTCATCATATCCTATGAACAGTTGTCCTGAAATCATAATTATCATCTTAAAAAAATAGTTAAATATTGGTGGTTAAATTTGTTCAGAGTATGTGACTTCTTTCTTGTTAACCCAGGTTATTCCATCTTTAGTGATTAAGACCACATCTACTGGTCCGCCAACACCCTGTATTTCACCAACGTCCATGCTTATTCCATCAGCATATCTTTGCATTATTGATGTTGACTTTATTAGAAATACTGCTAAGTCAACAGCATCCTGAAGTGTTATTAAACTCCATTGAATGTTATATTCAAGTCCTCTTATCTGATTGGTAAAATCATCAAATGAATTTTTTGACATGGCATTTACATAAGGTACCTTAAATATTTTGGAATCATAACCCAATATAATTCTTGAGACTACATCTCCCTGACCTACCCATGTACAACCAAATTCATTATCCTTTCGTTTTATGTATAATTCACCGGGCGAGTTTACTTCAAAGGTTTGAGTACTTCCATCATTATTGTATCCGCTTACTATAAGATTTACTGGTTCAACATTTAAATGTCCTTCCTTTATTCGTCCTGAGGGCTGTTTTATTTTAAAGTCAATTGAATCTTCTTTGCGTTCAAGGGATAATATTTTATCACCGTTTCTTTCGGCTTCAATTTCGAGTTGTTGGGCTGAAACATCCAATTGTTTTTCCCATGGGTATTGTTTGTTAATATAGTCATGAAGTCTGTTGGCAATTTCTTCAACGCTAAGATTGTTTAGATTGTTTGATTTTTTAAAATCTTCTATGTAATCTGAGACATTTTTTCTAATTCCTGAATTATCTGCAAAGAATGCTAGACCTGCTGTTCCAACAATTACCCTATCATTTAATGAAAACAATTTCATAGCTGAGTTGGTGGATATTCTTGTATATTGTTTTATATTACGTTCTGATTGTCTGCTGTCTGCTGCCATCACAATTCCTTGTGGTGTTACTATGTTAACTATGAGCGTCATTTTATTCTCCTGAATTTTATTGTTATATTCTTATTGGAATTTCTTTTTCGTTTAAGTATTTTTTTACCTCTGGTATGGGATATTCATCAAAATGGAATATGCTTGCAGCCAGTGCGGCATCTGCTTCCCCTTTTGTGAATGCCTCATATAAATGTTCTGGATTTCCTACGCCACCAGATGCTATTACGGGTATGGACACATTTCTACTTATTGTTCGTGTTAGGTCCAAGTCATAGCCTACTTTTGTTCCGTCACGATCCATACTGGTAAGCAGTATTTCCCCGGCTCCCCTTTCTTCACATTCTATAGCCCATTTAACTGCATCAATGCCTGTGAATTCTCGTCCGCCATATATGCTGCAGTCAAACCAACAGTATCCTTTTTCTGTTTCTACAATGTAATGTTCATCCGATTCGTCGGGATTTTCAACATATCTTCTTTTGGCATCAATTCCTATTACACATGCTTGACTACCAACATGTTCGGATGCTTGGTTTATTAGTGATGGATTATGTATTGCTGCCGTATTAGTGGAACATTTATCAGCCCCAGCTTTAAGCATATTAACATAATCTTCAACTTCGCGTATTCCACCACCTACACATATAGGGCAGAAGACATTTTCTACGGTTTTTTTAATTACGTCGGCCATGGTTGACCTACGTTCATGCGAAGCAGTAATATCCAGAAATACTATTTCATCGGCTCCCTGTTCATAATACTTTGTAGCAAGTTCTACAGGATTTCCTGCATAGCGTATTTGTTTAAATTCTACTCCTTTAACTACTCTTCCTTCTGGTACCTGTAAATCACAATCTAAACATGGAATTATTCTCTTTGATAACATATCTATTCACTCAAAAAAATAATTAATTAGGGGGAAGGGAATTTAATCTATTCTTTAAGTAATTTGTAAAGGATTGCCTTTTGTGCATGTAATCTGTTTTCTGCCTGATCCCAGATTGCAGATTGTCTTGAAGTCATTACATCATCAGTAATTTCCTGACCACGAATTGCTGGAAGACAATGCATTACAATAGCATCATCCTTTGCTTGTGACAATAATGCAGAATTAATCTGATAGTTCTTCAATACCTTTTGTCTTTCTTCGGATTCTGCTTCATCACCCATACTTACCCATACATCCGTATAAAGAATATCAGCACCTTTGACTGCTTTGTTGACATCATGTTCAATATTGATGGTTGAAGTTGTCTTTTTTGCTTCTTTTAGTGCTAAATTATATATTTCTTCATCCGGTTCATAACCTTCTGGACAGGCTACTGTCATATCCATTCCAGTATATGCTGCACCTAGAAGAAGTGAATTGCAAACATTGTTCCCATCACCAACAAAAACAAATTTTCTATTGAAATCACCCTTATACTCTTTAATAGTTAATAAATCTGCAAATGTCTGACAAGGATGTTCTTTATCAGTTAAACCATTGATGATTGGAATATCTGCATATTTTATTAATTCTGCAACACTTTCATGACTTTTTGCACGTATCATGACACAGTCAAGAAACCTTGAAAGAACCCTTGCAGTATCTGATATAGGTTCTCCCCTACCAATTTGCAAATCATTGCTTGATAAATATAATGGCGTTCCACCAAGCTGGTGCATTCCCACTTCAAAAGATACCCTTGTACGTGTTGATGATTTCTCAAAAACCATTCCCAAATACTTATCAGTCAAGGGTTTACCTTTAATTTCACCTGATTTAAGAGCTGATGCAATATCTAAAATTTCCCACAATTCATCCTTAGCATCAGCCATTGATAATAAACTTTCCATGTTATCCTTCCCATAAAATTATAATTAAAATATTCAACAATAAATAATATATTTTTTTGTCTTTCATAATTAAAAAAGTATTAGGTTTAGACGTGAAAAATATTTAAATATTTTTGTTAAGATTTATCTTTGAATCTTTTTTATCTAAAATTACACTAAATTTCATTTAATTAGAACATAAAATATATGATTCATAGTATTTATAATTTAAAGTTAAAGTTGACAATATTTTTATATTTAATCATCATATTCTTAAAAAAATGTTATGTATAAAATGAAAATATTTAAAAAAGAGTAAAATGAGGAGGTTTAATCTAAAAGTAGTGTAGTTAGATTAAGATCTAACTTCTTCCATATGTTTTATTTTTTCATTTAATAGTTTTTCTGTTGCTACATCACTTCTGTGATATATGTCACCGTTAATGTATTTTATTGCTTCTTCACATGCAATTTCTGCTTCTTCTATTGTGTCTCTTACTGCCAGTACTCCAAGGGCTCTTGATGAAGTTAATCTGACATCATCATTGTCGTCTTGATATACTGCTGCATAGTATACCTCTGCATCCAAATCTTTGATTTTATCTTCATCTACTTCCAGTACAGTGTCTGCAGCTTTTGTGTTTGGATAGTTGTTTGGTACTACGTATTTGCATACTGATGCCTTATTCTCGAATTTTGCATCTTCTAATTTTCCACATACTATTTGTTTTGATATTTTTGCAAAGTCGTCGTCTATTAGTGCGAGTACGTTCATTGATTCCGGGTCTCCGAATCTTGCATTGTATTCTATTACTTTTGGTCCGTCTTTTGTGATCATGAATTGACCGTATAATATTCCTTTGTATGGTTCTGCTTCTTTTGCTATTGCATCTACTGTTTCTTTCATTATTTCCACTGATGCATCATATTCTTCCTGTGATAGGAATGGTAGTAAGTGATTTGTATCTGAGTATGATCCCATTCCACCAGTGATTGGACCTTTGTTTCCTTCAAATGCATGTGGATGGTCTTGTGCTGCCGGCATTGCTACTAGGTTTTTTCCGTCAACGAATGCTTGTATAGTGTATTCTTCTCCTACCAGTAGTTCTTCTATTACTACTCCTTCAAATCCTCCCATTTTTTGTTCAAAGATTTCTTTTACGTATTCTTTTGCTTCTTCATTATCTGCTAGTTGGTCGCCTACTATTTTAACTCCTTTTCCTCCAGTTAATCCTATTGGTTTTACTACAACCGGTTCATTAAATGAGTCTATAAATTCGAATGCTTCTTCCAAGTCATAAAATGTTCCATATTTTATTGAACCAGGTATTTTATAATCTTCAAATAGTTTTCTCATGAATGCTTTATTTGTTTCAATTTGAGCGGCTGATTTTGCAGGTCCTACTGAGCATATTCCTTCTTTTTTTAGTTCGTCCACTATTCCTTTTTCTAGTGGTGCTTCCGGACCGATAAATGCTATTTCTACATTGTTTTTCTTTGCAAATTCTATTATGCATTTAAAGTCTGATTCATCTCCTACATGGTATTCTTTGGATATTTTTGCAAGACCTGGGTTTTTTCTTCCCATATATGTATATACTTCGGCTGTTTTATCTAATGCTTTGGCTATTGCGTGTTCTCTTGCTCCGCTACCAACAACTAATATCTTCATCTTGTTACACGTCCTAATTTATTAAATGAAAAATTTTCTTATTATGTATATTATATGTAAGATTTTTTATTTACTTTTTTTTAATTAGTTATTTTTAAAATATTTTTAAGAATTATTATTTTAGAATATCGATATGTAATAATATTTGGTGTTTTTTTGATTGAAAAGTAATACAAATGATAATTATATATATTACAAATGCCATAAAGAATAGTAATAACTATAAAATATTAAGTATTACTTTTTATGGTTATTAACATTACAAAATAATAATAAGAATAAATAATGGTGGAAACTATGAACATAGAAATTATGGAATTGAATGAAGAAAATATAGAAAAATACCATGTAGAGAAATTCTTATTCAGAATGATAAAAGAAAGTTATAATCTGGACTATGTGCCAGAATACCATTACGATGTAAAAAATCTTTATGAATATTATATTAAGCCTCTCAAAAATAATTTTTATATAGCTATTAATAAAGAAAATGATAAACTAGTTGGAACTTCAGGAATCAGAGGATATGACAAAGACTATAATTTAAAAAACAAAAAATATACCTTAGATAAGACTGCTAGTTTATACAGATTATTTGTAGAAAAAGAATATCGTCATAACAAAATTGCTTCAACCATGCTAAAACATATAGAAGAATTTTGTAAAAAAAGCGGTTATAACGAGATTTACCTCCATACACAAAAGGATAGTTACGGTGCTCTACCATTTTGGTTAAACCAACATTACGAAATTATATCCCAATCCCTAGACTCTCTCGGAACAATCCACATGGAAAAAATTCTATAAAAAAAAGTAGACTAAAAAGAAATGTTTTTAGTCTTCATCCATAATTTCTGACAAAAATACAATAGAATCACAAATTCTATTAAGTAACTTTTTGTCGTGACTAACAACCAAAACTCCGATACTGTTTTTCTTAGCAATACTTAGTAAGCTTTTCCAAATTTGTACCTGAGTAACTGCATCAAGCATTGTTGTTATTTCATCTGCAATAATAAATTTAGTTTTAGGATTTAATGCACGCAGTATACTAAAGCGTTGCAATTCACCACCTGACAATTCGGAAGGATAACGATCAAACCACTCTTTTTTAATTCCAAATTCATCCAATACTTCCTCGGATGGAATCCATGATTCTTCCAGAACGCTTTTCATCTTCCATCGAGGATTCATGATTTTTTCAGGATGCTGATATATCAACTGGATAGGATTATAGCCTTTTTCATGTTTTTTATCATTAATTAGTACATTGCCCTCATATTCCTTAATAAATCCAGTTAATACCTTACATAAAGTACTTTTTCCAGAACCGCTATCACCGAACAAACCGATTATTTGATTTGAATTAATGGTTATGTTAAGATTGTTTAGAATTTGATTACTGCCATAACTAAAACTAACATTTTCTGCCTTTAACGTATCCATATTAATCACCATTCAATGGATTGAAACATCTTATTACACTAGTTCCAATATTTCTAAGTTCAGGTAATTCCTTATCACATTTATCCACCTTATTCGGACAATTGTTATGATAAGGACAACCCTTCGGAATATTTCTGTATGATGGCTGATGACCTTCAGTTAACTGAAAATCAATTTCAGGCAATGCTTTGTACAAAGAACGTGTGTACGGGTGTAATAATCCTTCACCATCCGCTGAAAAATTTTTAGTTTCCGTGATTTCAATAACATAGCCCAAATACAATATTGCAATCCTGTCACTTGTTTTCATAGCTGTGTAAATATCATGGGTAATAAGAATCATACCCACTCCTTTTTCTTTAAGGTTAATTAAGTGATTTATTGTTTCTTCTACAGCTTTTTCATCAAGACCTGGAGTAGGTTCATCTGCAATAATTATTTCAGGTTTATTAAGCAGTGCAGTTGATATCAATACCTTACGTGCCATACCCCCAGATAACTGGAAAGGATACATCTCATCTACTTCTTCAGATAATCCATATTGATTAAAAATTTCACGCTGCTTACGTAAAACTTCTTCTTTTTCATTTTCATCTTCAATATAACCTATAGCTTGTTCTTTAACTTTCATAAGAGGATTTAAGTAATTTACTGATTGAGGAATTAAACTTATTTTATTTCCCCGCAACTCTTTTTTCATTTCATCAGTCATTTCTTTTCCCTTATATTTAATGCTCCCTGACACATTAGCATTTGGAGGCAAAATTCCAAGAATTGCATGAGCAAGCAAACTTTTTCCAGAACCACTGGAACCTAAAACAGCCAATATTTCATGTTCACTTATGTCCATCGTTAAATCAGAAATAACATGCAATTCTCTTTGTTCCAAACCTTTAAAGTATTGTGAAAAAGAAATTGATAACTTTTCTACTTCTAATAATTTATCCATAAAATTTCACCTTTATTACGTTTGTGCACTCAGTGGATCCAATAACTTATGCACATTTTCTCCAATTAAATCAAAAAGCAATACTAATAACAGTAAGGACAAACCTGGATAAAATGCTAACCACCAACATCCTAAACTTAAATAATGCATAGATTCAGCGAGAATTATTCCTATTGCTGGTTGATGTGGTGGAAGACCAAAACCAAGGAATGAAATACTGGCTTCGTGCATTATAGCATGCGGAAACATTAATATTACGCCGACTATTATCTGTGAAATTACAAGAGGCAAAATATGTTTTTTTGCAACGAACCATTTTGACCGTCCTAACTCATATGATAACTTTACAAATTCAGTAGTTTTTATCTTCTTTATCTCAGCCCTAAGAATTCTGGCAAGCGGTGTCCAATGAGTTAATCCAACACCCATGATTACACCATAATATCCTCCTCCAAAAGATATGGAGACCAATATTATTAACAGAATATGAGGAATTGAACCGAATAAATCTATTAATGCTGCTACAAATTCATCAGCCACATCATTCACACTTGAAAGAACGCCTAATACAATTGCTACAACAGTACTTATAGCTGATGCGAAAGCACCTACTCCAATACTTAAACCTAAACCTAGAATAGTACGCGTAAACATGTCCCGCCCCATCCAGTCAGTTCCAAACCAGTGCTCAAATGAAGGTGGTTGATTAATATATCCAAAATTGGTTGTTAAAGAGGATGCGTCAATAAAAAAATTACTTAAAAAAACTGAAATCAATATTAAACAAGCAACTATTGTAATTACCAATGTTTTTGTACGTAAATTTGCATTATACAAAAACCATGGTTTATTCTCGTTTTTATTTTCTGTCAAGATTCTCATTCTCCTTAATTCTTGGATCAACAAAGTAATATAATATATCTGCAAATAAATTTCCTGCAAACACGAACACTGCACTAATCAATACTATGCCTAACAACAACGGCACATCACTTTGAAGTCCTGCCGCTACAGCAGTCTGTCCTATTCCCGGGTAAGAAAATACTTGTTCCACCAATACCGCTCCACCAAACAATTCACTGAAGTTTAAAAATTGTAAAGTAAGTGCTGGAAGTAGTATATTTCGTAATGCTTGTCTTTCAATTAATGGCCATCCTTCTTCTCCCCTTGCACGAGCAAATAGAATATAATCGGAAGACAACACGTCGACCAATTCATTTCTAGTGTACATTGCTATTGGCGCAACCCCCACTAAACTTAGAGTGATAACTGGTAAAACCAATCTTGCTATCCACTGCCATATTGTTACATTTGTCTCTATCGTTCCTATAGGAACTCCCATACCAACTGGGAACCATCTCAACTCTATTGAAAATATTATTAAAACCAACAAACCTATCCAAAATGATGGTGCGGACTGTAAAATATAACAGTATACTTTTACTATTTTATCTATCCATGATCCTTTATTCTTACCTGCAACAATTCCTAAAACGAATCCTAAAATTCCACTGATTACCCATGATATTGCCATTAATACTATTGATGCTTCAAATTTTTCAATTATAACTTGACTGACAGGTATCCTGTATATTAAGGAATTTCCTAAATTTCCTTGAAGCAACATGCTTAACCAATTGGCTATTTTAGTAGTTAGAGGTTGATTTACTCCCCAATACTGTTCCAGTAATGCTCTTTGGGCTGGACTTACATATGATTGTTGTAAATATGCATTAACGGGATCTATTGGTGATAATTCAAGTAATATGAAACTGAAAATTGCTACTGCCAACATCAATACAATAAAGTGGATAGTTTTATTTCTAATAAATAACATAACTTTTTTATTCAAAATAAATCATCTCCAAAAAAATAGTCTAAAAAAAAATAATTAATAGTTTTTTTATTAAAAACTATAATCATATTGTTAATATTTTATTTTGATTCTTCTCGAGTCCAATCACAAATATTTGCCATGAAATCTTGTCCCATAGCAGGTGCTTTACCCATATTTACCCCATCTTTTACAAAGTAACAATAATTATAATCTGCTACCCATAACCATGGAGCTTCAGCATTTGGACTGAATCCTGAATCACTGCTAATATATGCAGCTTTTGACCATAATTGGTTTGCTTGGTCTTGGCTTGAAGCAGATAATGCTAAATCAAGTACTAAATCTACTTCAGGATTACCATATTCATTAGGGTTCATATAATCATCTTCAGTAAAGTTTTCTTTACTGTAGAATTGTTGATATATGTTTCTGTATGGGTTATCTGATGATTGTTGCATTAAAACAGCATTTGAGTACATGTTTTGATATATTGTATCCCAATCTGTTCCTTCTAATTGAATGTCAATACCTAATGCTTTTGCTTGTTCTGATACAACAGTTGCTAATGATTGTCTAGCTTGATCTTTTGAACTGTAGAATAGTTTGAATGAAGCTTTTTGTCCATCTTTTTCTCTTATTCCATCACCATCAGTGTCTTTCCATCCTGCTTCTTCAAGTATTTTTTTAGCTTCATCAGGATTATTGTCAGCTATTATACCTTCCTTATTTGCATATGGTAAAGAATCTACTCCTGTATATTGTGGTACTCCGTGTCCTTTATATACCTCATCTACAATTGTTTGTCGATTGATTCCTAAGTTTAATGCTTTTCTTATAGCTAAATCACTTGTAACATTGTTTCCTACTGCGTGTCCTTGGTCTGTTTTAACTCCTGTGTCTGGAAGATATGGTAAACTTAATCCTTGTGCTCTTGGACTTTTATAATCTACTAATTTATATCCTTCAGCTGTTTGGTTTAAGCTTGTAAATGGTGCTTGAACAACATCTGCCTGTTTTGATTTGACAAGTTCAAATGCAGTATCTTCTTCAGGGAATAGCATTGTAACTTGTGTAAAGTATGGTTTTTTACCATAATAATTTTCATTTACTTCAAATATTGCTTGTTGTCCTTTGTCCCATTGTTTGAGTTTATATGGACCTGAACCTATAGGATTGGCACCATAAGTTTCATTGTTATAGTCTTTTTCAGGTACGATACCAATGTATCTTAAATCATAAACAAATGTAGATTGTGCTTTTTTAAGTTTGAATTCAACTGTTTTATCGTCAATTGCCTTAGCTTCTTCTAGATTTGACATATCCAGTTGAGAATTACTTGTTCTTGCTTCATTAAATGTGAAAGCCACATCACTTGCTTTTAATGATTCATTGTTTGAAAATTTAACATCGTCTCTTATTCCTACTGTCCATGTTAGACCGTCAGAACTTATATTATAACCTGTTGCTAAGTCATTAACAAAGCTACCGTTTTCATCTGAAGTTAATAAAGTACTTTGTACTAGTGGATTAAAGTTCAGATGTCCACAACCCCAACCAGTCAATGGATCAAATCCTGTTTCTGGTTCTCCTGCATGTCCAGGTGCTGTTACAACAAGATGAGTAGGATCATCATCTGCTGAATTACCTAAAAATGAGGAGGCTGCAATGATAGCTATGATAATAACAACAACTGCTATAATAGCATATTTAATTTTATTATCCATAGTTATTCACCTAAAATAATAGTATTAACAAATAAAAAAAGGTAATACTTTTTAAAGAAAAACTACTAAAAAAGTAATACATATTGATTATATCTTAATACATAGTCATATTTATGATATAATTATTATTTAAATATTACTAATAAAAAATAAAGTATTACTTACTTCTTTTTTAATATTTAAATAAGTAATACAAAGAAAAAAAGAAATAAAAGTTATAAGTTATTAATCTCATCAAACAACAAGATTTCATCACTTATTACTTCAAGTAAATCCTTATCATGACTTACTGCCAAAACCCCTATATTAGACTTTTTACAATAATCAAGTAATGCATCCCATATCTGTACCTGAGTAACTGCATCAAGCATAGTGGATATTTCATCGGCAATAATGAACTTTGTTTCAGGATTTAAAGCTCTGAGTATGCTGAATCTTTGTAATTCACCACCAGATAATTCACTAGGCCATCTGTTCATCCAATTATCTTTTAAACCAAAAGTATCTTTTAAGTCTTTAGGAGGATTCCAGGATTCAGTTAAAACTTTATGCATTTTCCATTTAGGATTCATGGTTTTTTCAGGATGCTGAAAAATCAATTGTACAGGATAAAAACCTTTACTATTGATTACTTCCTTGTCCAAAGTAACTGTACCTGTATAATTTGAAATATACCCGGACATAATTTTACAAAGAGTACTTTTTCCAGTACCACTATCTCCCATTAATCCAATCACTTTATTATCAGGTATTGAAATACTAATATCCTTTAAAAGTGGCTTATTTTTTTTATAAGCAAAGGAAATATTGTTTGCTTTAAGATACATAATCAGTCAACCTCCTTGTTATAATTATGACAACGAATCATAACTCCATCATACTCCAATAGTTCAGGCTTCTCTTTCAAACACTTTTCTGTTTTAATAGGACAATTTTCACAATATACACAACCTTGTACTTCCTCAAGTGGTTGTACTCCATGTGTTAATTTAAAACCATTTTTTGGAAGCGAATCAATCAATGACTTAGAATAAGGATGTAAAAGTTTACTTGAATCACTGAAATTCTCTGCCCTATTAATTTCAATTACGTATCCTGAATAAAATATTGCAATCCGATCAGCCAATTCTAATGCAACATTAATATCGTGAGTAATTAACAAAACACCCTTTCCTTCATCTTTTAAGGTTCTGATATCATTGATAGTTTCTTCAACACTTTTTTGATCCAAACCGGGAGTAGGTTCATCAGCTATTAATAAGTTAGGATTATCTAACAATGCTGTAGATAACAATACTTTTCTTGCCATACCCCCAGATAATTCAAAAGGATATAAATCATCAACACTTTCATCTAAACCATATTTTTCAAAGACTTCTCTTTGTCTAATCTTTTTTTTCTCAAATTCAGATTCATCTTCACATTCACCTATGGCTTGATTGGATACTTTCATTAAAGGATCCAGGAAATTTACTGATTGTGGTATTAAACAAATCTCTTTACCACGCAATTCTTCTTTTGTTTCTTGGTCTAAAGTTTTATCCTTATACTTAATTTCCCCGGTTACATGAGCATTATAAGGCAAGATACCTAAAATTGAATGGGCCAGTAAACTTTTTCCAGAACCACTTGAACCCAGTATGGCAACTATTTCCTTTTCTTTAACATCAATTGTTAAATCACTTATCACTTTTAAATCATGACGATTTAATCCTTGAACATATTGTGTAAAGGATATTGATAAATTATTTACTTCTAATAACTTATTCATAAAAAACCACCAACTTTAGTTATTTGCCTCTGAAGGATCTAACAATCGTTTAAGATTATCTCCCACTATATCAAATAACAATACAACAATTAATAATGCTACACCTGGGAAGAATGCTAACCACCAAGCACCCATTGCAAGATAAGACATTGATTCTGATAATATTATACCAATAGCAGGTTCATGTGGTGATAAACCAAATCCTAAAAATGTTACACTAGCTTCGTGCATAATTGCATGTGGGAATACTAGTAAAATTCCTACAAATATTTGTGATAGTACCAATGGCAATATATGTTCTTTTGCTATCCATAGCTTATTTTTTCCAAATTTTTCAGATAATGAAACATATTCTGAAGTGTTAATCTGCATGATTTCAGCCCTTAATACTCTTGTTAAGTTTATCCAATGTGAAAATGCTACTGCAAGTGTTACACCAAAGGCACCTTTACCTAATGCTATTGATATCATCATAATCAATAGGATATGAGGTATTGAAGCAAATAAATCTATTAACCATGAGACAAATTCATCACAGTATTTGTTGATACTTGCAACAAATGCCAATATCATGGATATTATACCGGATAATATTGATGCACCTAATCCAATCAGGATACTTAAACTTAGACCTTTGATTGTTCTTATAAACATGTCTCTTCCCATCCAGTCAGTACCGAAGATATGCTCAAAGGATGGAGGCTGCATTTTAATAGCAAAATTTGTAGGCAAATTTGCATCTATCATTAAACCGCTGACAAATATTACTAACAAGATAAGTACTGTTAAAGCTATTGTTAACAAAGTCTTTTGTCTTAAATTCAATGATGAGAATAAACCCTTATTATACCATGGAAGTTCATTCATCGTTTTCACTCCTTATTCTTGGATCAACATATTGATATATTATATCAGCAATTAAATTACCCGTAAAAACAAATATTGTACTTACGATTACAATACCTAATAATAATGGTACATCTGATCTAAGGCCTGCAGCTACTGTTGCTTGACCTATACCTGGGTATGAAAATACTTGTTCGACAAGAATTGTTCCGCCAAATAATTCATTAAATGACAGGAATTGTAATGTAATGGCTGGAAGCAATATATTTCTAATACCGTGATTCTTAATTGTTCCCCAGAAACTTTCACCTCTGGCTTTAGCAAATAGGAAATAATCACTTTTTTTAACATTGATTAGTTTGTCCCTTGTATACATTGTAATTGAAGCAATACCAACTACACTTAGTGTTATTGCCGGTAATATCAATCTATCCAGCCATTGCCAGAATGTTACCGTATCTGATAATTGTCCTATTGGAACGGATAATCCTATTGGGAACCATCCCAGATATACGGAAAATACCATCAGAAATACGAGACCTATCCAAAATGTAGGTGAAGACTGTAATATATAACAGTAGGTTTTAATTATTTTGTCTACCCATGTTCCTTCCTTAGCACCTGCAATCACTCCTAATCCAAAGCCTACAAATGCAGATATTACCCATGATACCATCATGAGAGTTATTGATGCTGTGAACTTTTGCATGATTACTTCTGTAACGGGTACTCTATAAATTAATGAAAAACCCATACTTCCACTTGCTAGTGTTTGTAGCCATCCCATTACTCTTTCTGTTAATGTTAAATTTGTACCCCAATATTGTCCCATTATCTCTAATTGTTGTTGACTAACAATTCTTTGACCTAAATATGCTCTTACAGGATCAATTGGAGATAATTGAATCATGATAAAACTAATAGCAGCGATAACAATTAATAAAATAAGCAGTCTTACAATTTTTAATCCTAAAAATTTAGCTAATCTTTTATTATTTATTTTAATCATCCCTGAAAATTTATTTATAAAAAAAGTATCGAAAATATTTAAAGAAAAAATGATTTATATGTGGAAAATAAATCATTTTATGTTATTAAATATTTATTTAGTTGCGTTTACACGTTTCCAATCGTAGATGTTACCCCAGATGTCTCCACCGTGTGGATAAATAAGGTGAGTGCTATTGGAGATGTCTAATGAATCATCTACGAAGTAAGCATAATCTACTGTTCCAACCCATAAGAATGGATAGTTAGAGTTTGCTTGTTTTGCTGCTTGAGACCATGTTGCATATGAACTGTTTAAGTCTTGAGTCATTGCTGAATCTATTAATGAGTCTACTGCAGAATCATTTAGTACTTCTGGGTTGTCATATCCTTCACCAGCTACTCTTGAATCGTATTGATGTTCAATTTCATATGGATCTGCTGAACCGAATCCCCATACTACTCCTACTTTGTTTCTTACTGGGTCAATGTCATCCCAACTTTTACCTTCTGGAGTGATTTCAATTCCTATTTTTTTGGCTTGTTCAGCTACTGTAACAGCTATTGCTTGTCTTTCCGATGCTGATGATTTATAGTATACTGGGAATGAAGCTTTAACTCCATCTTTTTCTCTTATTCCATCTCCATCAGTGTCTTTCCAACCTGCTTGTTCTAGTACTGCTTTTGCTTCATCCACTTTACCATCGGTGAAAGCTGATTGGAATGCCCAAGGTAATTGATTTGCTACTCCTGTGTATGATACGTTTCCATATCCGTTGAATGCTCCGTCGATTAATTCTTTTCTGTTTATACCTATGTTTAATGCTTCTCTTATTGCTGGATCTCCTGTTACATTGTTACCATATGTATTGTTATCTGATCCTATTTTTTGACCTGTGTCCATTTGTGTTGGTAATGATATTCCACGTACATCTATTGAATCGAAGTACTCTAAGTGGTATCCATCTATTGTTTCGTTTGTGTATGATAATGGTACTTCTGCTATGTCTACTTGTTTATTTTTGACTGCTGCAAATGCTGCATCTGAATCTAAGAAGAGGTTAGTTATTTTTTTGAAGTATGGTTTTTCGCCATAGTATTCGTCATTTCTTTCTAAGATAAATTGTTGTCCTTTATCCCATTGAGCTAATTTATATGGTCCGGAACCTATTGGTTTTTGTCCATATGTTTCATTATTATAATTTGCTTCTGGAACAATTCCAACATCTGTTAATTTGTTTATGAATGTTGAATCTTCTTTTTCAAGAGTAAATACTACTTGAGTATCACTTGTTGCTTGAACATCTTTCATTGAACTTAAATCTGCACCTTCACCAAATTCTTTTGCTGTTTTGTATGAAAATGCTACATCTTTAGCTGTTAATTTAGAACCATCAGTGAATTTTACATCATCACGAATATCTACTGTGTATGTTTTATAATCACCTGATATATCATATTTTGTAGCTAAATCGTTTACAAAGCTATTGTTTGCATCTCTTTTGAGCAATGTACTTTGTATCAGAGGTTCTGTTCCTGAATCATGATACCCCCATCCGTGCATAGGGTCAAATCCATATTCTGGTTCTTCACCGTGAGCTGCTACACAAGCTACTAGCTCATCTTCTGCATGTTCACCAGTTCCACCACCTAAAGCGATGGCTGCTACGACAATAACAGCTACAACAGCTATGATTGCACCTATTATATACTTTTTATCCATATTTTTACCTCATATTTGAAATAAATTTATAATTTGAATACATGAAATTAATATTAAAAATAATTGTAATACATAATTGATTATTCTTACTATAAAAGTAATACTTTTATTAATTTTAATATTAATAATAATGTTTAAGTCTTTATATATATTTAAATATTACTAATATTCTTAAAAGTATTACTTTATATCTAAAAAATTGGTGAAAAGTAATAACAAGAAAAATGCTTAAAAAATAAGTAAAATTAGATAAATTCAATGATAATAATTAATTTTATAACAATTTAAACATCTATTTTAGTTATGTTATAGTAAAACAAGATAAAACTAAAAATATATTCTTAAAAAAAAATTGAAAAAGCGAGACAAAAAAATATATCATTTTTGTCTATCCTACTTTTTTAGAGGAAAAAAATAATATTTAGAACTATATTAAATAATCCTAATTTCCATTGCTTATTACAAATTCTATAAATACTTGAACACTAATAATTATTTAATCTTATGAAATGGGAGTTTTATTTCTGGTAGAATTATTGTGAAAAATAATATCATAATTTTTTGTTATTTATTATTACTTTCACAATTATTATTATGTTCACACTAGAATAAATACTTTTTCATTAAAAAGTATTACTTTTTATTTTTTCAACATGCATCCGATAATACCAACATAAAAGCAACATATAAAGTTAGGTAAGCTAAAATTAATACACATTTATTTTTAAATAATTTCAAGAGTTAAAGAGGATATGATTTTAGTCTAACGTAAAATAAACAATATTTATAAAGACATTTAATCATAATAAAAATTAATTATTTATTACACTGGTGAAAGAATGGAAAAATATTATAGTAATGTTAGAAGAGTTTTACTGGTGGTATTATTCTCTAATTTAATTTTAGGATTAGTAAAAGTTCTTTATGGTTATAATACAAAAGTATTGAGTATTACTGCCGATGGTTACGATTCTTTATTGGATTCCTTGACAAATATTATTGGAATAATAGCAGTTTATATATCAGGTAAGCCTTCTGATCACAATCATAGGTATGGTTATAGTAAAGTGGAAACATTTGCTTCACTTCTGATATCTGTAACTTTATTTATTGTTGCTTTTGAAATAATTACCTCTTCAATTGATAGATTTTATAACAATATCATCCCAACAATCAATATATCAACATATTGTGTGCTTATAATTACCTTAATAATTACCATATTGATTTCTAGATATGAAAAGAAGATGGGTAAGGAATACAATAGTGATTTGTTAATATCTGATAGCGAACATATCAAAAGTGATGCTTTAGCAACTGCAGTAATAATTGTTAGCTTAATTCTCATCGAAAACGGATTAACAATACTTGATCCAATATTATCCTTAGGAATATCTTTATTGATAATTAAAACTGGTTACACAATCTTCCATTCCAATTTGCATATATTGATGGACAAGAATATTATAGATTCAAATGAAATCAAAACTGAAATTGAAAAAATATATGGGGTTAATAATATTCATAACATTAGAACCAGAGGTACCAAATCTTCAATTTATATAGACATGCATCTGGTAGTTGATAAAAATTTATCAGTAGAACAAGCATACAATATAGCAAATTCGTGTAAAAATACATTATATGCCAAATATCCGGAAACAAGAGATATTTTAATTCAGATTGAACCCAATAAAGGAATATATGATCAAATAAAATACCATTAAAATATACTTGCAATAATTATTTAAATAAACTTTCATTCAATCGTAATTTCCTGTTAATTTTTTAAATATTTATTTTTTAATTTTTTTAAATTTTTTAAAGTCTGTTAAATAAAAAATAAATGTTTATTACTGATTTTTTTAAAATTAAAGATTTTATATTAAGATTTTTATTTATAATATATACAAAAACATTTAAATAACATTGTTAACTTATACTATAGTGTGAAAGGAAAAAAAATAACAATAGTTATATCAAACTAAATAGATATTAAAAAAAGAAAAATAATAAGGAGGAATACAAAAAAGCCAAATAAGACTCAAATAAATTCCTATTAAAAAAATTACCAATAAACACCCAACATATATACAATAATAAATTCTTCTACATATTATTGTCATATAATAATCACCCAAATAAGACTAGAAAAAACATGATTAAACACAGAGTTAGCCAATAAAAATACTCTATTATAAAAATACATAATATCGGTGTAATATTTTATAAAATATCCTATATACACCTAAACGAAAAATAAAATATTACATCAAACCTAACCTCCTACCTAAAACTAATTTTATAAAACATAATTACACAACATAATATCAATAGATTCTTTGTAAATTTTTATAAGGATAAACAGATATCCAACATAAGTAAAATTTAACAATACTTTCGATTATTGCAAAATTCACATTATTTCATATATTTAATTTTCTTTATGATTCAGAATTTCTGACAATAAATAAAAAATTTCAAAGATATATTTCAAGTGTAAAAGTAGAAGCGATTAAGAAAAACTATAGACAAAATCACAAATAAACACTAATATCGAAAAATAGGTTTAAATGAATAAATCAAATTAAAAATTAAAAAAAATAAACTTAAGAGACATTATATCCTTTATTTTATACTTTTCTCATTAATGATCTTTTCACCCAGTTTCTTAGATTCATCGCTTAATACGGCAAATATAATGTTGATTGAGTAATCAGAATTTTCATTGATAAAATCATTACAAGCTTGAATTGCCATTTCCCATGCCTCTTTTTTCGGGTACCCATATATGCCTGATGAAATTAATGGAAAAGCAATTGAATGACAGTTATTTTCTTTTGCTAAAATCAATGATTGCATATATGCACTGTATAATAGTTCTGATTCCTTATTTTCTCCACCTTGCCAAATAGGACCAACTGCATGAATAATATATTTAGATAACAGATTGAATCCTGGAGTAATTACGGCATTACCAGTTTCACAAGAACCAATATCCGAACAAGCATTGGTGAGTTCAACAGGTCCTGCTTTACGAAATATTGCTCCACATACTCCACCACCCCTTAAAAGTTGGCTGTTTGCAGCATTAACAATTACATCAACATCTAAATTTGTAATATCACTTTGTTTAACCTCAATAGTACTTTCCATTTAAATCACCACATGTGTCAATAATCTTTTTTAAAATGAACAATTTTATTTATATCTGTATTTATTTGTGTTTTTTCTTAGGAAGTGGAAGTTCTTTATACATTTTTTCGAATAGTTCCATTAGAAAATCCCTGTCTTCCACATCTTCAACAAGTATCATTTCTTTTGCACCCTCATAAGGAAGTTCCATATCTGCATCAGGCATCATATTTTTGGCTGCTTTTACTGGTTTTACAAGAAAACGATCATCGTAAATGCCTCCAATAATCTTAACACGATAGTATATTATGTATTCACCCATCATTGCTCGATAGGATATGTCATCCAAATCCGAAAGCTGCTCCACTATATACTCCAAATATTCCTTACTTGATGACATATTATTCTTCCTCCATTTATGTTTAATTTAATTCTTAAATTGTTCATAGTATATCTTATTTAATGTGATTAAAAACTAGCATAGCAATATTTTTTTAAGTTATGTGAAAAATAGCATCAATAGTTAATATTGCTAATATATATAACATTTCAACTATAAAAAAATGGAATAGAAAAAGTTCATATTTTATTTATTTTGTATTTTAAAAAGTTTAGATTGATTATTATAGAATTTTTCCTTTTTATTATTTCCTATTTTAGCATAACCATCTTTAATCTCTTTAGCTTGATTATATATTGTTTTTGATTGTTTTTCTTCTTCATCTGAGGATATTGTATCATATACTGTTTCATTATATTCCTTTTCTTTAATGATTAAATCCTTTAGCATAGGAATTCTTTCATCATCAATTTTTATTTTATTCAATGCTCTTTCTCTAACATCCAAATATTTAGCATGCATTGCAATATCAAGAAGTATTTCATCATCATCTATTTGATCTATTGCACACATACGTTTTACTTTATTATCATCATTACAAGCAATTGTTAATTTGGATTCATCATAATTGTCAAAGTCATCATTTAATCTTTCTATTGCTATTTTAATAACATTTTCATCATAATTACTTTCAGAAATATCCAATAACATATTATCATTACTCATACGTTCAACAGCAGCTTCCACAACGTTTAAACCATATTGAGTGTCAATCGATTTGTCATAATAACTAGTTACTACTTCCAAGAGAGTTTCATCATCAGTTATTTGTTTTGCAGCTATTTCACGTATGTCTCCTATGTAATCTTTTGAATAGTTCGTATTTGATGAATCAAAAATAATATCTTTTAATAAGGTATTATCAGTTATTTGTTTTGCTGCAAGTTCCCTGACTTCAAAGATGTTTTTGTCATTTTTTGTTATTTCTGAAAGTCGCTGCTCATCGGTTAATGATTTAATCGTTTCTTTAATTAATTCAATTTTAATATGTTTTGATATTAATCCCATTTTATCATTCCTTAATCAATGTTTTAAATTCTTATTACTATATACATATATCATCAATAACCTAAAAGTTTATGCTTAATAGTTTTCAATGAAAAATAAGAGGGTGTGCAACAACTCTTGATTACTGACTAAATGATGTAATAAAACATCTTTTTATCATTATAAAGAAAACAAAGAATTTTCAGATGAAGAAACCGAATTTTACAATAATGAAATAGATGATTTTGAAAATAGAAATTTAACTAATGTTTTGAAATAACATTAGAAGAATTGGATGAAAGAATAACATCATTGGAACAAGAGATTAAACATGACATATAAATTATAATATTTTGATTTTCCTAATTTTTATTTTCTATTAGTGAAGTTTATTTATTCTAATGACAAATATTATATTAGGTGATAGAATGGTTATTTCAACTAACATATATAAAGGTTTTCAAACAGTTATTCCATCTGAAATAAGAAAGGAGTTGGATGTTAATGATACTGATATTGTAGATTGGGTAGTTAATAAAAAAAATAAGAATGTTATTGTTTCTTTTAGAAAAAAATCTAGTTTACATGATTTATCTGGTATAGGTAAATTAGATAAGATTACAAATGCTGTTGATTTAAAGCATAAATCTCAAAAGGGTCAGTTATGAAGTTAATGTTAGATAGTTGTTATTTAGTAGGTTTAGTATTAGAAAATGATCAATGGCATAAGTTTGCAGATTCTTTAAGTTATCAAGTGGAAAAACATGATACTTATATCACAAACATAATTCTTTCTGAAACAATAAACTCATTTCAATGCTTGGGTGGAAAACTTTGCAAAGAAATTTATGACATTATTTTAGAAACAAATACAATACTTAATGTTAATGATATGAAATTATATGATAAAGCTACAGAATTATTATGTAAATATGATGCCAGTATTGGATATTCTGATTGTACAACAATTGAAATGATGAAAAAACATGACATAAAGTACATAGTATCTTATGATTCTGATTTTGATAAAAAAGAAAATATTATGAGAATATATAATTTTAAAGATAAAAATAACAATATTATTACCAATTTTCCATTTTAATTATCTTTTTCTTGCATTAAGAAATAAAGACAATTTCTTTATCATGATATTTACGGAATTTAGTAGCTTCTTCGTATTCATAGGGAGTACGTCATAGTTTAACCTATTTTTTTCAGTTCTTTATAAACATCTAATTTAATAGTTTCAGATAGTCTCCTTTTTCAATTTTTCTATTCTTTCGTTAAAAATTTTGTTTCTTCATCAATAAATTCTTCGTTTGATTCGTCCATTAAATGTTGCATTATCTCATTATAGGTATCATTTTTTATTTCCTTTTAATCCTAACTGGTAATGGACACTATCACTTACTTTGAATGTTTTTGACATTAGACCACCTCCAATAATGGTTATACTTTATATATTATAATCATAGATATAAATTCCCATTTACAAATTTAATAGTATTTTTTTCTTCGCTATACTCCACTATAACGAAGGATAAAATCAAAAAAATTAAACCCCACTACCCTCAAGTACAAAAGCATAACACTATAATAAAACATTGCATTCCCTAAAGAAAAAACATAACAGTACAATAGAAACAAAGACATGAAAACAAGCAACATAAAATTCAAAGCAATAACAACAAAAAAAATTTAAAGTAGTATAAACATAGAAAAAAACAACGGGCGATATATATGTACCCATAATTTTTTACTCCTAAAACAAAATAAATATTATTAAAAATTCATCAAGATAATTTCCCTCCCAAAAAGAATATCATAAAAATGATACTACAGAAAAAATTTCAAGATCAACTCATACTTAATATCCTTAAAATTTTTCAAAAAATAATAGAAGTCTACTTTTCTTGTAGCTCATCATTTTTTTCATTTAATTTTTTGATTTCACAAATCAGCTCATCATTTTTTTCATTTAATTTTTTGATTTCACGAGCCATATCATCTATTTGTGACTGTAAATCATCTTTATGATCTTCATTGAGTTTGGATGTGTAAATTGATGACATTAGCGCGGTAATGGTGGCAAAGATTAAAATTCCACCAATCATTGTAACTATTCCCAGAATCCTTCCCGGAATGCTTATTGGAACAACGTCCCCATATCCTGTGCTAGTCATGGAAACGATGATATACCATACTGCAGTTTGCATGTCATTTATTTGAGAATCAAAGATGCAGATTAATACTGTGACCATGAAAATGAAAATGATGGTTACGAAGATTATTCTGTCCAAATATGTTTGCTTTATAAATTTAATTACTTTTTTCTCTCTGTTGCTTTGTACAATGAAGGACTTGATTAAATGAACAAGTTTGATTAATCTTAATGCTCTTAAGAAAATGAAATCAACTGGAAGCATCCCCAAAATGCTTATGGCGTTTTCCTTCATGTACTCTTTTTTGTCTTCGGAATGAATATAACTGTATATAAACTCTATCCACAGTAGGATACATACACCTAAATCAAAAGTCCTGACAAAAAACATTACAGATGAATTGCCTGGATAAAAGAGAATGTAGCCTAATAGGAAAAGGTCTACGATTGTTAAAATAATCAACAATATAATATAAGTGGAATGTGGGGGATTTTTCATAAAATTATATTTGAAAAATATTATATTTAAAATAAACTATCGACAGCATCAATCAGTTTCAAAACCACATCTTTTCAGAAATTTTCCGTGATATCCCTAGATTTGTTACAATATCCTTAAAGTATTCAGATTTTAAATATTTTTTAAGAGATAAACAGGAACATAATCTTAAATATGATTATTACTATATCAGATAGTATCAATTCATCAATTAATTTTTTTAACATCTTTTCTTACTTCAATATCCTTACTTTTATATTATGGTGTTTTAAATCTTTCAAAGAATCCACTTATTCAACACTTTCCATCTTGTGTGATTTTTATAATATTAGCTTATCCGGATTTTCTTCTATTATGTGCCTGCATCAGATATAGTCTGATGCTTTTATTATTTAGATTAAATTTATTAAATTGAATATAACGGCAATATTCTCGATATTAAATAATTAATCCTATTTAATAACGTGAATACACCGATTTAAAGTGGTGAAACAATGATAAGTTTATCCTAGAAATCCTCCCTCAATCAAAATTAGATATAATTTTCATACTTAATTGGATGTCATTAATTACTTTCACATTGAAAGCCATTCGTAAAAAGATTAAGAAAAAAAGTTAAGATTAATTTAAGGATCGAATAATTTCAGTTACAATATTGTCATATTCATCAAGAACATTATGTCCCTTAAGAACACTTACTGAAATCATATAGAATTTACCATTTTTCGTAAATTCACGTACGCTAACAGTTACATTGTCCTTTGTATAATTTTGTTGATTAATTTTTATGCCATCAATTTCATAATTTGCTTCACCAATAAGATTATATCCTAATTTTTGACGATAATACTTTAACGTTTCATAATCTTCATGAGTGTCATTATGATATACTCTAATGGCGGTAGTGTCCTTTAGTAAAGCCACCTGGTCGCCTTCATTACTGTAAACACTAAATCCTTCAGGCAAGGTGAAGGAAGAACTATCAAAGTTAACATTTTCTGCATATATTCCCGTTATACTTACAAGAGCCAACATAAATAATAATATACAAAATATTGCCTTGGTTTTCATATTTTTTACCCCATTACTCTTTCTGTAATTAATTATAACATATTAACTATAAAAATGTTATGTTCTCCATTAGAGCATATTAAATTTGTATATACTTGCATTTTGTTTTGAAATATGGTATATTATTTTTTTTAATTGTAAAGATTGTGTGACAATTCATTTTAGAAAATTTATAATGTTGTCACTTAGGTAAGATTTGACCCCTTCAACCATCACTATTACTAGTGATATTATTTATTATTTCTTTATCTTTCCATTGATATAATAATAAATTTTAATTTGAGAATTATATGTAACCTATATCAAAAAATGATATGACATAATTTGACATATATAAAATAAAAGCTATTTTAACTATCTATTAGATAATAAACAAAATATACATTATACTATCTACTTTATGGTAGTGTGATAAGAGATTATTAAATTTATGATATTTTATTTTATAATATGAAATTGATTAATATATTATTTTTATTATAAAAACTATAATTGAAAGATGTGTTAAAAAATGAAAAAAAATAAACAGGTACTGCTATTTACTGCACTAATAATACTGCTAATTGGAGTAACCAGCGCAACTGAAGTATCAAAAGACATAACTGATACAAATAGCATTTCCAAAGAAGTAGTAAAACAAGATACACACAAAGTATCAGATACTACCAACATTATACAAAAAAAGAAAGTATCTAATAAAAAATTAGATGACAAGAGGAGTAAAATAAATAAAACTACAAAGAAGGCTAATATAAAAGAAGATTCTGATATAACTAATTGGCAACAACTCAAAGAAGCAGCACAAAATGCAAATAGCAAAACAAAAGACACAACCATCACCCTAGGAAATGGTACCTACAAAACTTCAGGTTCAATCAGCTTTAATAATACTAATACAGTAATTACAATTAACGGTAATGGACAAACAATAGATGGAAACAAACAACAAGTATTCATTATCAGGAAAGGTGCTTCTGTGGTTCTTAAGAACATGACAATAAAAAATGGTGAATCAGAGGATGGAGGATCAATAAAAAATGATGGAACATTAATAATCACACAATCCACAATCACAAAAAGCTCTACAAGTACTTTAGTAGGGCTTGGAGGAGCAATATACAATAATTATACTGGAAAAACAAGTATCACACAATCCACATTCACAGGAAACAGTGCATTAGATGAGGTTTCATATGGTGCCGGAGGAGCAATAAAGAATAACGGGATACTAAACATCACACAATCCACAATCACAAAAGGCATTGCACATACAGGAGGAGCAGTAGATAACTATGGAACATTAACAATCACCAACTCCACACTAGCAAACAACAGAGCTAAATACCAGGGAGGAGCAATATACTGTGGCCCCGTAAAGAGTAAGATTATTGGTTCAAATTTTACAAACAATCGTGCCCAAGAGGGTGGTGCAATATTTTCCAACGGAAATTCTAATCTTACTGGCAATATATTTACTGATAATACTGCCACCAATAACAAAGAAACAATTGATTTACATGGATACTGGAACGGAATTTTCGATAATAATAAATATAAATCAACATCCATTTCACTTAAGACCATAAACTTAAAACTTAAGGAGAATAGAAATACATTCTATACTGGTGAAGATGTGGAATTAAACTTAAACATGGCATTAAATCATACAAAATATTATGATAATGATATTTTAAAGAGACTTGACGACATAACAATCTACATCAATGGCAAAAAAACTGTTACAACCAAATATCAGAATTACACATTATCAAATTAAAACCAGGAGAATATGAAATTTATTATAACACATGTAAATCCAATTCAAATACTGTTAAGTTCACAGTAAAAGCCATAACTAACTGGCATAAACTACTTAATGCAGTGGATGCTGTAAAAAACAAAACAGAAGACACTACCCTATGTCTATATGAAGGAAACTACATAAATACTGATACAATCAAATGGATTAATCCTGATATAACACTTACAATAGACGGTAATGGACAGACAATAGATGGAAATCAGTTGCAAGTATTTAATATTAACGGTCGTTCTTCCATGCTTCTTAAGAACATCACGATAGTAAACGCTAAATCGATGATTGGTGGAGCAATAAATAATGAGGGAAGACTGACTGTTATACAATCCACATTTAAAAACAATAGTGGTGAGTATGGTGGAGCAATAGAAAACCTAGGAAAACTAACAATCAAGCAATCCACACTAACAGGTAACACTGCAGAACTGGGAGGAGCAATAAGTAACTTTGGGCCATTAACAATCACAGAATCTGTACTGGCAGACAACACGGCATCTGACTTTGGGGGAGCAATAAGAAACTACCAAACCCTCATTAATATTAGTAAATCAAATTTCACAGGAAATAAAGCAGGTAATAATGGTGGTGCAATATTCTCCTACGGAAATGCAAATCTTACAGACAATATCTTTACCAGGAATACTGCCAAATTCAATGATACAATTGACCTAGACAATCGAAAAGGATATGCTGAGGGTAATGTATATGAATCTACCGATATTAGACTTAAACCCTTAGAATTAAGTATTAAAGATGATCAGACCAGATTCACTCCATTTGATGAAGTGGTATTAAACTTCACTATTAGTTTAAGATACCCACGACATTATGACAGTGACATCCTGGAAAGACTTGATGACATAACAATCTACATCAATGGCATAGAATACGATACAACCAATTACAAAAACTACACATTAACAAATCTAAAACCGGGAGATTACACAGTTTACATTACAACATGTAACCAAAAATCAAAAAATGTAACATTCAAAATCATTGAAATAAATGACATAAACCTGACAACATGGGACGTTGAAATGGTACAAGGAAGATCAGTAACATTTAGTGCCCTAATAGACTATAAAAACAGCATAATCAACCAAGGACAAGTATACTTCGAAATAGACGGTAAAACATTATTGGATGAAAACGGATCCATATTATATGCTCCGGTAGAATATAACAAGGCAGACCTGCCATACGACATGCCAACAGATATCTCACTAGGAGAGCATACGCTAACTGCAGTATACCTCTACGATGACAATATTCTAGCAAAAGACGAAAAGACATTAACAATAATCGAAAACATACCCGAAGGAGCAGGCGAAAAAGATATTCCATCTGAAGATGAAAAACAGGAAACATACATCAAGGACACAAGACCACAGAAAACATTAGCAAAATACACGAAAACAACATACTCAACCATTGTTACAAAGCATAAAATAATCACTGATCAGAACACCATACCAGTCAGCAATACAATAACACTCGCCACATTAAACGAAATATTCAACCAGACATTCACCAACGGACAATTACTACTATATGTAGACGGAAAACTAGTCTTCAACGGCACAACAGGTGATGACTTAACAACAGTCATAATGGAGATCCTAGAAAAATTCCAAGGAAAACACGAAATAAAAGTAGAATTCACCGACAACAATAATGAAACCAAAACATACACAGAAAACATTTCAATAACCTAATCTCCAACTCATTTTTTTTAAGTTAAAAATTAATTGACAAAATTATTATTTTGAATCTCCTTCAATTGTCGTTAGCATTATTTGATCTTACACTTTGTACCATCACTTGCCAAAATTTTTCTTTTTATGAGTCTGATAAAAAAATCTTGTTCAAATATTTGAACAAAAATATAATGTTTATATTCAAAAAAATGAACAAGTTTTTATTAATAAAAAGACATCCCTATAAGAATATTATTAATATTTTTTTTGGGAATAAAAATATGATGTAATAATAGTTTCAAATAATACTAATAAAATAGAAAAAAGGAATGATATTATTTATGTTCGAGATAAAACATTCTCGTTGCTATAATCATATCATCATTTAATTAAATAGAATTATTCATTTTAATTACATTAATCATTAGCGATTGAAAAAAATAGATAGGATGAAATAAATAATATTATTTAAAAGAGTAGGGGTAGAAAAATGTCAAAAATGTCAAAAATTGTAGAATATGCTTTGGACAAAAAGCACCGTGAATATGTTGATGATGCAAATAAAGCTGATGAACATATGCAGGAACGTTCCCTAGAAGAAGATGAATATTATAAAATACCAAAAAAGATATATAAAACTAGTTGAAAGTAAAGACCTGTTCAATTGTCAAATGCTAACTTTTAACGATAATGAAGAAACTGAAAGAGTAGTTATATACCTTCATGGAGGAATATATGTTAACGAAATTAAGCTACCACACGTCTTGTTTTGTGACAATCTTGCAAAAAAAGTTAATGCAACAGTATATGCTCCAATATACCCTCTAGCACCAAATCATACCTATGAAGAAACCTATGAAATCCTTGAAAATCTATACCAGCACTTATTAGAACTGAATAAGTCTATTATAATTATGGGAGATTCAGCTGGAGGAGGATTATCCGCAGCATTTTCAGAATATTTAGCCGAAAAAAATTTACCTCAAGCAAAAAACTTAATATTAATCTCTCCTTGGCTTGACATATCAATGTCTGGAGATTATGATAAGGTTGAATTTGATCCTATGCTCGGAGTAGATGGTTTACGTGAAATGGGTGAAAAATGGGCAGGAAACTTAGATTCAAAAGATTATAAGGTAAGTCCCCTCTTTGGAGATGTAACTAAACTTCCAAAAACTACATTATTCGTAGGAACTCATGAAATATTTTATCCCGATGTTGTTAAATTTTACAACAAATTAAAAGATAACGGTGCTGATGCCGAGTTAAATATCGGTGAAGAAATGAACCATGTTTACGTAATTTATCCTTTAATACCTGAAGCAAAAGAAGCTTTCAAACACATTGTTGAAATAATACTAGATTAATATATGTTTTAAAAGCAAAACACAAAAATACAATTATTTTCACAAAAGTAATAAAGCAACTTAAAACTTAACCTCCCTTTAATTATTTAAACCCCTTTTTTAATAAAAATAATAAAATAAATTAATTTTAATTATATCTTCCAATATACCTAATATTATATTAACCCAATTTATATCAAGAACTTAAATAGGAAGTTAAAATATATGATGAAAAAGAAGAACATACAGAAGCTTCTGTTATTAGTAGCAATTACTATTCTTATAGCAGGTATTGTAAGTGCAGCACAAAGCAATAAAGCAACTGTTAGTAAGGATAATAAAGTTGTTAAAGAAGCTGAAATAATTAAAACAGAAACCAGTAAAATAATAAATAAGAAAAATATTGAAAAAAGAACTGTTAATAATAAAACTGCTAGTATGAAGAACATTTACGTTTCTTCAAACGGAAAAGGTAATGGAAAAAGTGTCAAAAGTCCTACAAACATAAATAAAGCAATTTCAAACATCCAAAATAAAGGAACTATAAACCTAGTAACTAATAGTAAATCTGATAAGTATAATACTATTATAACAATAGATGAAAGTAAAGTTAAATCAAATACAAAAGAATTCAGTATTGTTGGTCAAAAAAACAAGAAAATTACCTTAACAAAGAGAATTAAAATTAATGGAATAAACGTAATAATGAATAATCTAATCATTACTGATGGTGTTGATAATAAAAATGCAAAAATAACCGTGAAAAATTGTAACTTTGAAAACAACAAAGACATTTCCCTCAACATATCCTATTCAGACAAATCAGTGATAACAAAGAATAATTTCAAAAACAATGAACATACAGGAATATTCATAAATGCTTCAGATAACTGTAAAATAACTAAAAATAACTTCATAAATAACTATGCAAAAGCTATTGAAACAGACCATGAAGGTTATTATATTACAAACACTTTCTTCTGGGGTGGATCAAGTACAACATTCATTACAACAAAAGGTTTTAACTTAAGCATTTCAAATAATAAATTCACTAACAATACATATGATGATAGTTTAATTGAAGGCCATACAGATGGAATTGAAGTAAATGGAAATATGTTTACTGGAAACAAGAATGAAATTCTGATAACAAGTTATGGACACGACAGCCTTAAAGTGAATAAAAACATGTTTAAAGACAATGAAGTAGAATTAAAGATAATCTGCTCTTGCAATGAAAATAAAGTTATAGTTACTAACAATATATTTGTAAACAACAAAGTAGAAGATGATACCCTTATAGATATCCATGTTGCCGATGAAAAAACTATCAAAGGAAACATCTACTATTATAAAAACAAGAAAAATACAGAAATTGAAGGATATGGAAATAAGAACAAGAATATAAATGAAAAGTATTATTACACAAACATAGCACTTAAAATAACTCCTACAAAAACAATTATTGGAAAGAATGTGAAAGTAACAGTTACACTAAAAAACAATAAAAAGCAAAAAATAAAAAACCAGAAAATTACATTAAAATTAGGAAGTAAAACATACACGGTTAAAACTAATAGCAAAGGCGTGGCAACAAAAAACATAAAAACCACTAAAGTAGGTAGTTCAACAATTATAGCAAACTATGTTGGATCAACTCAGTATTCACCAGCAAGCAAGGAAAGCAAAATAACAGTGAACAAAAAATAATCAAAAAGAATTGTAAGCATTAATGTAAACTAGAAAACTGTAAAAACATTTCATCAAAAGTAATTTCAAACAACGTAGTAAGAATTAATACGTAATAGTTAAAATTTAAAGATTAACCTCCACCTTTATTATTTTTCCATGTATATCATCATGTTTTTTCTCCTAAAGCTATTTACAATATGAATTTTCTATCCGGCCAATACCTTCTAATTTTGATTATTCTTATTATTTAACAATAGAGAATTAGTTTTTTACACTTGAAACATACCTTTGAATTACTATAAAACAATGCTAAGTTTTTCCATTAACCATTTAAAATTAATTTCATTACAAATGTTTAAAAATCAAATATGAATTATATCAATCAATTTTTCCAATTAAATAACATTATCTAAAACTAATAACAAGACCTGCAGATATCATTAATCTAACATTATAATTATATTAGAGGGCGTGCAACAATTATGTGAAATAATGTCTTGTTGACTCCCCAGATTTTAGTGAAACTGTTAGAATAGTTAACAGTTCGCTCTTAGTATTATAATATTATATTATATTTGTATTTGATTTTGTTTTTTTATTTGTTG
>JAFRMD010000180.1 GCA_017430835.1 Methanosphaera sp.
AAGATTTGATTTATGAATTTGAAGAGGAATTTTATAAAGTCGTAAATAATCCAAGTTACTGGAAAAAATGGGTAAAAGAAATATTGCTAGACATATAATTTTTAATAAAAAAATTATAAGTTTCAATGTCGACTACTATATATAATTAATATTCTATTCTCCATATATTGCATCGTCTACTGACAATATAATCTTTATTTACTTCTAATAAGAGAAATTATTACAAAATTATAATGAAAAATCTGGGATAATAATTAAGAAAAATTATAAATCTTTTACTTCAACCATTGTATTCAGAGTACATCCTTCATATTTATCGTTACCATCATAAGTGGCACTTACATTATAATTACCTTTCTCTGATACCCATACGATAAAGAATCCTCCATCTGTCGCATTATTGTAATTTTTTGTTACACCGTTAGGACCAGTAATATTCACGTTTAATGTTTGATTATCTAATTCTGTACTTGTTGTATTATCTGATGGAGTTAAAGTAATAGTTATTGCATATGTATTGTCATGGGTATCCATAGCTCCCAAAGATGCACTTAAATTAGTGGCTATTTTACCATTGCTGCCTGTAGTGTTATTTTCCTGATTGTCATTTCCGAAGTCAAACCATTCGGCACTGACACTTCCAATACAACCAAGTAACATAACCGCCAACAGAGACATAATAATTAACTTTTTAATATTCAACTTTATCAGCCACATATAAATTATCAATTAATATTATAACAAAAATAATATTTAAATCAATTAAAGTATATTTCTAATAATTTTAATAAAAAATCGCTACCCCCTCCCCCAGTATATTTTTTTAATAATTTTTTACAATGCTGTCAATTTAAGTAGTTATTATTTTATTAGTTTATTTTTATTTTAGATTATTTTTTGATTTTTATTTTTATTATTTTCATTACTTTTTCTTTGTTTTAATTTATTATTACTTTTATTTTTGTTATTGTTGTTATTCTTAGTGTTTATTTTTTTAATCGTTATTTTAATTATTAATTAGGGTTATATTTATATATTTCTTTTTATATATATTTTATTAGTGAATATGATTTCTATACTTTTTTGAATTTTGTTATGAGTTTATTGTATTCATTTTTATTTGAATTTATCTTATTTGTGGTGTTAATTTATGAATTTTATGGTTGAGGTTGAGAATTCTATTTGTAGGATTGAAGACTATAATGATTATAAGTATTGGTATGGACGTAAAGCTTTTACTCGTGTTCGTAAATGGAGTTTTATGGATTATGTACTTTTTGTTTTAGTTAATAAAGGTCGTAGTAGTGCTATTGAGATTGAAGGGTACGTTAAAGAACGTTGGGGTGATGAATCTAAAATCATTTCTAAACAGGCTTTATCAAAGCTACGACTTAAAATTAAACCTAAAATCTTTAAAGACATGAATATGGACTTTATAAAAGATGTATTTAATAGTTCTGAATTTGAACATGATTTTAAAGATTATACAATACTTATAGTGGATGGTTCTGATCTTCAATTACATAATATTAAAATTACCAAAGAAGAATTTAATGTTGCACCAGATACCATAGTGTACACCCAGGCACCAAGTGTTAAAGCTTCTATGTTAATAGATGCTAAATATAACCTTGTAGTTGATGCTATCTTAGGTGATTTTAAATCAAATGAAAGGGAATTAGTTAAACAACACATATCCAATATTGAAGATAAAATAAATTTAGAAAAAAC
>JAFRMD010000181.1 GCA_017430835.1 Methanosphaera sp.
GGGAATGATTCTTCAATCTGCAGCTGGAATACTGTTGTTTCTCTTCATATGGAGATTTATAAAGGCCTATAGGAGCCATGATACTAACAGTGCATCACTTGCATTTGAAGAGACTAAAAAATTATTGATTCAAAGTATAATTCTGATGGTCATTGGATTTATACTGTTACTTATTGCAGCACCAATAGAAGCATATCTTTCAGTCTCATTTTCAGAATTTATGATAGGATTATTAGGTTTAAAGTAAAAAAATAGTGTAGAAGGTGTTGTGAAACTAAATATAATAGGGGAGAGTCTAACTCTCCTTCGTTTATTTTTAATAGGATGTTCTTGTTAAGTACAAACATACTATTTTTATTCTTTCTAATACTCTTACAAAAGGGGAGTATACTTATTTATTTAAATCCTCTTTGAAATCATTGTATTCTGATCGTCTTTTTTCTTGTTCCATTATATGTTCTTTCATTAGTATTCTAGCTTCTTCTTCTACTTCCGGCGTTATGACAAAATGTGTTTCTTCTTCAAATTCCTTTAAAAACTTTTCTAACCTTTCATCAAATACTTGATCAATTGCCTCTTTCTTAGCTTTAAAGTGAGAGTGCAGTTTCCATAAATTAAAAAATTGATGAAAAACATATTCATAAGTTTCTTCATTTTTATTTTTTTCATCTTCAATATCTTGCATTATTCTAGTATAATCAAGTCCTAAAAGGTCGTCATCAATGACTTTAGGATCATATTTTTTCAGTTTTCTTATAGTAGTTTCCAGTAGTGTTTTTTGAGTTTCAAAACATAGATTTAATAGGGATAATAATTCTTCTTCTTCAGGTTTCATAAACATATATTCCAATACTCCTCTGATTTTATCAGTATTGTTGTTGCATATAATTAATTAAGCTCTTGTTATTATATCAATTTTATCGGTAGAAATATATATTGAAATATTTTTCTTAGTAAAATTATAAATTATTGAAAAAGTTAAATGAAATGAATTTTTTACAAAATTTATCAATAGTATACACGTAAAGATTCAGTTTAAAATGCCAACAAATTAAACAACATAGCTAAAAATAAAATAATTAGTAACAATGCAATACTAAATACTGATAAAAGTGTAAACACAAGTTGAAATATTTTAATTCGTCTAAACAAGCAGGTTGTATCTGAAGCTAAAATAAATAATACCAAAAAACATCCAAGAACAACAAATCAAAACAAGGAAAATAAATACTTACAGAAATTTATGGAAATAACTCCTAAATATATGTCAAGTAAATTCAAATTATAATAATTGCAGTTACGACAGCAGTAAAAGTATGACAAAAGAAATATTGATAACTAATTACATTTAATAGGGGAATTACAAATATTTAAGTATAAAGTGGGTATTGAATGATTGTTTACTTTATTCAGAATACTACCAATACGAAAATATGTAGGCTATGATTGATAGTATTAATATAATTGTACTATGACAAATATAATATCCACAATTTTAATTCTCTTTTTATCTGAAGTTTTAAGAACTGCTCTTAATATAATGTATCACAACCTTTTTATTCTAAACATTCAACCATCGAACATCCAACACTCATGTAATAGATATTTTTTGGCTAAAGTTTGTGATTGTGAGAAATTAAAATAAATATTCATCAAATTTAGAAAGTATTCAACTACAATATAATATCTAATTTTTATATTATTTAAAACCTTCTTGAACCTTTACTATGAGTATAACGTATAATTTTTTAAAAAAAAATAATTTAACTAAAAAATTAATTTTAAAAATAAAAAATAACCAATAAAATCATGTTAATGACATTTCATAGTATTAGGTGCACATAATTATTTCACCATTAAGAAGAGAAATTAATTGGATTACTATGAAAGTCTTCAAAATACCATAAAAATAAAACTACCGAAAAAATTCTCCCAGTATCCCTTACAGTTTCATAATAGAAAATTAATTAGGGGTATAATGATCAGTTTAAAAATATAATGTGGATTGATGGCAAGAATGTATCTAAAAAAATTTTTAATAAGAGGAGTATAATAGAGTCTCAATACACCTCTCTTTTTCAATACAATATCCTATGATTAATGTAATTCTTCACTTATGTAAATAGTGGTTTCTACTTCATCATACCCTAATTCTTTAAGTCTTTCATTGGCTGCTTTTCGAACATTATAATATTTAACTATATTCACATGAGCTAAAGTGACATTGTTCTGACTTGTAGAAATTCCCTGATCTGTTTTGGCAATATGAATTAACAAATCTTTATCAGAAATCTTCTTAACAGCACGTTCACGAATATATTCATCTTCACTATTTTCAGCAAGGTCTGTTAAAAAAGACTCATCATTAATGTTTTCAATAACAGCCCAACGAACTCTGGAACTTAAATCATTATTAAAAATTTCCTTTAAAACATTATCATCAGTAATTTTTCTAACAGCTAATGAACGAGCATTTTCCGTTCTGGCATTTTTAGCAATATCAAGCATAGCGGATTCATCAGTAATTTTTTTAAAAGCCTCTTCAACGGCTTTCCAATAATTATTCATTTTGACAATCTCAATCAGTTTATCCTGATTATAGGTTCTATCAACAATCGTTAGCATTTTATCTTCAATAGCTTCAGAAGTTACCCGATTTCTAAAATCTTTTTTATAAATATCCGCCAGAACATTTATATCCTCAATTTTTTTAATGGCTTCTCGACGAACATAATCATTGTCATCATTTTTAGCAATGTAAATTAAAAAGTTCTGATCATCTATATATTTAATCAACGATTCACGAAGACTATTGTCTTCTATTTTATTGAATGCTACATAAACTATTTCAATACTTTCATCATCTTTAACTATTTGTTCCAATATCTTTTCATCATCAATCTCTTTGACAGCTTGCAACCTTACCTGTGAATCGCTATGTTTCCATTTAGGTTTTATCATATCAAATAAAGCCATATTAATCACCAAGTATATTTTCTTTGTTATCATTATCTAGTAGTGAACTTAAATAGTAGGAATTACAAACATTTATTCATAAGATGGAATTAATTAGAAAATTACTTTAATTATTAAAGTATTTTATTTATCCAATATAATACTATATTGACAATGCATATTATATTGAAGAGTTTATCTCTCACGAGATATTCACCTCCTCTTATATTTAAGCATTGTACTAATAGACTTTTTTTATCAGATTTTAGTAAAAACACATGTAAAATTATTAAATTCTTTTTAACCATCAAAGTATGAATTGTAATGTGTCTATTCTCTTTAGTTATCTTTTCATTAATGAGTCCTTATTTTTTTTATTTCTTATTTTAGTATGTTTTAAATCTTTTTTTTACTTAATATGTGCATATCACATATTTATTACTATTCTGGTTAGGTTTCCACTTTTTATAGATTTTATTTTTCTATTGCTTCTTTGAATTTATCAAATATTTTTACCATTGCATAAGTGTCCAGTTTACAATATTCCAGTAGACCTTCTCTTATTTTTTCCTGTTCTTCTGGTGATTTATCTTTCAAACTTTCGAATGCTTCGGATGCTTCTGCCCCATCATGTACTAATGCTAAGTTAATATAATCTAATTCTGGATCATCAGGGTATAATGCTGGTAAAACGTATTTTATTGAATATGAACCCTGCATCTCTTTAGTATAGTATTGTTTTTTTCTGAATGGTACCATAAAGTCAACCATATTGCTATTGATTCTTGTGATTTCTTCTTCTAAATCTGGATACATTCTAATAAGTTCTTTATTAACCATAGTACCTTCGAATGTTTGATTATAGACTATTACACTTCCATCTTCTGGAAGATTACTAATCATGCTTTCAGCAAAATGTCTGATAAAATCATTATCCTCAGGGTCTGCTAGAAATTCTTTGTGTTCAAGTTCAGCATTTTCATCATTTAATATGTGTAAGGAATACTGGAATGGTAACTGTTGGTAAGGTCTTGTCCCCTCAATTTCTGGAATGGGAGTATTGTATGTTTCATAATCTATAAAGTATAAGGGATATTTTAATGAGTCAACTAAGTCCTTTATTGCTTCTTTATCAATTATGGTGGCATTATCTTCTTCTTCAACATCACTCTCTTCTATCAGGTAATTGGTTAATCTTGAATTTTCTGAAAAGTGTGTACAGTATTCAATGAAATCACATTCATATGGTTTTGAGCACTGCTTTCCTATGAAGATGTCAGGTTCATCATTTTGATTATGTTCTCTCATAAACTGGTTAATACTCTCTACATTCCTTCTTATTTCATCCTGTTTTTCCAGTGCAATGCTTGTAATGTCTTCTATATTAAACAGTTCATGTATATCTAATTCCTTTTGTCTTACGTATTGGTTGTTTATGTATACGATACATACCTTTTTCACATTAAATCCGAGATTGGATAAAACATAATATTGGAATGATGCATCATAAATATAGACATCCGTGACTTTAGTTGAACTTTTTACTTCATAAATTTCCACACCATCAGTATCATTTTTCAGTACGTCCACCATACAGAAATTATTTTTATAATTGAATGTTGCCTCTGTTATAATATTGGGCTTGTTCAGTAAAAATTCGTCCGTTTGTTCGAGCATATACTTAAAGAAATGGTTATAGTTAAATGCTACGTCGTCATGTTTTTTTCCGAAGAGGTCTTGAGCAAGAATTCCAACTTTTTTGCCGTTTTCAAATATTTTAGGATCTGCCTGTTGTACTGCTTGGTCTCGTTTATATCTTTTTAACCAAATCATTTTAGGACATTGTAAGCTGTTACAATAGCTTGTTTTTGATAAAAATATGTTTTTCATTGTAAATCACACAGTGTTATATTTATTATATTCTTAATTATTTTTATGATGAAAGTTAATATAATATTATATTTTTATTGGAATAATTATAATTAAAATTAAGTTCAAAATATTTTATTATTTATAAAGTTATTTTTTCAAATAATAGCTATCATCATTTTTTTATGATTTTCATTATGTCATTATTTTGACTGATTATATATTTATCATTACTATTATATAAAGTGGAATATTAATAATAAAATTAATATATTAATTATTCCCAAATTATTTTTTTAAACGTATTATAATTGGAAAGTAAAAAAATAATGTAGATTTAAAAAAACTAGTTATAATATTAAATCATTTTAAATTGTTATATATTATAATACATAAATTTATATTTAATTATAACCCATATGAGTGAGTCTTATGTCAGATAGTAGTAAAGTGCAAAAACCAACTGTTGAACAACAAGAAGCTATAAACTATGATGGAAAATCATTATTGATTACTGCTGGTCCGGGGGCTGGTAAAACTTATGTTTTAGTTAAAAGAATAAAATACTTATTGGAAGAAAAACATGTGGATCCTGAAAGTATTCTAGTTATTACTTTTACTAGAAAAGCTGCTGATCAATTAAAGGAAAAACTTAGTAAAGATAAAGATATAGGTGCAAGTGCAGTAAATAAGATGTTTATAAATACTATTCATAGTTTTTGTATCCATTTTTTAAGTGAAAATGGTTGTAGTGACATTAATCTTCTTGAAAGCACTTCTGGTAATGAATGCAAGTTAATGTTTCTTAGAAAGCATAAGAAGGAGTTAGGTTTTAATCGTGAAGCTTATATGTCTGGAAGAAATTTACATGATGTGATTAATAAATTTGATGAATATATGACATTTGGATTAACAAAAAATTGTCGCGAAGGTTTAATAAAGTATATTGAAGAGAATCGTCCAGTTTCACAAGAATATAAGGATTTAATTGCTAGTTGTGGTGAGGGTGATGATTTTGAATATCCCTATGATGAAGTCAAAGAAAGAGAACTAAAAGCTTCTGCATACAATTCAAGATATCTTGCTATTGCAAAGGCGTATCCAAAATATAAAGAATTATTGGAACAGGAAAATTCATTTGATTTTAATTATTTACAAGTTAAGGTAAGGGATATTATTAAAAATGATGAGACAATTGCAGAAAATTCTCGTTTTAAAAATATTTTAATTGATGAATATCAGGATATTGATCCTATTCAAAATGATATTTTTAACATACTATCAAAGTATGCTGAATCTTTTACTGTAGTAGGTGATGATGATCAAAGTATTTATGCCTTCCGAGGTAGTGTTCCAAAGTATTTTACTGATTTTGCTGATGATATAAAAGTAAAAAAGAATCCTAATGAATCAGTTACTCCATTATCAACTAATTTTAGATCATGTCCTGAAATAGTAGAGTATAATGAAGATTTAATTAAGGGTGTTCGTGAAATTGATAAGACTCTTGTTCCAGACCGTAAAGATAAGGGTGGAGTTTATTATTTAATTAATGAAAATGTTAATGTTCAGGCAGAAAAAATTGCAAACTTAATACTTTATTTACATGAATCTGAAAAAATTGATCGATTTGATGATATAGCTTTATTATTATCCTCAGTAACTTATGCAAAGGGAATTAATGAAATTTTAGAAGAGTTTAAGAATAAAGGTATTCCTTATAGTTTATCTGAGAATGATTCACTTATGAGTAATCCTGAAGTAAAAGCTATGATAATATTATTATGGTATATGAAAGAATCTAATGATAAAATAATATTTAGTGAGTGGGAGAAAAATTGGTTAAATCTTAGTGCTTTCTCTTTAGTACAGGATATCTTGGAGTTAGATGATAAGACATGTCAAATATTATCCGATTTGGAAGAAAAATTCCAAAAAGATGTAATAGATACTGAAAAGGAAGTATATAAAGAATTCACTGGAAAAACTAGTAAAAAAAGATCATTTAAAGGAATATTTGATAGGGATCAAGAAATTATTGATGAAATATTCAAAAGAGTGGAAAGATTTGACTTAAGTACAAAAACAAGAAAAGAATTAGAAGAAATAGGTATAACTAATGAACATGATTTAACATTATTTGAAAACTTAAATAATATTAAACAAGAATTATATGATGAAAACACAAAGTTCTATGAAAGACCATCAGTTCTAGAAGTATATTATGATATTCTACAATATTCTGGAATATTAAAAGATAGATTAGAAAATCCTACTGAAGAAAATCAAAGAATACTACGAAACTTGGGACAAATAACTGAAACAATAGCAAATTATGAAGAAATTATTACAAAATATAGTATGAATGGTTTATTATGGTATATTTTCAGTGAATTTGATAGTTATTCTACTTCAACAATTCCGACAGATGAAATTGATAAAGTACAGATTATGACTGTCCATAAGTCTAAAGGATTGGAGTTTCCGGTAGTAATATTAGGTTCAATAATTGAAGGAAAATTCCCTAAACATAGGGAAGAATATGAAGAAGCTACTAAAGACTATCTAAATAGGAGTGCTACATACTACACTCCACCAGAATATCTTGAATATAAAAAAGAAGCATTTACTACTGAAGATGCTAGTTTAGAAGAAAATATACTTAAGGAAGAAAATAAAGAATCAAAAAGAGTTTTCTATGTGGGAACAACAAGGGCAGAAGATATACTTATACTTTCTGCATTAATGGATAAAGAGGGTAAAACTCCAAAAATAATGGATAGAATTATAGAAGATGGTAATTATTCAGAATTAACAGATAATTATAACATAATTGCTGAAAAAACATGTGAATCAAAAACTTTTGAACCGGAAAGATTAAAACTTAGTTACACTCACCTTTCAGAATATGACAATTGTTCACAAGAATATAACCTTAGATATAATTATCAATTTATGAACTCAAAAAATAAAGCACTTACATTTGGTGTAGTAGCACATACAATTCTAAACTTAATTCATCAAAAACAAAAAGCTTACCAAAAAGAAGGAAAAGGACAAATTACGAGTAAAGAAGAAATAAAGGAAATAATCGAAAGAGTTAAAGAATTTAATCAAAACTTAAAAAATAATGAAAATGATGAGTTTAAAGAAATAGAAGAAGCAATTTATACTTATTGGGAAGAGAATAAGGATAAATATTATATTATTGGTTCGGAAGTACCATTTAGTATTACATATAATGATTTTGATTTGGAAGGAAAAATTGACTTAATTGTAAAAGACAAAAACACTAATGACATTACAATAATCGATTTTAAAACAACTGAAGAAGAAAATGTTGAGGTTCTTAAAGAACGTTATCAGAAACAGTTATTCATTTATGCTATGGCTCTTAAAAGGATTCCGGAATATAACGAAGAGTATCATATTAAAGAAGCAATGATTTATTCAGTTAAATTTTCAAAAGAAATACCTATACCAATTTCTGATGTAGATATAAATGATATTACTACTTCTATTAATTCTAGTGTAGAAAAAATATTAGATGGTGACTTTAAACCATGCTCTGATAAAAGCAAATGTTTTAACTGTGCATATAATAAATCAATTTGTCGAAGATGATATTTTTAAATTAAATGAATTGAATGAAATCTAAGAGTAAATGTATGAATATGATAAAGGGGGAAAATAGAGAAAAATTCATTGAAATATAGGTCTTCTTATATGTTATTTGACAGTCTTGGTAATCAGGTGGAATATTGGTTGCTAAGTTGCACTTAATGGTGTTGAACCAGCAAATATTTCATTTAAAAGTTTAGAAAATTAACTTTTTATATCAGTACATATACATGTACTACTTATTTTTAATATTTTTAACATTGTACCATATAATTCATTTTCACCATATATTTTTAAATCATATCTTTAGAGTTTTAAATAAAATTTTTTAATCACTATTATAATTATTCGAAACTTGTTTTTCTCAAATTTTTCTTTATTAATATTCTCTAATGTATCTTTAGAGAAAATATTCTGGAATAAAAGATAAAAATAGTAAAGGTTAACTGGATTAGTGGATTTCAAAGTACTAAAGATTAGCATAATAGTGATGGAATAATTAGTCTCTTTAGAGTTTTCTATTATGACATTTCTAGTAATCAGTTTAAATAAATTTTATTCTTCTATTTGGTTCCAGATTCATCTAATTACAATTCCCTTTAAAACTATTACTTTTATCAGGAAGTCTTCATCCACATAATAATCATACCACTTTTTAATTAACTGGAATATTATCTTTAAACTATTTATCATTAATCAAATAAAGATTAGTATAAGTATTTGTATGGGGAGATAATTGTTATGACTTCTGAAGAAGAATTATATAAAAAGCTGCTTAACAATGAATTTATTGAGGAAGGAGTAGGATGGTCTGAAAACGATTCATATTATTGTGAAAACGAGGATAATGATTTGATAAGTCTTTTAAAAATGAATATGGATTCTGATTTCAGCATAAAGAATATAGTTTTTACTTTTTCTCAAGTGTTAAGAAAAAGGTACCATAACAATTTCTACCTGGAATTTGTACTATCACAGGAGGAACTGCTTTTCATTCTCAGAGGCCAGCCAATTTTAAACTCAACCAAAATGAACATTATAGTTAAATATTCTCTTAAGATATGCCTTGATGATTGTACATTAAAAACTTGTTACATCACACCAAAAGATTCAGATTTTTCCTATGAAAAGTATTATGTTGATAATTACAACGAAACAAATCAAAACACTGAAATTGTAGACAATTCAAGTTCAATAAAGCTTCTATTGGATTCAATATCCCTCAGAAATTATGTTAACAAAATAAATGTCAGTTCTTCAAAGAAAACAATTCAGCCAGTTGTTGAAGCAGAATCTCTGGAAACAAAACCTATAAACGGAAAAACAGAATCTGTAATATATTGTCCACAGTGTGGTGAAGCCAATTTCTCCCTAAAAAGAAAATGCAGAAAATGTAAGACAACACTCGTATCCTACATTACAGATTTTGGCAGGGAAATAGAATCCTTTGATGAAATTCTTTCCGATGAGGCTATTGAAAAAATACAAAAAACCAAAATACCCCAGGAATTCTATGAGTATGTACTTGAGACAATTATAAACAAGTGTAAAAGGATTGATTTTTCAGAAGATATCAGTGTTTTTGACAAGATTCTACGTATTGCCCGTAAATTTGTGAATGTTTATTTTGAATATACTCCTAACAAAAATATTTACGGAAGTTACCTTTTCGACACCGTTAAGATTAACTCAAATCAAACAACCAGCCAGCAGTGTTCATCATTAATAAGGTACTTATCCGTAGAAATACATCTTGAAATCATGGAAGCAATGTTCATGTACATATTCGACGTGAAAAACAATGCCAGACTAAGGGCTTTCATTGATTCTTCCAGAGCTGCCAATATGAATGAAAAAATAATTCATAACTATTACCCATTGCAGGTTGAAGCACATTACATTCCACCGGAATATCATAGTTATGATGAAATTACGGATTTGTACAATTATTGCGTTACCTATAAGAAACTGATTGATCCGAAAAAATTCGAATCGGACTTAATCGTTGGAAATACATTTGCTCAGGAAATTATCAGAATACTTGACAAGGTTATAGATGATGATATGAAGAAAGATTTGGCTGTCGAATTTATTTATGATGAAACAGTACCTGTAAAGGCAAAAATCATAAATATAAATGAAGTATTAAGCTATAATAAGCTCATAAAAGCAATTAAAACATCATTGATTGATACTATAAAAAACATCATGGAAAGTGAGGATATTTATAAAAAGTTATGTGAAAATCAGGAAAAATATGAGGGCAAGGGAAGTTCTATTTAGAAAAGACTTCCACCTTCTAACATATCTATAATAGATATAATGCTCTATCATATTCATAGTTAAAAGAAACTGCTTTATTGGGGATTTTCGGATTCTTCAGATTCTTTGTCATGAATTAAAAACTCTCTTTTTAATAGTTCTCGACGAATAGTTTCTTGTGGCTGTTCTAACTTTGAGGCTACTGGAAATTTCTTGGCAGAAACTGTTACTCTTTTGTTAAAGGAAGATAATTTGTATTTATTTCCCTGTGAATTGTAGAAGTTAACATGGTCATCAAAGACTTTTCTTCTTCTGTCTACATCATTTCTGAATTTAGCATTTTTGTAGAGTATTTGATTGCGTATTTCATATGGACAGTTTTCCATGGTAACCTGAATACCTACTTCTTCTATTGTTTTTTTGCCGTCTTTTAACAATGCAATTTCTTCCTGGGTGAGAAACTTAAGAACCCTAAGTTCATCAGGTGTAACAAAACCCTTATCCAAATCAATAGACTCGGGGGCTACAATCTTGTATTTGCGTATTTCATTCTCACTTCCACATTTTGGACAATAGTTGAATTCACCAATCAAAACGTGATTGCAGTTTCTGCATTTGAAACCCTTGAAATTGTTATTTAATCTAAAAATCAGTTCCTTTTCAGAATCATTCTTTGAAAGTACTGGATCCTTTTTAACAATCTCTTTTTCATAGCGATACTTGTTGATTAATAATTGTAACTCTTTTTCAATGTCATCTGCACAAATCTCGTTATTTTCTAACCTTTGAATTAGAATGTCTTTAATCTCTTTTGCATCACTCTTCTTCAATCCCTTTTTGGAAAAATAATTCTTTGCCAAGTCACCCTCAGTCAGGGAATTAACTTTATCAATAACTTCACTATCCATTATCCAATACCCCATAATGATGATTATTATAATTAATTATAATATCTATTTGAAATAATATTTATCATTAAAGAATAATTATTATAGGAATTATTCAAATATAATAATAGTGGTTAAGGATGAAGGAAATATATTGTTCTGAATGTGGAGAAAAAAATAAGAGTAGTAGCATCAGATGTGAATATTGCGGTTCAACATTAAAAACCGATAAGATTGTAAAAGGCAAATCCATTAACAGTTTTGATGATCTGATAACGGAAGAAAACATACAACAACTGGTAGACACACCATTTACTCAAGATGCCTATAAATCAATATTGGAAGAAATTATTAGGACAGGTTATGATAATTTTCACTACGATGTTAATGCATCAGTATTGGATAATGTCTATCAGTTAGCCGAACAGTATACTCATGTGTATGCCAAACATAAGGGAAACGACAGTTTGGGACTTTACTCTGCCAATAATATTTACTTGGATGAAAGAATGCCCGAAGCACAGAAAATATCAACACTAATTCATGAACTAACACACCACCTGTATTATGAAATATACGAACAATGGCTAATGTACACATATAAAATAGAGAAAAACAAGTATTTGGAAGCCTTCATATTATTTGTATTAAATAGGCCAGAGTTAAAAACATTCAATGAATATATTGCTCACACTACCCAGGCACGATATGAAGAAGTGGGCTGTCAAAGCTACAGTTCATTCATAGACTTGAGAAAAAAATATGCTTTGGATATGATGAAATTAACGCCACATTTTGATTATGGACGTTCAGTCTCTGATGACATTACAATGATAATTGAATGCTTTATCAGTGAAAATGTGAAACAAAAGATTATACAACAGTTTGATATGGATAATATGCCAAAAATATATGAGGTAAACTTTGACGATTTGCCTCGTATGTCAGAAAAAGATAAGGTAGAATCCATGCATGCAGTTTTAATCAATTCAATGATGTCAGCATTTAAAAGCAAGGATATAATGGATTATTTAAAGACCTTCGATCAATATTTTATTTAAAAATTTCCTCCAAACCTTTCAAAACTTTTTCTTGTTCTTCAAGGCTGTTATAAGTTAAGTCATCAGCAGCAATTCTTTCAACACCAAAAATGTTAATCAAGTGCTTAGTAACATCCCTTAATTCATAGGTAAAGAACAATTCCTCAATCAACAGTTCAACGTCTTCTTTTGTAATGTAATTTTTTGGTAGTTTTAAATCATCATGTGCTTTGCCAATTACTTCTACAATTTCATCATAATTTTTCTGTGAGTTTGAGAAGGCATAGATAATTCTGCTTTCAATTGAAGGCTGTATTTCAATTTTTGATTTAATCTTATTGTCACTAAATGGATTAAATTCACAGATTACATGTTGAATAGTATAATATAACATCTTGTCAGTATCTTTAAAGATATCGTAAAGTTGGGCATACTTGTAGAGTAAATCAGAATATGATTGCCATTTAAGTTCTTCTATGGAATCTTTAACAGAATCATCAATTAATGCAATTGAAAAATCTTTCAGATTCTCTGATTTATTAAATTGCATGTCATAATAATTTAAATCAAAATCATAGAAGATTTCATCATACAAAAGACACTGCTTGTTGTCCTCAACCAGTTTTAATGCCTTTTCACTTACTTCAAAGTAGTTGGAACCGCTACTTTCATCTATATAGCTTGAAGTAATCTTTTCCAATAACTCGGCAGGAAGCTTGTTTAATATTAGGGAAATGTTTTCTTCCTTTGATGAGGATGCTTGAATATTATTCTCTTTTAACACGTAAACCAGGTAATCTTCTGGACATTTGGAAAAGTATGATTTATATTTTTCTTCTCCTTTAAGAACTACAAGATAACCTTCCAAAAGAAGATAATTCAATACTTCTGTTACAGTCAAAGGCTTGAAATGAATGAGAACTTCATCAATTCTTAAAGGTTTATAGTTGTAGATGCTCCCGGTAAACTCCTGAAACAAGAATGGATCATGGATATATTCCCTAAGCAAACATACACCAGCATATTTCAAATAAACATCTGCATTAATTGGATTGAATGAGATGTCCCTTACTCTTTTAGAATCCTTTAAGCTACTTCCACAATTATAACAAAAGTCATCATAATATAAAACTGTGGAATTGCACTTCGGACAAGACCTTGTACTGTCTTTTTGATTATAACGAAGAATTAATATTAGTTCCTCTGGAGTTAAAGTGTTTGTAGAAGACATGAAAATCACCCTTATTATTGATACTTCCTAATTAATATAACATTATATCATTACTAGTTTATTTTATTAATGATTCAGAAAATAATTAGAATATTGTTTTAGTGAATAATTGGAATATTTTATTAATAATTTATTAAATTATTATTTTTTGTTTATCTTGTATAAAATCATTATTTTATTATTTAATTATTTAATATTGTTTATTTATCTTTTTTTAAATAAATCTATTGTTAAGGATATGTGAAATTCTAGAATTTTATTTATAATATGGATTAATAATTAAGATATATTTATATATAAATTATTCCAAATAATAATTTACCAAGATTTAAAATATAAATAAGAAAAAAGATGGTTAAAAATAAATTATTTGTAAATAGGAGCGTGTTTTTTGATGTGGACGGTTGATAGGAAAATATATATAAATATTGATGGAAAGAAGGTTTTGCTTAAAATAATAAACGATAAAAAAATTAAAAAAATAAAACGAGTTTATTACTTTGGAGACATCCTGGCCAGAGTACCGGAAGGCAAGTATACTGATGAATATTTAGAAAGATATTTTAACATGCCATACCTGAAGAAATGGTTTAATAGACTTGAAAAGAAATTTGAAGGTTCAAAGGAAGTCTATGAACGTGATGCACAGGAAATAGGTTTAGAATTAGAGGATAGAACAACAGAAGAATTGAGAACTATAATTGAAAAATATGTTGATAAGTTTACTCCACAATTTGGAAGGCCAAAGCAGATTATAATAAGACCAATATTTGAAGTTTGGGGAAGATGCAGTTCAAGCAAAGATAAGTTAAGTTTTAACCCGGTAATGAAATATTTGCCTGAGAATCTAATTGAATTTGTAGTATATCATGAAATGATTCATACATATTGTTTAAATCATAATCCACCATTTTATCGAGAAATGGCAAAAAGATATCCTGATTGGAAGGATTGGGATTATAATCTGGATACTTATGCATATATTATTACAAGTAAACATGACATATTATTCTAATGACTAAATTTCATATAAGAATCCCTTCATCAAATGAATTTTCATTAACTATTTTTTTTTGGAAAAGTTTTTGCATTTTAGATAAAAAGTTTATGGGTTTTAGTAAGTTTCAAGTGAAAAAAATTAGAAAAGGGGAGTTTAAAATATTTTAAGGATTCATTCTAACGTTTCTTTTTCCTATCTTTTCGAATATTTCTCTTTGAATAAGATAATTTATTTCTTCTTCTGTTCTTTTGACTTCTATACCATATATGTCATCCATGCAAATGTTCACCCAGTCTATTGGTGTTACTCCATTGTCAAATCCGCTGGTCTGTACTACATGAATTACAGTATTTCGTATACTTTTGTTAAGTAACGGTTTTATGGATCTTACCTCTCTGTTTATTGGATATAATGGAAATTCTCTTTTACTGCCATTGTCATAGTTTATTGTTATGCTTGCTGCATTCCATTCATTTTTTAATAGATATTTGCTCCAGGTGTATGGGTTTACTTCTGAATAATTTTCATGATAAGTGCAGTGACATTTTTCACATAATGTTATTCCGTTTGA
>JAFRMD010000182.1 GCA_017430835.1 Methanosphaera sp.
GAAGCAAAATACAACAACATAATGACAAGTACAAACATTTACCCACAAGAAAAATACAACATTACAGACAACATAGAAAAAGAAAACATTAGACAACTAGAATACACAATAATAGAAACAAGAGAAAACCTAAAAAATAAGACCCTAAGAAATTTGACAGAACAAAAAGCAACAACAAATCCAGAACTCATGACACTACACAGAATACTGGACAAAAAATATAAAAACTATCTTCAAAAATACACGCAATTATACTAAAAAAATAAAAATAAACTCCACAAAAAAAATTTTAAAAATAGAAAGGAATTTAAAAAATTCTTACTCAAAATCCTCATCAGCAGCTGCAATAATTCGATTATACATACGTCTTGCAGCAGAACCATCATAACCAATATACAAATTACATTGGGAATTATCATGTTTAGTACAAATAATTTGATAAAAATTAGTACTTTTATCATGAATAAACTGAATATCCTTATACAACTCATGAGAAATATGAGTACCTTTAATTAAATCTATCGAATCATTATCTGTAAAATTCATTAAAACACTTCTAATTTTTGAAATTTTTTAAATAAACAAATTTTATAAATATCTTTTAATAACATCATAAATTTTTAAATATCCATAATAATATTATATAAAAAACCATTTATAAAATTATTGCATCTTTACAAATAATCAACAAGCAAGTCCCTAGACACACCAGCTAAAGCAATTAAAGCTTCTGCTTCAACAAAATGCAAATCGCCCGGTACAATCATACAATGCAAAGGACCACCAAAATCAAATTCCAGTACCTCTTTAACAGTACCACCATGAACAATAGGTTTTGGACTACCTGCCCTAGCTATGCCAATAACAATTGTATCATCAGAAAAAATATTTTCATTACGTTCAGACTCAATCCTAGACAAATAATCGATGGCCTCATTAATCTTCATAAAACGATCCTTATGAGCTTGTATATCAAGTAAAACAAGAGTATGCAAACCCATATCCTTATTAGCTTTTATAGCATCATAAGGTGAATGTGGGAAAAAATTTTCATCAGGAAAAGGAACAGTTGTAGTTTTACCAAACTTATATGCCTGAAGACCTGATAGACCAGGAGCTGCTGAAAAAATACTGCTACCATGAATAATTTGAGTATCAATACCTTTATTCATTGCTTCAACATACAATTCTGTATGAGTAGTAGCCATAAGAGGATCACCAGCAACAATAAAAGCAATATCCTTATCCTTAGCTTCTTCAATTACAACATTACGATCCTCAACATCTTCACGTTTAAGAGTAACAAAAGGAACATCAACTTTCTGAATTAAATTATCAATATTACCACCCATCAACTGAGCCGTATAAAATTCAGCATAAATACAATCAACACTTTGTAAAGCTTTGAAGCCTTTAAAAGAAATATCATCTTCACTATATAATCCTAGTCCAATAAAATATAACAAAAATATCACCTCAATACTAAAATAATCTATATCAAAACTAATATTAAAACTTACAAAAATAATATAGAAAAAAATAGAATCATAAATTTACTACAAAAAACAGAAAAAAACCACATATTAAATTCCAAACAAACAAAAGACAAAACAAGCACAAAGTAAATAGTTAAAGGCCGGCAACTTTCCGAAATTCCCATAGACTTACCATCTATAGTACAAAACAGAACGTGGATAGACTTTATTACTGAGATCGAGACGAGATCAGATGTGACCC
>JAFRMD010000183.1 GCA_017430835.1 Methanosphaera sp.
ATTCTTTGGAAAACCAACAAGAGCAATTGGAAAATATTTAAATGCATTAACTTTCCCAGAATTCTTATCAAAAAGATTTAACAGTAAATTCATACAATACTTTAGTGGATTACTAATCTTTTGTGCAATGCCAGTATATGCAGCAAGTGTGTTAATCGGTGCTGCAAGATTTTTAGAAACAACATTGAGTTTAGAATTCCAAATAGCTATTATAATTTTAGCAGTAATTATCGGATTTTATGTAATATTCGGTGGATTAAGAGGAGTAATGTATACTGACGCATTACAAGGAGTAATAATGTTCTTTGGAATGCTTGTTTTATTAATAAGCATTTATTGGATACTTGGAGGAGTAACTGAAGCACATACTGCCTTATCAAATATGGCCCCATTATTCCCTGAAACTGCCAAAGCGACAGGTGCTACCGGATGGACGACATTTCCACAACCAGGTAGTGTATTTTGGTGGAACTTAGTTACATCCATTATTATGGGTGTGGGAATAGGTGCAATAGCACAACCGCAATTAGCAGTACGTTTTATGACTGTTAACAGTAACAAAGAATTAAATAGGGCAGTTCTTATTGGTGGAATATTCATATTTGTAGCAACATTTTCAGCATATGTTGTTGGATCATTATCTAACGCATATTTCTACCAAACTACAGGACAAATTGCTATTCAAGCCGCCGGAGGAAATGTAGACAAGATTATTCCTACATTCATTAGTTCAGCAATGCCTGAATGGTTCACATATGTATTTACACTGACTTTACTATGTGCAGCTATGAGTACATTAAGTACACAATTCCACTCACAAGGTTCTGCAATAGGTCATGACTTATATGCAGCATTTAAAAAAGATAAAGAGAGTTTAAGTGTTACAAGAATAGGTATTTTAATAGGTATTATTCTAGCAGTAATCTTAGCTTTCATACTACCTGGAGGAGTGGTTGCTCAAGGAACAACAATTTTCTTTGGTATTTGTGCTGCAGCATTTATGCCAGTATACATCTGTGCATTATTCTGGAAACGTACTACAAAACAAGGAGCTATAGCTGGTATTCTTAGCGGAACAATTACAAGTTTATTCTGCTTATTATTCACACATCAAAAAGAAGCAGCAGGAATTGGTATTTGTAAAATGTTAACAGGTCAAGCTGTGCTCTTCACATCTATGCCATGGCCTTATGTAGATCCAATGGTTATTGCATTACCTATTTCATTCATATTCACAATTGTTGTAACATTACTTACACATAACACTAAAGAAGAACAGGAAGAAATCAATAAAATGTTTGATGCAAAAGTTTCAGGTGATGCACAATGATTGAAATTCTAGGACTTAGTGATCCATGGATAATTGGTGGATACTTGGGATGTGTAGTAATCACATTAATATGTGTAATCTACGGAGCCATTAACTGGAATAAAGAATAATTATTCCACATAACCCCCTTTTTATTTTAAAACTATTTTTAACTTGAACAACAAAAATATTATTAGTGAATATAATGTTATACGCAGTAATAGATATCGGTTCAAGTATTATTAAGTATAAAATTTATGAATACTCTGAAGGAAAAATAGAACCTGTAATAATACATGATAAAACAACTGGCCTAATTTCATATAGAAAAGATAATATCCTGACAGATGAAGGAATTGAAGTATTGTTAAATACTTTGAAAGAATTAAAAAAATATTCTGACAAATTACATGTTGATAAATCATATTATGTTGCAACAGCCAGTCTACGAAATGTTAAAAATAAAAATGAAGTTTTGGATTTAGTAAAAAAATCATTGAATATAGACATTACCATATATACAGGTGAAGAAGAAGCAAAACACAGTTTTCATTCATTACGTTGGATAGATCTGCCTTGTGATGAGGGCATATTTGTAGATATAGGTGGAGGAAGTAGTGAAATAACCATTTTTGAAGATACTGACAAAATTCTCGAACAAAAAAGTATACCCATAGGTGTTTTAACAATATTTAATGAATATGTAAGCTTATTATATCCTACGAAAGAAGAACCGCAGAATATTATTAATGAAACCTTGAAAAGAATCAATAATCTAAAAATTAATGATTTTTCAATGGAATATTTATACGGAATAGGCAAAACATTTGTTACACTTAAAAGACTTTTTGAGCATTTAAAAGTAAAACCAGATAAAAATAATTTAATAACAATTGAACAGGTAGATCTTGTTCTGGACAAATTATCAACAAATTCTAAAGAAAACTATAAACCTGCATTACAGGTCGATTCTGAACGTGTACATACTATTATACCAAGCCTATTGATTACAAAAGCATTATCTATACGTTTTAATATTAAAAAAATTTATGTCTGCGATGTCACATTACAAGACGGAATAATCTTCGATATAATAGAAAAGAACCAATAATTGATTTAAAAGACATTATACTTTTTAAAATTAAGAGGCTGTAAATTGTTATAGGCTTAAACCATCTTTTTCTTTTTTATCAGTCCAATCTACCATTTGATAATATAAATAACTTAATATCCCATTTCTAGTTTTGTATCGCTTTTTAATTATTTCTGGATCAGTATTTCTATAGTAATTGTCTAATTTGTTTGATGTTTTTTCTATTTGGGGGTCTTTAAGGTATAATAAGTATCTGTCTATGAAATTAATTATGTGTTTTTCCATGAATTGTTGTAATACTTCTGGAATTTCTTTATATTTGTTTATGTAGTCTTCATATTTTTGTTTTGCCAGATAGTAGTTTGTTTCATGGAATATTTCTGTAAATTGTTTAGCATTAGCATATATTTTATCTAATTCTTCTTCTGATAATTTGGTTCTTCTTTTATAACGTTTTAATTTAGTGTATATTGTTCTTCTTAGGTGTATTATACATAATTGTTGTTTTATGTTTAAATCATCCATTATATTTCTATACATTGGATATAAATCTGTTGTTATTGCAATTATTGGTTTATTCTGTAGTGATTCTTTGATAAATCGTTTTATTGCCTGGGGTGATCTATTTCTGACAATCTTTTCACTTATTGGAATCTCATAAACTGAGTCATAAATAGTTAATCTATAATGTCTTTTACCATTTAAACGTAAAAA
>JAFRMD010000184.1 GCA_017430835.1 Methanosphaera sp.
ATTATTAGTAAAAAATCAATTAAACTTTAATTCTTAAATGATAGAAAATATTGAAAATTATAAATTATTTATAAGAAAAATAGAGCAAGTAAATCAATTTAAAAAATAGTGAAGAATGATAATTGTTGCACACCCTCTTATGTTATATATTTAGAATTAATTTTTCCTGATATTTTATAAACAAATCTATTTCTATCATTCCAGACATTTACAAAGCAGATTCATCCACCAATAGTCAAATCAATTGATTAGAAAAACCGGCATTAAAAAAATATTTAAATCATGAAGATAAAATATAATACTATAACTTTAGGATTAACTAAAATGATGATAAAATTTACCAAAGAGGAAATAAGAAACTTACTCATATCCATAATAGTAATAAGCACACTATTTACAATCAACATGACACAAAAAATAGGATGGACAAACACAGAGATAATAAACATACTTATCATTACATTAATACTCTTTAGCATCTCATTTATAGCAAAGATATACTCACAGAAATATCTGGCAAGAAAATACCATTACCACATCGAATATAAAATTTGGGGATATGGAATAATATTTGCAATAGTAACAATGCTTTTAAACATATTCATAATAACACCAGGATACTTCAAATACGGATTATATGACAGAATAGCAACAGAAGAAGAAAAAGCAAAAATTGCCATAATAGGCCCAGCAGCAAACATGATTCTGGCAGTAATCTTTTTGATAGCTTTGATTATCCTAAAATCCACCCTGACAACATCAGCCATAATTAAACTAGCAATGCTTATCGGATTCTACATAAATACATACATGGCAGTCTTTAACCTAATACCATTTATGGCATTGGATGGAATTAAAATAGTCGAATATGACCTGAAGATGTGGATAGTGCCAATGATTATATCAGAGTACTGTTAATAATAACATTTACTAATTATATAATATAACTAATCTCCCCTATTTTTTCTAAAAATATACCCATATCACATTTTTTAATTCAAGATTTTACATCTATACTTGGTATGAAAAATGTTTACATTGATATTTTAGTTAATGGGCGAGAATTCATTAAATTCATTTCATTCATGTTTTCAATGAGTATTTTACAAATACATCAATAAGCGTAACATCCATAACAATATGGAATAATCCTTTACTTTTTTTGAAAAAGCCATTTTACATATTCATTAAAAAAAAGAAAAGTCAGAAAATATTCAAATTAATCTTTTATCGGATATTTGATATATTCTCCACATCTTTCTTTTATAGCTTCAAAGTTATCATCAATTAAGAGTTTCCCATTTTCAAATACGGTCTGCAGACAATCTTCACCATCAGAATCAATTGAAACAGTCCTGTAATTGTCATCATCCTTGATTAGTTTAAGCCTACCCTTTTTGGACTTTTTACTGCTATCCAATGGCTTCTTGAATATGTCAATCCACTCATCGTTTCTAAGTTGGGCAGAGCATTTGAAGGCATTTCTCTGGGTATCCCTGTTGACTGAGGTATGTAGTCCTCCACCCATACCGAAGATAATGTTTTGGCTAGCCCAGCCGTTTGATTTCATCCCGAAGAGAATATCCCTTATTTTATGATAATTTAGACCGTCTCCCCATAACAATCCGATATTGGCATCTATTACCTTGTAGCCGTTTGATGTTAGTCTTGTACCGAAACCTTGCTCTATTATTTCAAGACAGTCAATGGTCGTGGTGACAGGTTCCCCACTATCTGGTCTGAAAACCACCTTATTTCTAGGCTTTTTATCCAAGAATTCCTTAATGTATCTGTTTAGTTCATGTCCCTCGATACAAGCGTTCTGCAGGAAGTTTCTATAGTTATAGCTGTCTATGACGATTGAAAGTATTCCATCCTTTGCATGCTTTACTACATTTATTGCCTGCTTGAATTCACCGTCCATTCCCTGAGAGGTCATGACGCTGTGTTCTGTTGCCTGCACGGAATAACCGTGAATATCACTCGTATTATAATAGTTAACAGGCAATGTCAATGCCGGTATGGTATCTGTTCCTGAGAAACTTAATAGATGAGCACTACCTGCTAGCATTGCGGATTCTGTTGATGAAGCTCCCCTATAACCGAAGTCATGAAGCATGAATGGAAGATTATCCTTATTTGAGTTTGTAACATCAAGATAGAAGTTACATAACTTCTTTACCTCGGCAGATAATGTTGCTATCGTGGATGGATACCATATCTGCAAAAGTATTGATTCCAGATAGTTTGGAAGCCAGAAACATCTTTCATCCGTATTTTCCACGGTCATCATAACATTGTTAATATTTACAGGTGTCCCCTCTCGAACAGCTTTGATTCTTATCGGCAATCTACCTTCAAGGTCATTTGCTATGTATAGCCAGTCATCCAAGTTAAAAATACCTTCACCGATGTGGGCATCTATGATTTTTTTAGCTTCATACACCTTCTCTTCTGTTACGACACTGCCTTCCAGGTATTTTTTTATAATGTACTGTAATCCATAGAATATTGTCTTGTTGAATTCTGAACCGGTTCTGCTTTCAAGATATGAGTATATTTTCTGCGTGTTTTCCGGATAGAAGTAATGATGTGTTACCTTATAACTATCCGTTAATAGACATATATTATTGTCAATCATATTATTTCCACCTGTAATTTTTTAATATTAATATATTCAACTAATAGTATTTAAATATTATCCTTTTAATCTAATCAATGTCGATGAATAATTTTCATTTGGCAAATCAAATGGATTTTTGACGATTTTTATAATAAAAAAACTTAGTATTATGGAAAGATCAGGTAATTCAGACAATTATAGGAAATTGTTTTTAAACAAATATTTAAATATTTGAATTGCCAAACTAAGAATAGAATGATAATTGTTGTGATAAGTGATGAAATTAAAAAAAGCTTCTAAGAATACTGCAGATATGCTTAAATTAGCGTCATTGTATCTGATGAGTGGTGATAATGATGATTATTATAGAAGAATGCAAGAGGAAAGACGAAAAATAGACCAAGACCCACGTTATGATATCTATCGTTCAAATCCAAGATATAATGATGTATGGACTCCGGAAAACTATTGGGAAACTCATCCTGATGATCCTCGAAATCCCTATACAAACAATAACCAGCAATATGATGATGAGGAGTATTCTGAGGACGAAAAGCAACATGTTGAAGTTGTAGATGAAACAGAAGAAAAAAGAGAGTATACTCCAGTTGTTGTTGATGATAAAAAAAATGATGGTGAGGGTAGTTCTCAAGCCCATAGCTCACCGAGTGAGGGTGGTGGAGCTGCTGGAGGATTATGCATATTCTGTGTTGCCGTTGTTTTAATAGTTGGTATACTTGTTGCAGCTCCTTGGCTTCTTATAATCATCATACCAATAATATTATGCTATATATTCTCATGATTCTTATTGATAAGAATAATAGAGTCCTTTAAAAAGATTTACACAAGAAATAGCTAAAAAAAGATGGAGGATAAATGGAGTTATAAATGTTCCTTTATTCTTTTATCAATTATCTCCACTACTTTATCATCGGCTCCAATCGGTTCGGTGAAGATTATCTGACCATCAAATTCCACAATATCATCTGTTGATACATTTGGTTTTGGATAGTTTTCAACAGGTTCCGGATTTAATCCAAGTGCTGTTGGGATGTCAAGCAGGGTGTGTATTCCATGAGCCAGGAATACAGGTACTGCTATTACAGTTTCCATATTTTTAATCTTTTCGAATGCTTCAGGTATGGATGGATGGGATATGTTCATAAATCCTAACTCTACGATATAATCTGATTTTTCATTGTATTTTGCTGCAATTTCTTCAAGTACCTGATTGTTGAATGGCAGTGAACTTCCATGACCTACAAGTAGTATTCCCGTATTTTCTGTATTGGCATCCGGTAATTTATCTAATTCATCATTGATTCTTTTTTCAACGATTTCTACTATCTTATCATCTGCACCTAATGGTTCGAGGTATATTATTTCTCCATCAAATTCTACCGGCTCTGATTTTGCTTCCCTGTGATGATGATGGTGGTGGTGATGGCCATGATCATGTGAATGACTGTGTGAATGACTGTGTGAGTGTGTGTGTTCTACTTCCATAGGTTCGAGTGTTAATATGGTTGGTATATCCACTTTGGTATGCATTCCATGGGCTAAAAATACTGGATTTACTATGATTCTTTCCACGCCTGTTTTTTTAAGTGTGTTGAATGCCGTTGGAATGTTTGGTTCTACCAGTTCCATAAATCCTGCTTCTATGTTATAATCCGGCATTAACTCCTGATATTTATCTTTTAATGTGGTTACTACTTCCTTGTTATATGGTTGTCTACTTCCATGTCCTACCAATAATATTCCTGTCTTATTACTCATATTTAAACCTCATAATCATAAGTATTACTTTTAACATGTTCTTTTATTAATGTTATGTAAATTATATTATTTAAAGCTATTTAATACTTTTGATGGTTTTCATGGGTTTTTGTAATACTTCTTTAATAATAATATAAAATAACGAACATCATTTTGAATACCATTGTTTTTAACGCATTTACTAAAATAAACTTTAAAGAATTAATAATAACATGGTTATAATTAATAAACATTATTGAAAAAAATAGGTGTACTTAACAAGAGCACATAATCAAAAAGTAATGTCATATTCCACACATATTGTTTAAGAAGTGACAATATGTCAAAGAGGCTTAAATAACTACACATATGTTCTTTTTACTATTGATTAATTTTTTCAGAAAATACAATCCTAAGAATATGACTTCAAATTAACTTAAATTATTGCTTATTTTATTAAGTAAAGCTTAATATTAATTATATATTGATTAGATTTCTTATTAAGTACATAATAAAGTATATAACTTTAATTATATAATATTTACTAAAAATAATACTTTAAAATAAAAAAAGAAAAATGGAATGTTAACCTTCAATTGACCGTATTAATTTCCTGCACTTACTTGTAACATCATCCATTCCAAAGACATTGGCAATTCTTTCTATAGCCTCCAGGTAGCGGATTACCTGATCAAGATAATTATAAATATCACCACTGTATATGACGATTGAATATTTTTGTCTGAACTCACTGCTGATTTCAGATGGAGTTAAAGAGTCAATACGCCTCTGGATAATATACTTTGAGATATTTCTTTCAAGACAGTCACAGTACACATCAGTACAATCTCCTTTAAAATCCATCATTAATTTAATCAACCTATTTTTTTCTTTCTCGGAAAGGTCATTTATAACATGGGATGAACTTATTAACTCCTTATTACTGTCAGCAAACAATCTGGCACTTACATAATAAATATACTCCCTGAATACTTTAATATATGAATCTGTTAAGTATACATTTGATAAGTATTCCAAATTGGTTATTATATCCAATAGATCGGATGTAATGTTTTTTCTGATTAATTCTGCCTCCTGTAAATTTAAGAATGACTTGCTTACTGCCCGGCCATAAGGTGTAATGGAATAACTTTTATTTGAAGAATCATAGCATGCCATATTCAAATGAAGCAGCTTAGCAACCACATTGCCGAATGACAGTTCACTATCCATTTTATTGTATCTTTTCTTCAAAACATTCTTTTTCACATCACCATATGATGAGATATCGGCAAGCAATTGTTCATAGATATCATTTGTACTATATTTAACCGTGATGTCACTGACACTGGATTCAAGTAGCTTGTATGCAATTTTCTCTTCTGAGGTATGTCTATAATAGTTGTCATCAATGAAAAATATGTATGCCTTTCCCTTATCCTGATAAGTTGGTCGTCCAGCCCTGCCTGTCATCTGATGAAACTCATTTGCAGTTAACCAATCTCGTCCCATACGTAATGAATCAAATATGACCATACTAGCCGGAAAATCCACGCCGGCAGCTAGTGCTGCTGTAGTTACAACTGTAGATATCTCCTGATTAGCATATTGCAATTCAATATCAACCTTTTTCTGATATGTTAATCCTGCATGATAACTATGGGCATTTACATTCTTTTTTCTTAATTGATTTGCTATTTGACTTGTTTTTCTACGTGAATCTGTGAATATTATGCTTTGGCCCCTATAACCCAATGGTGATATATTATTAAATTCATTTGCACATAATTTTACAATCATATCCATTTTTTGTCTGTTGTTTTCTGCACCAATCACATGTCTTTCTAGCAAAACAGGCCTTTTATCATATTTAACCAGTTTCATGTTGAAGTTTTTTGCCAATTCATGGGGATTGTTTATTGTAGCGGATAATCCTATTAACTGTGATTGTGGATATAAACTCATCAATCGATTTATAAGCCCGTTTAATCTGCTTCCCCGTTCTGAATCATCAAGCATGTGTATTTCATCGATTACAACAACACCTAACTCATTTAATGAATCGATTTTACCGCTTCGGAGTATAAAGTCCAGTCCTTCATATGTTGCTACGATTATATCTGCATCATCAACGGGTTTTTCTATTATTTTCAATTCATCAGGGGCATTTATCTTGTTTTTTCCCACTTTTATTACAATATTTAATCCTAATGATGAGTAGGAATCCTTGAAGTACCTGTATTTCTGATTGGCAAGTGCCACAAGTGGAGATAGATATATGAATTTCTTGTTTTGTAATGCTTTGGTTATGCCCGCTAGTTCTGCTATTAATGTTTTGCCTGATGCCGTCTGTGATACTATCAGCATGTTTTTGTTATCGAGTAATCCATTATTTAATGCCAGTATCTGTACTGGTAGAAGATTTTCTATCCTACGCTTTAGTATGGTCTTGAATATGTTTGGTATATCTACTTCATCTATTGATACTTTTGCAAATTCAGTTTCATTGGAGCAAATAGTGTCATAAAGAGTTATTTTCTTGTCTAATGGATCTATACCATTATATTTTAACTCATATACCTTGGATAAGTCCTTCGTATCATGAAGAGTATCCATAAATCGTTTGCAAGCAGAATAGCTGTGATGATATTCACATACGTTAAATTTCACTTCAGCTTCAGCACAATGAGTGCATATCATTTTATTGCCATGTTTATAGGATGATTCGTCTGTTATTGGTGTTATAATGCCTAATTTCTGGCATCTTTCACATATCTTTATGAATGAGTATTTTATATCATGTTGTTTTAGGAAGTTTTCGAATTGTTCGTCTTTGTTTGTCAGGTACACATCCTCTTTTTTAAGTATTTTTATGAATTCCTCCAGGTTTATTTGATGAAATTTTTTTGATATCTTCTGTTTGATATTGGTTATTTGAATTTGGTTATTGTTATTGTATATTGAGAATGTAATTTCCACTCGTAGGTTGGATAGAATATTATCCATTAGTGGTGAGTATATTTTTGATTTTTTATTTTTGTTTATTCTGATTATTAGCATCTTATTAATCATCCCGATATCCGTTGATTTACTACTTATTAAATGTTTAATATTTTTAATTAATATATAATTATTATTACTAAATATATTATTTTTATTATATATTGTTTATTATTTTTATTAAATTATCTACATTATATAAAACTCATCATGGTGATTTCATATCATCAATTAAAAATATTTAATCATAACCGTTTATAATTTATATTTATTAATTATATGTTAAAAAGATATTTTAGAATAGAAAAACAATATAATAATAGAGTTATTGAGGGTGATATCATTACATATAAAAATATGAAAGTTAGTGAAATATTAGCTGACGAAGAGTATCCACATCAAAAATCATTGCAGAATCTATTAAAAAGAATAAGATCCATTAACCAATACATCGTTGAGGAAGTAACTGATGATAAAATACTGTTTAAAACAAGAGACATGGTATTTATATACGTCGAACCCCTGGATGATTGTGTGAAGGTAAGTACTGATTTTTATGCCGACAGAATTATTGATCTAGCCAACAAATATGAAGTAATACCTAAGACGACAATGGACGGTACGGATACAATCTCATACAGTATAAAAAATCCAATGTTTGTACAATACGGCGTTAGCCTTGCCCAACAGGCATTTACAAGATTTAAAAGATTAAAAGTATAAAATCCACTTCTTTTTTTATCCCTTTTTAATATAACATTCAAATTAGACTATTTTTTAAGTTATGGATAAAAATTAGATTAAATTATATTTGAAAAAAAGCTTAAAAAAGGTTTATAGGGGGTTATTTATTCAATAGCGTTAATCTGTTGAACTTTTCTGTCAGCATCAATTAATGCATATAACCAAAGTACAAAGGAACCAATTGATGCAATTGGATTATGGAATAAGCCTAATAAGACACATACCAAGAATATTCCTATTGCAAAAAGATAGTTTTTACTGAATAAATATCCTAGACCTGGTAAAATAAATCCTACTATAAATGTTGCTAATCTACTTGCCATATAATTTTCCTCCCATTCGATATTAATATATTTATACTTTATACTTTATATTATTTCTATTAAACAAATTGGTGCTGTCAAGATGTCTGATGATTTTGTAAGGTTTCAGTAAATAGCATTTCTATGGTCCCATCGTTTAAGTTTTATGTTAAATCTTGATAAAAATCCTTTTTCTGTTTTATATTTCTTTTTCACATGTTTTGGAGCTAA
>JAFRMD010000185.1 GCA_017430835.1 Methanosphaera sp.
CCTTAACTTGATAGCATTGATATATATATGATGAAAAACATAGTTTATATTGTGATTGAAATGAAAATCGTAGGAATAAATACAAGCCCTAGAGATGTTAGTAATTGTAAAATAGCATTGGAAAAAGCATTAGAATCAGCAGCTTCAGAAGGGGCAGAAACTGAATTAATCAATTCAAACAAACTAAACATAGCTGCATGTCAAGGAGATAACTACTGTAAGGCACACGAAGGAAAATGTGCAATTGATGACGACATGACTCAAATTTACAAAGCAATTGAAGAAGCCGATGGAATAATATTCGCCATACCAGTATACTTCTTTGACGTAAATGCTCAAATGAAATTAATCATAGACAGATTATACTCATACTTCCAATTCCCATTTGCAGAAACTTACGGAACTAAAAAAGTATCATTTATTGTTTCACAAGGAACACCAGACCCTGAAGCTTTCAAAGCAGCACTCGAAATACAGTTCGGAGCATTCAAATTCTTAGGATTTGAATTAGGTGACTTAGTAGTATTAACTGATAATAATGTTCCAGCAGCAATTAATGAAAAAGAAGATCAAATTGCTCAAGTTGTAGAAGTTGGAAAAAATATTGTACAATAGGTTTTAAACTCCTTAATCCGTTAAGGATTAATTATTTTCTTTTTTTGTTTTTTCATTTCCTAAAATATAAGTATTGAAAAAATCATAATTATTATCATAAATTAGTAATTTATTTACTTCAACTTCAGTTAATTTTTTTACGTAAATTATGGGGAGACAAAAGTGCACGACGATTTGCAAGATAAATGTGGAATTGTAGGTATATATTCTTATGAAGATTCAACAGATGTAGCTTCATGGATATATTCAGGTTTATATACGTTACAGCATAGAGGACAAGAATCTGCTGGAATAAGTGTTTTTAAAGAAGGTCGGGTAAACACTCACGTTGGAATGGGATTAGTATCTGATGTATTTAATAAAGATTTACTTCAATTATTAAATGGAAATGTGGGTGTAGGACATGTACGTTATTCAACAACAGGAAAATCATTAGTTGAAAATAGCCAACCATTCGTAGAACATGAAGATGACATAACCATAGCTTTTGCACATAATGGTGATTTTGTAAATTCAAAAATACTCCGTCAAGAATTGCTTGATGCAGGATACGAATTTAGGTCAACAACAGATTCGGAAGTGGTTTGTCACTTAATAATAGATGAATACAATAAAACTAAAGATCCTGTAAAAGCAATTGAAAACGTATGTGAAAAGTTAATTGGATCTTACTCGTTAGTACTGGTAATAAATGGAATATTGTATGCAGTAAGAGATCCGTTAGGAATGAAACCACTATCAATAGGAAAAAGTGACGAATTTCTAGTAATAGCATCAGAATCCGTAGCATTTGACTCATTAGATATAGATTATGAACGATCCATTAATCCTGGAGAAATATTAGAAATTAAAGAAGGAGTTGAAACAAGTTACTACCTCCCATGTCCGGAACACACAGCAAATTGTATGTTTGAATATTTATATTTTGCCAGACCAGACAGTATAATCTTTGATAAAAGTGTATATGAAGTACGTTTAAACATCGGAAAAAAATTGGCCGAAGAATATCCGATAGATGCAGATGTTGTAATAGCAGTACCTGACTCTGCAATCCCTGCAACACTATCATATTCAAGGGCATCTGGAATACCATATGCAGAGGGATTAATAAAAAACCGTTATGTTGGAAGAACATTTATCATGCCAACACAAAAAGACAGGGACATAGCTGTAAAACTTAAAATGAATACTGTTGATGAAGTAATAAAAGACAAAAAAGTAATAGTGTTGGATGACAGTGTGGTAAGAGGAACAACATCCCGAACCATAATTAAAATGATTAGGGATGCCGGAGCCAAAGAAGTTCACTTGTTAATTGGTTGTCCTGAAATTATATCGCCATGTTACTATGGAATAGCAATGGCAACAAAAGAAGAGTTGCTTGCTGTTGACAGGACAAACGATGAAATACGGGATATTATAGGAGTGGATTCAATAGGCTACATAAGTATTGAAGGACTGGTTGAATCTATAGGAACTCCTAGAGAAGACTTATGTTTAGGTTGTATTACCGAAGAATATCCAACAATCATACCACCTGAACTAGAAAAAGAAGATTAATCTTCAAAAACCTTTTTTTTATAAATTTTTTAGTGATATTAATGGTTGAATTATTAGCACCTGCCAGAGACAAACGTTCAGTTAGTGCAGCAATAAATAACAATGCAGATTCAGTATATGTCGGAATAACTGATTATAATATGCGTGCAAACGTTGCAAACATAAATCTTGAAGATATTAAAGACATAACTAAGCAGTGTCATGAAAAGGGTAAGAAGATCTATGTTTGCACAAATACCATAGTTTCGGATAATCAACTACAAAAATATAGAAAGCAATTATCCACACTGGAAAGTTATGATGTTGATGCATTAATTATATCTGATATGGGAATGATAAATATTGCAAGAAATAGTTCAATTCCATTACATTTAAGCGTACAGGCAAATGTAACTAATATTGAAGCTTTGAAGTTGTTCAAAGAGTTGGGAGTAACAAGAGCAGTATTATCACGAGAATTATCCCTTGAACAGATTAAAAATATTAAAAAGCATGCTCCAATTGAAATTGAAACTTTTATTCATGGAGCAATGTGTGTAGCAATATCGGGGCGTTGTTTTTTAAGTTCATACTTCTATGACAGGAATGCAAATTGTGGTGAATGTTTACAACCCTGTAGACAGGAATGGACAATTAATTCCACTGAAGATAAACAATTAGTAATGACTCAACCTGAAGATAATGATATTGAAAAAACAAGACTATTAAGTCCAAGGGATATGTGCATGATTGAACACATTCCTGAATTAATTGAAGCAAAAATTGATGCATTTAAAATAGAAGGAAGAGCGAGAGCGCCAGATTATGTTTCAACAGTAACTGGTTGTTATTATGGAGCAATAAAATTATATGAAGATGGTTTATGGGCAGATAAGTCGGAAAAATTTATTCCTATTTGGAAAAAACAATTATCATCAGTATTTAACAGAGGTTTTGACACAGGATTTTATTTCAGAACACCTAAAAAAACAAGTTATGATAATCAGGCAACATATACGAAGGTAGACATTGGACAGGTTGTAAATTTCTATAAAAAGATTAACGTTGCGGAAATAAAACTGTGGGATAATCTTGAAGTAAACGATAAGATAATTATTCAAGGAAACAAAACGGGAAGTGTTACTGAGGAAGTTTTATCGATGCAGATTGATGGAAAGAATATTGAAAAAATATCTGAGGGGCATGTTGGAATAAAACTTAAAAATATTGTTCGTGAAAACGATCATGTATATAAAATGGTAGACATTGAAAGGTAGGGATTTATATGGTTAAAAAAATAGCAATTTATGGAAAGGGTGGAATAGGAAAATCAACAACGGTATCAAATATGGCTGCTGCATTTGATGGGGATACGTTTGTCATAGGTTGTGATCCTAAGGCGGATACTACAAGAACATTGGTAGGTCATAGAATTCCAACAATTCTTGATACGATGAGAGAAAACAAAGAACCTGTATTGGATGATGTTCTTTATGAAGGTTACAATAACACTTTATGTGTTGAAGCTGGAGGTCCAGAACCTGGTGTAGGCTGTGCTGGACGTGGTGTAATTGTAGCAATGAAGCTACTGGATAAATTATCTGCTTTTGAAAGCAATCCTCAACTAGTTATATATGATGTATTGGGGGATGTAGTGTGTGGTGGATTTAGCGTACCGTTACGTGAAGAATATGCTGATGAAGTTTATATCGTTACTAGTGGGGAGTACATGTCATTATATGCTGCAAACAACATAGCTAAGGGAATTAAAAAATTAAATGGTAAATTGGGTGGAATAATTTGCAACTGTCGTAACGTAAAGGATGAAGTGGAAATAGTTACGGAATTTGCTTCTTTATTGTCAACAGAAGTTATCAGCATAATTCCTAGAAGTGAACTTGTATTAAAAAGTGAATATTCTGCATCTACTGTTATTGAAAGTTTTCCAGATTCAGAACAGGCAGACAAATATAGACAATTAGTTAACACTATTGTCAGTAATGATACATTTTCAACACCTACTCCGATGAGTGTTGATGAATTTGAAGAGTTTTTCCACAAGTATGTTAATTAAACCAGAAATTTGCTTCATAATTTGTTTTCTCATATGCTTTGATAGATGAATTTAAAGCATTATCATACTCCTTAAAATAATATAAATGTGAGACACAATTACAGTCGGAACAACCAAAACCTTCAATATATTCATCCGCATTTTCATTTATTTTATGGGATATGTCACATTCAATTTTTTTATCACAATGAGTGTATACTACTTCTTTTACTTCGGCATTTTTATTCAATAATAAGTAATCGGCATGCCATCTTTTCTTCTTATCATCAGATAAGTGTCTTTCGATACGTTTGGTTAATGAATTTAATGCAGAACCCACATAAACATAGTAACCTTTTTGAAAATTAATAAAACCCTTAGCACCAATCTTAACCCTGCAATTCTTAATCATATTAATAACAATACAATAAGTTCCCTTATTAATCATTTCATCATTCATATTAACACATTCTATTAACATTATCTTTAATTTTAACTAATAATAAAACTATTACATAATTAATAATAAGGTGACAAAATGCAATACTCATTTCTGGCATATGGACATAAAAACGTTACATCCCTACATAAATCAACTTTTGAAATTACAACAGACAAAGATTTAACTTTAAAAGGAGATTGTATAATTGGATTGAATTCTGATGTAACATTAAATGATTTTCCAGCTGAATTAAAAAAAGAAATACAAAAGGATGGCTCAAAAATAGAATTAATATTGGAAACAGAAAACAATAATGATGTAATAACCGGTTTCGGTTCATCTAAGTTAACGTTGAATCATCCATCGGATATGGTATGTAGAAAAAGTGACTTCACATGTAGCAGAACATTAATGATAAAAGCAGATAAAGCAGCACGTGACTTAAATGTGGATTTAATCAATGACTTAAAAGAAGGAGCAACACTAAAAGTTACAATAAAAACATGTTAAAATTGAATTAAAGTGCGGGAGACGGGAATCGAACCCGCGAAGAGACTACCTCACTAGGCCCTCAACCTAGCGCCTTTGACCGCTCGACCACCCCCGCATATAAAAACAGATAATTTATATTGGATGGATTTAAACCATTCATGCCTTCATAAAGGCTATAATTAAATATCTATATTATAATATATAAACATTTCTATTCAAAAAAAAGGTTTAAAAGGGCTATTCATCATTAGCCATTCTAATCAAAGACTCCATGCAAGTTTCCATCTTCATACCTAACTCTTTTTCAACTTTACTCACATCCAAAGATGAATTTTTTGGACGAGGAGCTTTTTGAACAAATTTGTCACTAGTAATTGGGTTAATTAAATCCTTGTTTAAGTTAAAAGCATCAGCAATTTGCAAACTAAAATAATATCTACTTATTTCATCATTACCTGCAGTATGGAAAATACCATTCTTGTCCTGTCTGGCAATTTCAAAAATAGCTTCACCAGCATTATCGGCAAGAGTAGGAGAATTAATCTGATCAGTAACAATATTAACCGGATTGTTATTTCTTAACTCATTGATAACCCATGTTGTAAAATTGGCACGTTGATGCCAGCCATAGAGAACACTAACACGTGCAATAGCCCAATCATCACAATATTCTTGCAATTGCTTTTCGCCATCATACTTGGACTTGGCATAAATTCCCAATGGATTAACAGGTTCATCTTCCCTATAAAAACCTCTCTCACCATCGAAGACAAAATCAGTGGAAACATAAATCATCTTAGCACCTATTTGACTCGCTGCCCTAGCAAGATAACCTGTACCATCACCATTAATTTTATAAGCTAAATCAATTTCATCTTCGCATAAGTCAACATTAGTCATTGCAGCACAATGTATGATAACATCAGGCTTTTCTCTATTTAAAACCTTTCGTACTTCTTCTTCATTAGTTATGTCACATTTAATAGTATTGCTGGTTGGATTACTATTATGTGATAAAACAAGTTCATCTTCAGAATTGGATACGGTAGTTAATCTTTCACCTAAAAGACCACTGCCTCCAGTAATAAAATATTTCATAATTAAATATTTCAAATTAAAAGTATAAAATTGTTACATAAATTATCCACATGTAAAATATGTCCTATATAAGTAAATTTCAAAAATTATTAATTAAATAAGAAACAAAACATTATACTAATAAAGAATTGAAACTAATTTCAGGTGATACTTTTGAAGATTATGATAACTGGTGGAGCAGGTTTTATTGGCTCAAATTACGTGCATTATGTGGCAGAAAAATATGAAGATTATGAAATAACGGTACTTGATAATTTAACATATGCTGCAGACATGGAAAATCTTGCAGGATTGGATATAGAATTTATCAAAGGAGATATTGCTGATGAAGAAGCAGCAAGTAAAGCCATGAAAGATGCAGACTATGTGGTAAACTTCGCAGCAGAAACACACGTAGACAAATCCATCAAGGATCCGGCAAGTTTTGTAAAAGCCGATGTACTTGGAACACAAAACCTCCTAGAATTAGTCCGAAAATATGATGTGGAACGATACATCCAAATATCAACTGATGAAGTATATGGTAGCATACTTGAAGGATCATTTAAAGAAACCGATAATGTTGACCCCTCAAGTCCATATTCCGCAAGTAAAGCAGGAGGAGATTTGTTAGTTAGTGCATACTACAAGACATATGACATACCAGTAATGATAACAAGAAGCAGTAACAACTTTGGACCAAGACAATTCCCAGAAAAACTCATACCATTGTTTATACTTAAAGCACTGCATGATGAAAAATTACCAGTATACGGTGATGGAAAAAATGTACGTGACTGGATATACGTAGAAGATAACTGTGCAGGAGTAGACACAGTATTACACAAGGGTAAAATTGGTGAAGTATACAATATAGGTGGAGGAAACGAAAAAAATAACTTGGAAATCACCAAACTCATACTGGAAAAACTAGGAAAACCAGAATCACTTATACAACATGTGCAAGACCGTTTAGGACATGACAGAAGATATTCACTTGATGCAACCAAAACCAAGAAACTTGGATGGCAACCACAATGGACATTCGAGGATGCAATGGAAAAAACAGTCAATTGGTATACCGAAAACCAGGATAGATTGTACAAATCAATAAAAACTTATAACTAATCTTCAAGAAATATTTTTTTTTCTCAACTTTTTTTCTAAGATTCTTTTAAACTATTAATTTCACATTACAAATATTTAATAAGTTTAAAATAAAAATATTTTTATAATACTAAAAAAAGAGTAATGATAATAATTTTTTATCATAATATTATTTAGGTGACTAATTATGAAAGGAGTTATTTTATCTGGTGGTCATGGTACACGTTTGAGGCCTTTGACTCATACTGGTCCTAAACAGTTAATTCCTATTGCCAATAAACCTGTTATTGATTATGCAATTGAAGATTTACGTGATGCAGGTATAACAGAAATAGGTATTATATTGGGTACTAATATGCCAAATAAGATTAAGGATGCCTTAGGTGATGGTTCACGTTTTGGTGTAAATATTACTTACATTATGCAGGGTGAACCTAAGGGTTTAGCTCATGCAGCTGCCACTGCAAAGGATTTTGTTGACGGTGATTCCTTTGTAATGTATCTGGGGGACAATATTCTTAAATCAGGAATTGAAGAATTTGTTTCCGGCTTTGAAGAATCCGATTTTGCTTCTCGTCTTCTTTTGCAGGAAGTTGCTGATCCAAGACAGTTTGGTGTTGCAGAGTTAAATGATGAGGGTAAAATTATTAATCTTGTAGAAAAGCCTGAACATCCAAAGAGTAATCTTGCCCTTGTGGGCATTTACTTGTTTAAGAATAATATTTTTGATGCAATCAGTAAAATCAAGCCTTCATGGAGGGATGAATTAGAGATTACTGATGCAATCCAACAATTAATTGATGAAGGAGAAAATGTTGATTCCTTTGTTGTTGAAGGTTGGTGGAAGGATACAGGTAAACCCGAGGATGTACTTGATGCAAATCAATTAATTCTTGAAACAATCAAAACAGATATTCAAGGTACATTAGAAGATGATGTAAAAATTAAGGGCAGAGTAATTATTGGTGAAGGAACAGTAATTAAGTCCGGTTCAGTTATTAAAGGTCCGGCAATAATTGGAGAAAATTGTGAAATTAAAGGTTATGTGGGTCCATATACATCAATAGGAGATAATACTAAACTTATTGAATCAGAAATTGATTCATCAATCATTATTGGAAACTCTATAATCCAGTCAGATAAAAGAATAACCGAAAGTCTTTTAGGACAAAACTCAAAAATAATCTCTGACAAAACCACATACCCTAAAGGACGAAGTTTTGTAATAGGAGAAAACTCAATAGTAAAATTATAGGTGGAATGAATTATGAAAGCAGTTATACCAGCAGCAGGTTTAGGGACAAGATTCTTGCCTGCAACAAAAGCACAACCAAAAGAAATGTTACCAGTATTTAACAAACCAACAATTCAATATGTAGTTGAAGAGGCAGTTAACTCTGGAATAGATGATATAATAATTATTACAGGAAAAGGAAAAAGATCTATTGAAGATCACTTTGACAAATCATTTGAACTGGAATACAATTTAGAACAAAAAGGAAAAGTTGATTACTTAAACGAAGTTCAAGCAATATCTAATATGGCTGACATCTATTATGTACGTCAGAAAAAACAAAAAGGTTTAGGAGATGCAATATCATGTGCACAAAAACATATAGGAGACGAACCTTTTGCAGTATTATTGGGGGACACAATAACATACTCCGATACTCCATGTACAAAACAATTAATTGACGTATATGAAAAATATGGCGGTTCAACAATTGCAATAGAAGAACTACCAGAAAGAAAAATAGAAAGATACGGTATTGTTGATGGAAATGCAGTCGATGGAAATATTTATAAAGTAAATAACCTTGTAGAAAAACCAAAACTTGAGGATGCACCATCCAACTTAGGAATAACTGGAAGATATATTTTAACACCAGATATATTTGATAAATTAAATTCAATTGATGCTGGAGTAGGTGGAGAAATCCAATTAACTGATGCAATAAATGAACAGGAAAATGTTTATGCAACAACTTTCGAAGGAACTATCTATGATATTGGAAACACCATGGAATGGCTTAAAAGTTCAATAGACATGGCATTAACCCATGATGATGTAAAAGATGAAATATTACTTTACTTAAAAGAAAAAATCAGTGAAAACTAATTTTTCTTCTCCAATATTTTTTCTTTATTAATCTAATTTTTCTTATCCCATTTTTGAATCGTTAATCTATTTTTCTCGCAATGTTTACCCGCTAATTCTTTTACGTTTTTTTATTCATTTTGTTTAATATTCAATTCTTAGAGAGCATAGACCGTAATTCACAAAACTTTTATAATTATTTCATACAAACTTTTCATAGGATAAGATATTTTTTGACAAATTTCAAAAATTTAGATGATATAATATTATAATTATAGTTGAATTTTAAAAAGAAGTGAGAATAATGTTGATTGAAGAATACTTAAAAGAAACGCCCAGTATTGATTACATGAATTCACATATTCAGGAAAAAGTTCAAGAATTGGAAAATCAATCCAATGATGAAATGGAATATATCAAAAGGAGTTATGAATTTGTAAGAGATGAAATTCCTCATTCATGGGATATTGGAGCAAGCATTGTTTCAAAAACAGCCAGTGATGTGTTAATAAATAAAACTGGAATATGTTGGACAAAATCATGTCTTTTTGCAGCACTGCTAAGAGCAAAAGGAATTCCATCGGGTATTAGTTATCAACTACTTACAATAGCAGACGACGATAGTGAAGGTCATATGATTCATGCATTAAATACAGTGTACGTTAAAGATTTGAAGAAATGGGTAAGACTTGATGCTAGAGGAAATATAGAAAGTTTAAACAAACCTTTCACTTTGGATAATGATTTTTTGGCTTTTCAAGTTCGGAGTGAATTGGGAGAAATAGATTATATGGACAACCACCCTGATTTGGATGAAAGATTAGTTAATATACTTTCAGAAAGTGACAATCTCTTTGATATTAATATAGATTTTAAGTTTTAATTAATTATTAACTAATTTAATTTATGTTTTTTTTCTCAAAATTCGAATATCAAATATTTCTTTTTTTAAATTGTCATTTTTAAATTGTAAAAAAGTAATTGTAAAGTAAATGGGGGATTATGTTAAACTTATTTCTAAAATATTATATATTGGAAGGATTGGTTATTTCTCCTTTAATAGCACTAGCTGCTACGACTGCAGGGTTAGATAGGTATACGTAAGATTTTGCACTACCCATTCGGCCCAGGAAATTTCTGTTTGTAGTGGAAATACAAGTCATGTCATCAGTCATAACTCCCATATGTGCACCTAAACAAGGTCCACAACCAGGGTTACAGATAATGGCATTAGAATCTAGCAGTGTTTGGATAATACCTTCACTGATGGCTTTCTGATAAATTGCTTTAGAAGCTGGGAATACCAATAATTGAATATCTGGGTGTACTTTATGTCCTTTAAGAATATCTGCTGCTTGAACTAAATCTTCATACCTGCCGTTAGTACATGAACCAAGAACTGCCTGATTGATTGTGGTGCCTTCTATTTTATCAACATCTTCCACATTATCCACGTTATGTGGACATGCTACTTGAGGTTGTAAGTCATTTACATCAAAATCATATATTTTTTCATATTCTGCATCCTTGTCTGGTGTAGTGATAGTGTAATCTGTAATGCCCCTGTTTGCTAAATATTTTTTAGTAGCTTTATTTGGAATCATTATACCATTTTTTGCACCACATTCAATAACCATATTGGTCATGGTTAAACGTCCATCAACGGACATATTGTCAATGGTATCTCCATGGAATTCTAAACTTTTATAAGTTGCACCATAAGAACCTAATTCCTTAATAATATTCAGTATTAAGTCTTTCGAATAAACATTTTCCTGTAAAGAACCATTAACGTTAATTTTATATGATTCTGGAACATTAAACCATGTTTTTCCAGTAGCATAAACCATTGCTAAGTCTGTAGCACCCAAACCGGTAGAAAATGCTCCAAAAGCTCCATAAGTACAGGTATGTGAATCGGCTCCAACGATAACGGTTGAAGGCTTAACATGTCCTTTTTCTGGTAGAACCTGATGACATATTCCTTCACCTTGTTTGTATATTTTTTCAATGCCCTGTTTTTTAGCAAATTCTCTAACAACTTGCTGAAACTCTGCAGAACCCATAGTATTTGCTGGAATGTTATGATCAAATACAAGTACAATTTTTTCCGGATCCCATACTTTATCTGCTAGTTTTTCAAATACTTTAATAGTTGGAGGACTGGTACCATCATGACTCATCGCAATATCTATGTTTGCATTAACAGTGTCTCCAGGACTTACTTCATCTTTTCCAGAAGCTTTAGCAAGTATTTTTTCACTAATATTCATGTAAACCCTCATTTTAGATTTGCTTTAACTAAGATTTCATCAAATTTTTCATTTGTAATGTCAAAACCTTTTTCTTTTTCTTCTTTAACAAGGTTAACAATTTCAATTAATTTTTCATCATCAACCTGAATATTTAATGAATCAAGTTTTTCTTCAATTGCTGACTTTCCTGAATGTTTTCCTAATACAATTTGTCGTTTTGTTCCGATAAGTTCTGGTAAGAATGGTTCATAAGTAAATGGATCTTTAACGATTGCATCAACATGAATACCTGATTCATGTCTAAATACATTGTTTCCCACTATGGCTTTACTGTCAGGTACGGGTATGTTACTATATTTGGATACTATCTGTGAAAGTTCAGAGATTACTTTTGTGTTATAACCTAAATCTTTATTATATAATAATTTAAGTGCCATTATTAATTCTTCTAATGATGCATTACCTGCTCTTTCACCAATACCATTTACTGTTGTAGATATAGCAGATGCACCTTCAAATAGTCCTGCTATAGAGTTTGCTACTGCAAATCCAAAATCGTTATGGCAGTGTAATGCAATTTCTAAGTCAATTTCTTTACGAAGATTTCTAACTAGATATTGCATTGCATATGGATTGATTGAACCGGTTGTGTCGGCGATGTGAATTCGATCAGCTTTATGTTCTTGAGCTTGTTTGTAGATATCAATTAATTTTGGCAGTTCTGTACGTGTAGCATCTTCAGCTGAAAAGGCAACAAACAATCCATGATCTTTACCATAATCAACAGCATTCATACAAATTTCATTAATTTCTTCACGTGGTTTGTTCATTTTGATTTTTAAATGTAAGTCTGATAATCCCATGAAAGTTATAATACCATCAACGTCAGCATCCAAAGCAGCATCAATATCTGCTTGTTTGGTCCTTGTTAAACAGATAATATTTGCATTTAAACCTTCATTGGCAATAGTTTTAACAGATTTTTTCTCATTTTCGGATACTATTGGAAAACCTGCTTCTATTTGGGGTATTCCAAGTTCGTCAAGTTTATGTGCTATTTCTAACTTTTCATCTAATGAAAAGCATACTCCTGGTGTTTGTTCACCATCTCTAAGGGTAGTGTCATATATATTTATCTTATCAGGTAGGTTGTATTCTACCTCTTTATTATATATACTTACGAAATTGTCTTTAATTTTAGTTTCCCCCTACATTTTACCTTTAATTAATTTAGAAATAGTTAATTATTTTAAATAAAAATTCGATATATAAATTTATTTTATAATTCGTTCTGTCTATATATTAATATAATTTATATTTATTTTATTCCTTAATAACTTTATCTTATATTTTCTCTAATAATTCAAGATATGATGTTTTCTCAAAACCAGATGTGATTCCCATTTTTTCAAATATTTTAAATATTTCTTCCTGAATTGTGTCAATATTGTCATCTTCATTTGCAACATATTCAATTTCCATATAATAACCAAGCTTATTTAGCTTATCCACAGTAATAACATATTCATTGTAGGTAAATATTCTTCTAACTTTATTTACAATGGCTGATGGTTTATAACCTAAATTAATGAGTATGTCTGCCATATTTTCAGTGTCAGAAATTTCAACTTCTATTTCTTTTCTGGTTTTAGTTTCCGAATTTAATTTTGGACCTTTATATGTTAATATTTTCTTAAAATCGTCCCCATCAGGAATTTCTCTAATTCTTAAGGCTTCATCACTTTTCTTAAAATCTTTTTTGTCGCCATTGAAGTATATATCATGCTGTTTTTCGCTATGTGAATATTTTCCACCAATATAATTGATTTTCTCAAATGCTAATTTGGGGTCTGTAATTTTTGCTTTAATTTCAATTTCAATCATTAAAAAAACCTTACTTTCTATCTATATAATATTAATTTATCTTCCTTAATAAATTTAATAGTTATATTTATAAAGTAAAAACATACATATATAAATACATAATATGTTATTTGGTATTTTTTTAAATAATTATTATTTAAGCAACAAGTTAGAGAGTGGTTATTAAATTTCTTAAACGCCCTAAAAATAGTATTTTTTCATAAACAATTTTTATATTATTTTAAATGTTAATTAAGAACAATCTATCTCTAATTTGAAATAATGCTAAATTTTTATCACTTATATGGAGGAGAAATAATGGCAGATGTAGAAATTAAAGTTGAAAACATTGTAGCATCCGCAACCTTAGGTAAAGAATTAGAATTACCTAGAATCGCACCAGCTTTAGAAAATGTTGAATACAATTTAGAACAATTTCCTGGATTAGTATTCAAACTTAAAGAACCTAAAACTGCTGCTTTAATATTTGGATCTGGTAAATTAGTATGTACTGGAGCAAAATGTATTGAAGACTCAATCAAAGCAATACATATGACTGTAGATAGAATAAGAGAACTGGATACAGAAATACCAGAAGATTTTGATATAAAAATTCAAAACATAGTTGCATCAGCTAATTTAGGTAAAGTGCTAAATTTAGAAGCAGTAGCATTAGATTTAGAAAACACTGAATACGAACCAGAACAATTCCCTGGTTTAGTATACAGATTATCTGATCCTAAAGTAGTATTATTACTTTTCGGTTCTGGAAAAGTAGTATGTACTGGAGCAAAAACAGCTGATCAAGCTTTATTAGGAGTTCAAAAAACTAAAGAACGTTTAACTGAATTATACCTAATAGAAGATTAAATAATTTATTAATCCAATATTAAATTATTAAGTTATTTATACTCCAAATGTAACCCCCTACATAAACGCCCATAAATAATTAATAAAATAAATAGGAAAAAATAGGAAAAATAATAATTAATATGAACAATATACATCATAATAATAGATTTATGTAATAGGTTCAAGAATTTTAACCCTATGAATTAACATTCTTATTATATTTTATTAAAAATATATCGGTGATCTTTTGATTAAATTGGTAGTATTTGATCTAGACAATGTCTTAATAGACACAGAAACAATAGATGAAATAGCAAAAATAAAAGGTATTGAAGACGAAATAAGTGACATAACATTACAAGCAATGCAAGGAAAAATTCCTTTTGAAGAATCAATCAGACAACGAGTAAAAAAGTTAGAAGGCATCAGTACGGAAGAAATTGATAAAGTAATGGAAAAAATATCCTTAAACCCGGGTGCTGAAGAAACTGCAGCAGAATTAAAAAAACAAGGATATAAAATTGCAATCATTACTGGAAGTTTTGATGTTATAGCTTTCAAAATAAAAGAACGTATAAATGCAGACTACGTATACTGCAACGTACTTGAAGTAGAAGATGGAAAACTATCCGGAGAAGTATCTGGACCATTAATAACACAAAACAAGGTAGATGTCCTAAGACAACTTGTTGATGAAATAGGAATTACATTAGATGAATGTGTCGCCATAGGTGATGGGGCAAACGACATAGAAATGATTAGAAATGCAAAAATAGGTATTGCATACAATGCTAAACCAATTGTCAAAGAACAAGCCGATATAGAAATCAATGAAAAAGACCTAAGGAAGGTACTTGATATCATGGCAGATGAAGAAATGAAAACTAAAGAAGAAGTAGTAGAAGAACCTGTAGAAAATACCACTACTGAAGAAGAAGTAGTAACTGAAGAAGTTGCTGAAGAAGTTGAAGAAGTTCAAGCAGAAGAAGCTGAAGTTGAAGAAGCTGAATATAGCGTTTATAAGCGCTTAGGATCTTATTCCTCTTCTTTACGCCTTCTGTAAGCGTAAACTCCGCCGAGTCCGGCTCCTGCAAGAATGAATCCTGCAAGTGCGCCAAGTGGATCGTTGTGATCGCC
>JAFRMD010000186.1 GCA_017430835.1 Methanosphaera sp.
AGTATCAAAGCAGGACAAAAAGTAACATTCACAGTTAAACTGACTGATGCCAACACCAAGACAGGTTTAACAGACACAATAACCATTAAAGTAAACGGCAAATCAATAAAAGCCAATGTCAAAAATGGCAAAGCAACAGTAACATACACAGTCCCAAGAGGAACAGACGCACAAACAATAACAGCAACAACCACATACTCATCAAAATACCACAACAAAGCAACAGCAACAAGTAAATTCAAAGTAACCAAGACCACGCCAACAATCAAGAAAACAAAAATAACATACAAAAACAAGAAAACCACAATCAAAGCAACAATCAAAGATGCAACCAAGAAACTCCTAAACAAAAACGTCAAAGTAACAGTAAAAGTAGACGGAAAAGCAATGCTAAAAAACAAAGTAATAAAGAATGGTAAAATAAGCCTATCATTTAAGAAAGCTCTTAAAAAGGGCAATCATAAAATAATTATTACAAGTGCAAGCACTAAAGCTTTCAATAAAGCTACTTTAAAAACGACATTTAAAGTTTAATATTTTTTCTTGAAGGGGAATAAATTCTAATTAACCTTCATTCTTTTTTTTATTTGGGGAGGTGTTTAACAACTCTCATTTAAGTGAATATTTTTTCATGTTTTAATAGTTTTATTTTTTAATTATTTTTATTAAATTCATTGTTTTTATTTGTTGTTTTAGTTTGAAACTTTAATTAATTTTTTAATAGTTTATTCTATTTATATTCATATATAACCTTGTATAAATATATTATATGGTAAAATATATTTTATGTTTTTGTTATTTGTGATTTTGTGTGAATAACCTATTGGTTATACATTTTTGTTGCCAACGAATATTCATACTTTGATTCTTGAGAATCATGTTCGTTTTTTTATTGAGAAACGAGGTTGAACAACATTTATTTTGCCAAGTGAAGGGTATATGTTTTAATTATTGTTCTTATACAAAACATCAAAAGTCTTTAATGTATTAAGCACTGTAACAACGTAATTTTTTTCTAAAGGAACAAAACAGAATTGTTTCATACTTTCATATCTTTATATTATTTTGTTAAAAATATTTTCTTTGTTGGTTTTTGATTGCATAATCAAAATATTTGAAAAACAATAATCTACTTAACCAATATATAAATTGGTTTATAATATTAACCAGAGTTTTAAAAAAAATTGATGTTTAAATACGTATTATAAGAATTTATAATAAACTTGGATGATATAATATATAATTAGTGATATTATGAAGAGAGTTATAGTAGATATATTAATGGTCTTTGTAATAGTATTAGAATTTCTTAGTTTACCTATTCTAATTCATGAAATTGCAGGAATAAGCTTGTTATTTTTAATTATATTACATTTAAATTTCAATAAAAAGTATTTTAAAGCAATTGGTAAAGGAAAATATACTCTTAAAAGAACTTGGGGACTAATTGTAAACATAGGATTGCTTATTTCTTTATTAATAACAATTATTTCAGGCATTTTTACCAGTCAAAAAACATTAAAAAATATGAAAATTGGAAATTATAAAATGTCAAAGATTCACAAGGCCTCTTCCATTAGTAGTCTAATATTATTAGTTTTACATTTGCTAGTTACTCGTAAAAAATTATCTGGACAGTTGAAAAATGAAATTCAAATTAAAAAGTAACTTAAATAGTGAAGAATTTAATCGTTATTATTATTTGAAAGAAGATTTGTCATTTTTGTTGTGAAAATGAATTTTGAATAATTACTAAGATCAACACTACCAAAAATAATTTTAGTTTTAAAAAAAGTTTATTTTTTTATTTGCTATACAAAGATTTTACGAAGAAAAAATTCCTAAAAATTTATTTCACAATAATTCTTGTGGCACAAATCAATAAAGTAGCACAAAAAACAAATTTTGTCAGGACATTCTGGACTTGTTGATGAAGATTTTCAGTTGTTATTGTTAGTAATTATAATCATAAAACAAACTTATTATAACTAGATTTACTATAGAAAGATAATTATTTGATGTCGACACTCGGAAATATATTCGTTGGTTATTCTAGTATATAAATATTATGGATTTTTTCATATTTTTTATTTTAACTAATAAAATAATAGTTCTGTAATAATTTATTGATAGTTTGTTTTAGATAATTTTGTTTGTTCTGATGATATTTTTTTGATGTCCTTTTTCATCGTGAAATTTCGTGAAAAATTTTTATTTGTGATTTGAAGTTTAAAATGAGTTTTGTTTTGTGAATAATTTCTATTAATATATTTTCTACTCCAATTTGAAAAAAATATCTCTTTTTGTTACCTGAAAAAAAGGTAAGTTTATATATAGTATTGAATCAATATATAATATAGTATTCCAACTGATAACATTTTCCTATAAACTTTAATATGGTTTTGAACAAATCTTTTATTATGGAAACATTATCAATATTCGTGCCAAATAGTTTTTTGGCCGAATCAAAAGATACAAAAATCAGAACTTATAAAGTTGGCTTAATAGGAAGATATGCTGCTCTATTTAGGGCTAAAAATATTGTTATTTACAATGACAATTCAGATGGAGGTAGTAGGGATGATGCTCTCTATATGAAAACTATCCTAGAATACATGGATACACCTCAATACTTGCGAAAGCAAGTGTTTCCGATTACACCGGAGCTGAAGAACGTAGGAATACTTCCACCACTTAGGACACCTCATCATCCGTTGTCTGATGAAATCACTGTTGGTGAATTCAGGCAAGGTTTGACGAAAAAACGTGTTCGAAAGGGCACAATGGTCGATATTGGTGTAGACCGCCTTGCATTATGTAAGGAAAAACTAAGTGTCAATAAAGTACTAAGTTTTCGTATTGAAAAACTGGGTAAAGAAATTTTAATAGAACCCGATGAACCTGAGAGTGTTTATTGGGGATATGATACAATTGCTAGTGACCGTAACCTCTATGACAGCATAACCATGATGAAACAAAAACCTGACTTGGTAATTGGTACATCAAAATATGCTCCTAACATTAATTCTATTCTAGATGAGGTTCAGACAAGTATTCAACAAGCTAATCATGTGGCTATTTTATTCGGAGGACCATACTCAGGAATAAACAGCCTAATAAATGAGCGCAAATTAGATTATGAAATTAACACTGTTCCATGTCAGGGTACTGAAACTGTTAGGACAGAGGAAGCGTTAATAAGCACATTATCAATATTAAATATTTTGTTAGACCCTTAGTATTTTGTTACTTATTAAAAATAACTTGTAAATAACACCATTAAAAAACAATTATTAAATTTTATAATTAAGGAGAAGAAAACATGACTAGACATCACCAACCAAGAAAAGGATCGGTTGCATTCAGTCCACGTAAAAGAGTGGCTAGAGAAACACCTCGTGTAAGTACCTGGCCAGAAACAGAAGAGACTGGGCTTCTCGGATTCGCAGGATACAAGGTGGGCATGACCCACGTGACGGCTCTGGATTCTAGGAAAGGTTCTCCAACAGAAAACATGGAACTATCCGTTCCTTGTACAATATTAGAGGCACCACCTTTAGTAGTGTTGGGAATTAGAGCTTACACAAAAACCACATACGGTTTAAAAACATTAACCGATGTACTTGCAAATGATAATTTGGATGAAGAATTATCCAGAAAAATATCTGTTCCTAAATTTGAAGATATTGAATCAAAATTAGAAGACCTTAGAAACAGAATTGATGAAATAGATGAAGTTAGAGTTCTAGTTCACACTAAACCTAAACTTACCAGTGTGCCTAAGAAAAAACCAGAAGTTCTTGAATTCGGTGTAGGTGGAAAATCTGTAGAAGATAAATTAGAATATGCTATAAGTGTATTAGGACAAGAAGTAACACCTAAAGATGTATTTGAAGAAGGTGAATACACTGATGCTATAGCAACCACCAAAGGAAAAGGTGTTCAAGGACCAGTTAAAAGATTCGGTGTAAGAATCCAATATGGTAAAGCAGCACGTAGTGGTATTGAAAGACACGTTGGTTCTATAGGACCATGGACTCCAAACAGAACCATGTGGACCGTTGCAATGCAAGGTCAAATGGGATACCATAAAAGAACAGAATATAACAAAAAACTCCTAAAAATAGGCGATGAATCTGAGGTTGATTTAATTAACCCAGACGGTGGATTTGTAAAATATGGATTTGTAAAAAACAATTACATACTCGTAAAAGGTTCATTACCAGGACCTTCCAAAAGATTAGTTGTTTTAAGAAAAGGAGTAAGAAATGCTTCAAAAACAGTATCCGCTCCTGAAATATCTTACATAAGCACTACTTCAAGACAGGGAGTATAACTTTAGAAAGTGATTAGTATGGCAAAAGTTAACGTTTATTCATTAAAAGGCGACATCACCGAGGAAATTGAACTCCCAGAAGTATTTGAAGAAGAATACAGACCTGACGTAATTAAAAGAGCTGTAATTTCAATGCAAACAGCAAGAATCCAACCATGGGGAGCAAACCCAATGGCAGGTAAAAGAACTACAGCAAAATCAATGGGTTCAGGTAGAGGAGCAGCAATGGTACCTCGTATTAATGGTTCATCCAAAGCAGCATTCGTACCTCAAGCAATTGGTGGTAGAAAAGCTCACCCTCCACGAGTAAATACAATTTATCATGAAAAAATCAACAGAAAAGAAAGAATTTTAGCAATAAGATCCGCTATTGCAGCTACAGCAGATAAAGATTTAGTTGCAAACAGAGGACATGCAGTTGCAGATTTAGAACAAGTTCCTTTCGTTGTGGATGATGAATTAGAAACTGTAAAAACTACAAAAGAAACTCGTGAAATCTTTAAAGATTTAGGCGTAATGGATGACATTGTAAGAGCTAAAAAAGGAAGAAAAATTAAATCTGGTAAAGGTAAACTTAGAGGAAGAAAATACAGAACACCTAAAGGACCTTTAGTAGTTGTTGGTAACGATCGTGGAATCAGTTTAGGAGCAAGAAACCATGCTGGTGTAGATGTTGTTGAAGTCAACAATGTAAATGCTGAATTACTTGCACCTGGTACACACGCAGGAAGATTTACAATATACACAAAATCTGCAATCGAAAAGCTTGGAGATTTATTCCAACAAAATAGGAGTTAGTTATTATGGATCCATATTCAGTAATAATAAAACCACAATTATCAGAAAAAACAATGAATCAAATTTATGATGAAAATAAAATTACATTTGTGGTTCGTAGATCTGCTAATAAAAGCGTAATTAAAGATGCTTTCCAAGAGTTATACGATACAAAAGTTGTAAAAGTAAATACTCATATTACTCCTAGAGGAGAAAAAGTTGCAACACTTGAATTAGAAGAAGCTGAAGCTGCTGAAGATATTGCAGTTAAATTAGGAGTCTTCTAAGCAATATATAATTAGGAGGATTGATTATGGGACATCGATTAATTATACAAAGAAGAGGTCGAGGAACTCCAACATACCGTAGTTCATCACACAGATTCAGAGGAAAAGTATCATACCGTTCATATGATGCACTAGAAAAAGAAGGAAGTCTTAAAGGTATCGTAACAGATATCATACATGACCCAGGACGATCAGCACCTGTTGCAATAGTCAAATTCGAAAATGGTGAAGAAAAATTAGTTCTTGCACCAGAAAGTATTGCAATTGATGATGAAATTGAATGTGGAATTTCTGCTTCAATTGAACCAGGAAACACATTACCATTAAGTGAAATTCCTGAAGGTACTCCAATCTTTAACATCGAAAACAATCCTGGAGATGGAGGAAAATTCGTCAGATCTTCTGGA
>JAFRMD010000187.1 GCA_017430835.1 Methanosphaera sp.
CACTGTCAAAGCAAACCTCAACGATGCAACCAATAAACTATTAAACAAGAACGTGAAAGTTACAATAAAAGTAGATGGAAAAGTAGTTCTTAAAAACAAAGTAGTAAAAAATGGTAAACTCACATCTTCATTTAAAAAAGCTCTTAAAAAAGGAAATCATAAACTCTTAATTACCAGCAGTGCTACCAAAGCATTTAATAGTGCCAAACTATCCACCAACTTTAAAACCTAACTCTCTCTTTTTTTTAAATTTAATAAATTATTAATATATTAATAATTTTTACTAATCCAATTTTTTAAAAAAGTAAAATATAAAAAATAGAATAGTAATCATTTAACTAGTATGGCATTAATGATTACTTATTATAAGTAAAAAGTTCACACATAGTAGTTAAAGATTTTAATATAAAAAAAGAAGGTGATTATAATTTCTAAACAAAAAATATTCCTTGTTAGTCTTATAATCATATTATTATTAGGATTAAGTGTAGTCACAGCAAGTGACAACTCAACTGTCAAAGATGTGAAAGTACAGAAAAGCGTGACAAAAACTAGTCCTGCAAATAATATTAAAACAAAGACAATTACAAAAAATAAAGAAAGCAATGTGACTAAGAAAGTCACTAATACAAAAGAAAAAAGTGTTAAAAATATTTCAAAAACGAAAAACAAACAAACTAAAAAAGCAAGTAGCATCGACATAAACAACTACAAGAACTTTACAATACATTAACAACCAGTACCGAAAGCGATTTAACCGTTAACCTAAAAGGAAACACATACCAAATCACAGAAGCAACAGGAGCAATAAGCATAAGTGATAACATAAAAAAACTAGTCATAAATGGAAATAATAAAACAATAGATGGAAACAAAAGATTCAACTTCTTAACAACACCAATCGATGATATCGAATCCCTTGAGGATGATAGTACCATCACTAATGATATTACCATCAATGATTTAACAATAAGCAATTGTTCAGGATCCCTAAGTGCAATATTCCAGATGAATGTAAACTTAACTTTAAACCATGTTAAATTCATTAATAATGATTTAAAAGGTGAAGACATTTATGATTCTGTTGGTGGTGCACTATCTATCATAAACTATGAGAATATTACAATAAATAATTGTGAATTTGAGAAAAATTATGCACTAGATGCTGGAGCAGTTTTAATCGAAGGAATTAAGTCCAGCAAGTTAACTATTAATAATACCAACTTTACTTCAAATGGTAAAAAAGATAATGAAATAACTAATATAGGAGGAGCTCTTGCAATAGTAGCTTATCATGATAACGCGAATGTTGAAATAGATAACTGCAAATTTACCAACAATACTGGAAATAGTAGAGTGCATTATACTACGCTGGAGGAGAATACTACTGCCCCAAACTCGAAATAAAAAATTCAATATTCAAATCCAATAATAATACGGAAATTTATGCTATAAACTATTATGATGAGCCATACCAAGCTGGTATAAATGGAACAGTAACTATAGCTACAAAGGGAAATGTAACAATAACCAATACAAATTTTACAGAGAACACCGGTTTAATGAATGCTCCATTATATTACAAAAACAGTAATTCTAGTAGTCAGATTATCATAAAAGACTCACGATTTGATTCAAATGTTGCAGAAAAACATGAAAATAATTATTGGCCTAATCTTTGTGGAGCTGTATTTTTATACCAAAATGGAAAATCAATTATATTAAATTCAACATTCGAAAATAACATGGGTTATAGTTCTGGAGCACTATATTTAGAAAGAGTAAATTCCATATCTCCGGCTTCAACAGAAATCATCAATTCAACTTTCTCTTCAAACACTGGATTTACAACTGCTGCAATATATCACTACTCAGTCAAATTAAGTATAGACAACACCAATTTCACAAATAATATAGTAGCATACGATAAAGACTTATTTTACTATGATGATTACTCTGATCAATACTATGGTTACGATTTTTGTTCTGTTATACTAACAGAGCATAATGACTTAACCATAAACCATACAACTTTCATAGGAAATGGAGTGCCTTCAAACATTAGCGAAAACTATTTTGGTAACCAATACGGTGGAATTATCATATTTTCAGCCCCGGATTATAACTTAACCATTGATAATACAAATTTCACTTCAAATACTGGAGTTGGACAAGGTGGAATAATTTATAGTGAAAGAATAACTACACAGCAGGAAATAAAACCTCCTTATTATTCTATTGACGACAGGTTATCCGATAATAGAGTTCTAATTAACAATACAATATTTAGTAATAATAAGCTTTTAGACAAAATATATCGGGGACAAGCAAAAGGTATTGTCCTATATTTGAGGGGAAATACCATAATAGACAATACACAATTCATATCAAACAAATACGTTCCAAATTCTAACCAAGAATATAATGAAGAACCTACTGGAGTAATATACAAAGAATCTGATGAGTATTCTAGTTATTTTTGTGATATTACAAATTGTGATTTCATAAATAACGATCCTGAAAACTTCATAATAAACAACAATGAAATAGTTAGAAATATTATAAATGGACATCCCCTAGAGGATAATTACATACCTAACTATGGTGATGTTTCATATTATATTAATGGAGTTGAACAAGAAAAGTACCAACTAACAACTATCCCACAAGAAGATAATGATCCTATTGTCAAAGTTGCTGATTTATATGTTCAAGAGGGATATCGCATCTACAAAATAATAATTAATCAAACAGAAGAGTCAAAATATTATTATACACAAAATTTCCACAATAATGCATATTACTTCCTAATGAAAAACTATAACCTCACGTAGATGCTACAACTCCTGTTAATATAGGCTACAACACAACAATCAAAGGAAAACTATCCCTTACTGACGAAAATGATGAAACAACATACATTCAGATGAATACGTTGATTTATACATAGATGGCGAGCACATAGGACAAACAAAAACAACAGCCAAAGGAGAATACGAATTCAATTACACAACAACAAAAATCGGAACACTCAACATCATAGTAACAATAGAATATTCAACAACGGTACCAGTCCTAACAAAAACAACCAATGTCACAGTAACACCAAAAGAAAGTAGATTAACCATCAAAGCAACAAACAACACAATAGGCGAAACAACAAAAATAACATTCACACTCAAAGACAACCACAACAAAGCAATAAACACGCATTCATATACTTCTACATAGACAACATACTTGGAAACGGCACAACCAATTCAGACGGTACAATCACATATGAATGTAAACTAAGCAATGCGGGATTCCATTATGTAGTAGGATTCTACGATGGAAATGAAACATGTATAGGCTCAACCAACAAAACCACATTCAAAATAGAAAAAATAAAAACAACAATAACAGTTACTGCAACAAACACCAACATCAACAAAGAAACAACAATAACTGGTAAATTAACTGATGAAAAGAACAACCCAATCAAAAACACACAAATATCATTACTCATCGATAATAAAGAAATAAAACTAAAAACAACCACAACCGGTGAATTCAAATACGAACACTTAGCAGTAAACCAAAATGAAAATTACATAACAGCAATATTTGAAGGAAATGAGAAATACGTAAACAGTATCAATTCAACAATAATCAAAGCAACACCAATTAAAACACTAATAAGCGTTACAGCAAAAGACGTTAATGTATATGAAAAAACAAGCATAACCGGTAAATTAACAGACATTGACAAAAATCCTATCAAAAAAGCCAAAGTTACACTTAACATTGAAAATAAAGAAGTAACTGTTAAAACAGACGACAACGGAAAATTCAAATACGAACTAAAAGTTACCAACACCAGAAAAAATCATGTTATAGCAACATTCGATGGCAACTATGTTTACATAAAAAGTATAAACACCACAAACTTCAAAATAAACAAACTAAACACAAAAATAAGCATAACCGCAACAAACAGTATAGAAAACAAAAAAACAACAATCCAAGGCAAATTACTGGATGCTAACAACAAACCTATAAAAAACGCCAAAGTTACCCTTTACTATGATGGAAAAGAAATCACCACAATAAAAACAAACAACAAAGGCACATATTCCTACAAATACACAACAACAAAAGAAGGAAAATATGATGTTAAAGCTTCTTTCGAAGGCAATGACAACTACCTGCCAGCTACAAAAACTACAAAAATCAAAGTAGTATCATTGAAAGTTAAAACCCAAATTACAGTTAAAAGCGTTAAAGCAGATAATGGTGATACAGTTAATTTAGAAGCAACCGTTAAAGATAAAAACGGCAAACTAGTAAACAAAGGAAAAGTAATATTCAAAAGAAACAGTAAAACAATAAAATCAGTTAACATAAAAAATGGTATCGCAACACTCAACTACAACTTAGGAAACAGCATTGCAAGAACATATAAAATTACTACAGTATACTCATCAGAAAAATATGGAAGAGTACAAAACAACACAAATTTAACCGTTAAAAAAATACCAACAACAATTAAAGCAAAAGACATCGTATCCAAAGGTAACACTTTCACAATTAAAGCCAAAATCCTTGACAACAAAAACAAAAACATTAAAAACAACAACAAAGTAACAATAAAAATCAACGGAATCACCTACCAAAACGAAGTAAAAGTCAACAAAGGTAATGTTAACATCAAAGTACCTACAAAACTAAATAAAGGCAAATATACAGTAAGTATCCTGTCCGGAACAAACGGTTACTATGCTTCAAGCAGAAAAGATGTTAAATTAACAATACTTTAATACCCTAAACATCACCCCCTAATCTTATTTCTTTTCATTTTTGATACTTGATAATTTTATTTAATCAATTTTAAGAGTAAATTTTCCATATCCCCGACCAGTTAATATTTTTTTTAAATAATTTTGATTTTAAAATTATAATACTATTAAAAAGTTTTTCTTCATTAGTTTAATTATTATTAATATTTTTATTTTTATAAAAATAATTAATTATTTTATATTTTTATAAACAATTTACAAATAATTAGTGATTTTATTATAAACAAATACTATTATAAAGCAGTTATTTTAAATAATTACTTAGGAGTAAAAATAATTTAATAAAATTAAAATAAATTTTATAAATTATTAAAATTCAATTTCTTTTTAAAAATTATTTAAGGAAATCAGAATTTTGTAAAACATACTTCTATCAAAAAATTATATTGAAATAGTGATTAATATGAATAAAAATATGAAAACTATACTCTTGTTAACAACTATTTTAATCGTACTAGTGGGAATAAGCTGTGCAACAGCAGCAAACACAGACAACACAACAACAAAAATCAAAACAACCGACACAACAAAACAAGTTCAAACAACCACAAAAACTAGTAAAGATACAAAAGTTGTTAATAAGAATACAGATAATAAAAAAATTGTTGATAAAAGCAACACAAATAAAAACGTTAAAACTGCTACAAAAAGTAATTTTACCATAACTGAAAAAACATATTCAACCTACTTTGATACAAACTCCACTGCCAAAACAAGCACAATAGCAAACGGCAGTACCCTTACCTTCTCAGGAAATATAAAGAACAAAGACTTCACCTTCGATAACATAAAATTAACAGTAAAAAATGATGGAACAAGCACATTATACAATACAACAATTACAGTTCAAAACAATGCAAAAATAGTATTTGATGGAATAAAAGTTCACAACAATAACAAAGAACAGGACTACACAATACTTCTTGAAACAAAAGGAAACACTATCAAAAATTCAGACATAACAGTTGTCAGTAAAAATCCAGTTATAGGTATAAAAATTGATGATAATAAAAACACAGTAACAAACACTACAGTAAACATTTCTGCACCATCATCCGATTTAGTATATAATCCTGACTTAACAAGTAATGCAGATTCATCCGGAATATTCATTAAAGGATCAAATACATTAATTGACAACGTAAAATTATACTATGATGATGCTGGCCAAACAACCGGATTTTTCCCTACTGTTGACGGTATGGACGTACAATCCAAAGCTGCAGGACAAGAAGTAGTTGGAAACACCATACAAAATTCCATGATTACCGTTACAGGTACAAACTATGTTTATGGATTAAACCTCGGAAGATCCAAAAATATCAAAATGACTTCAACTACCATAAATGTCACATCAAAATATTATGCTGCAGCCATACAATTATTTGATGCATACAACACAAGTCTAAGCGGTACTTTATATTCAAAAGCAGATGCTGAAGCTTATGGTGTTTACAGTACTGCAATGGGTATTGGCAGTTCAAAAGACATTACCCTTAAAAAATTGGACTTGAATGTTGAATCCGAAAAGGCTATTGGCGTCTTAATTGAAGGTGCTTCAAATGCAAAACTATCCGATTCAACTTATAATGTTAAAGGTACTAACTGTACTGCAGTAATTACCCAAATTGACTGGATGGGAAACATTCCTGATGGCGTAAATATTAAAAAATTGAAAATAAACTTAAAAGGTAAAACTGACAACTACATTATGGCTTTCTATATGAGCAAAAATGTTAATGTAAACGGCAATACCATTAAAACCACTAAAGGTTCACCAATAACAATCCTTTCAACAAACAATACCAAAGTAATTGACAATTATATTGTTATTGACAACAAATTCCTTGGTAATGATGCAGTAACTTCCGATACTTCAGACACCATTATTAAAAACAATACCCCTAGCATTGCCCAATTAATTAAAGCAAATGAAACTTTAACCAAGGAAAACGAAAAACTTAAAACTACATATGCAACAAAAATCAGTATTGGCAAAATCTCCACACAAGTTGGTAAAACAATCAAATTAACAGCCAACGTAAAAACCAGTAAAGGTAAAAACGTTACTGGTGGAGAAGTATCATTTAAAGTAAACGGTAAATACCTTAAAGATGCAAATGGAAACTTATTACAATCAAAAGTTTCAAAAGGATCAGCAACAATCAAGTACACTGTTCCAACATCCTGGATTAAGAGTACTAAAGTAGAAGCATATTACTCTGGAAACGATAAATTTAACAATTCAAACATAACAAAAAAAGGCATTATAAAAGTAAGCAAAGGAAAAAGCAAAATTACAATCACACCAAATGTTAAAAAAGCAAAAGCCGGTGATAAAGTTATTCTTGCCGTGAAACATGTTGATACTAACTCACAAAAAGAACTTACTTCCAAAGTGACCCTTAAAATTGATGGCAAAAAGAAAACAGTTAAAGTCAAAAATGGTGCAGGCAAACTTACTTACACAATTCCAAAAGGAAACAATGCAAAAACAATAAAAATAACTGGAACCTACTCATCCAAATATTATAACAAAGCTAAAGCATCAAGCAAAGTCAAAGTCACAAAAACAACACCAACAATAAAAGTTACAAAAACAACAAGCAAGTCAAAGAAAACTACTATTAAAGGTAAAATCCTTGATGCCCATAATAAATTGTTAACCAAAAATGTTAAAGTAACTGTTAAAATAGATGGAAAAGCTGTTCTTAAAAATAAAGTAGTTAAAAAGGGTAAAATTAACCTCCTACTTAAAAAAGCATTTAAGAAAGGTTATCATGCTTTAACCATTTCAAGTACTTCTACAAAAGCATTTAATGCTGGTAAAGTAACAACTGCATTTAAAGTATAATCACAATCCCAAAAAAAATTTTCACCCTCAATTCTTTTTTTTAAACAAATATAATATTTCCAATTAATATAATTCATAATAGTAAACATGGTTGAATGATATTATATGAACATAGAACTTATTGGAATTAAAGATTTTCCTCTTATTAAAGAGGGAGATAACCTGCCTGAAATTATTTATGAATCCTTGTTAAATAATGACATTTCCCTTTCAGATAGTGATATTCTTGTTCTTGCAGAAACTGTTGTAAGCAAGGCTGAAGGAAATTACGTGAAAGTTGATGATGTTACCCCATCTAAAAAGGCTATGGAAATGTCCCGTAAAAGTGGTAAAGATGCTAAGCAGTGTCAAATCATTTTAGACAATTCTAGGGATATTCTTCGTTGTCAGAATGGGCTTATTATCACTGAAAGCAAACACGGTTTTGTTTGTGCCAATAGTGGCATTGATAATAGTAATTGTGAGGAAGGTTTTGTAACTCCCCTTCCGGTAGATCCGGATAAGAGTGCTGGAGAAATTAAAAAATTTTTAGATGAAAAGTTTAATGCTGACTCCAAGATTATCATATCCGACACCCAGGGTAGAGCCTGGCGTGTTGGTGCTATTGGTGTAGCTGTGGGAATTAGTGGTCTACATCCAACTACGGATTTTAGGGGAAGTTATGATCTTTATGGTCAGGAACTTATGAGTACTATTGAGGCAACTGCTGATGAACTTGCTAGCGCTGCCAGTCTTCTTATGGGTCAATCGGATAGTGGCATTTGTCTTGTTTTAATCAGAGGTTACGATTCAAGCCTTACCTCCTGTGGATTAGATGATTCGAATATTGGTGAAATTTTAAGAGAAAAGGATCATGATGCATTCAGATAATAATTGTAGGTGATTTTATGATTTCTGTACTTTCAGGTGGTACTGGTACTCCCAAATTATTACAGGGAATTAAGGAAGTTGTACCGGAAGAAAAATTGAATATTGTTGTAAATACTTTGGAGAACAATTATTTTTCTGGCGTTTATGTTTCTGCAGATATTGATACTGTATTGTACACTATGAGTGATTTGATTAATGATGAATTATGGTATGGTAGAAAGGATGACACATTTTTTACACATGATGAATTAAAAAGATTGGGTTTTGATGAAACACTCAGGATAGGTGATAAAGACCGTGCATTAAAAATACAGAAGACTATGTTAATGCAGAAATATTCGCTTACGGAAAGTGTTAAAATTCAGAAGGACTCGCTGGGTATAAGGGCAAATATTCTTCCAATGAGTAATTTTCAACCTGAAGTAATCATTGATACGGATAAGGGCAAAATGTCTTTTCATGATTTTCTTATTAAAGAAGCTTCAAAACCTATTGTTAAAGATGTTATTTATAAAGAAGTTGAAGCAAGCAGTGAAGTGTTAGAAGCTTTAGAAGAATCGGATCAAATAATTATTGGACCCTCAAATCCTATTACTTCAATTAATCCCATAATATCCATGTCAGGTGTAAAAAAGATTCTGAAAAAAAGTTATGTTACGAGTGTTTCACCCATTATTGGTGAAGATGCTGTTAGTGGTCCCGCCAGTAAGTTCATGAAAGCCAAAGGAATTGATGTAAGTCCGAGTGGTGTTGCAAAAATTTATGAGGATTTTCTAGACCATTATATAATAAATACTACCGATTACAAATATAAACATAGTATAGAAGAATTCATAGAAAAAGTGTCTGTGGAAAATATAATATTTGACAGTATAGATGATAAAATAAATTTAGCAAAGAAGATACTTGTAATGAATTAATAGGATTAAATATTTAAGTGATTAAATGATACAGATTACGTTAATACAAATTGATAATTATGGACCTTGGACTGTGACGCCAGGACCAAGGTTTGAACCAGATTTACAAACATTACAATCAAGATTATATGGTGATTTAGAAAGGGAATTTGGTGCACGTGGTGGAATTGTTTTTTTCAACCGTTTTGATAACTTAATTGCCATAAGTAATGGAATAAATGAAGAGGAACATGTTAAAATTCAAGATTCGATACGTAACAGATATCCAATTACGATAAGTATGGGTGTTGCTGCAAGAGAAAATCCTCTTGAAGCTCAAAAGGTAGCTACCCAAATGATTCAGAAAGGTGGAGGAGCTCAATCCAAGGACAGATGTGAAGTATTAAATATTGATTCTTTAGCAAAAGAAGATGAATCCAAAGTTCAAATTGCACATATTGATATTGATGACATTACAAATACTCTCACTGATGTTGAAACTGCTTATGATGTGTCAATTGTTGTATATGATGTTTTAATTGAACTTATGAAAGAACTTAAAGAACATAATGGTTTATGTTTCTTTATTGGTGGAGATAATTATATGGCTCCATCAAATGGCATTACAAAGAATGAATTACGTGAAGTTCTTAAGAAAATAGGTTCCACGACTGGAGTTACCCTTAAAGCTGGTGTAGGTATTGCAAAAAAAGGTGGACGTGCAGCAGATTTGGCAGATATAGGTCTTGAAGATATTAGAGCAGATTTAACTGATGATTCTGTTTTAGTATTTACCGACAAGTAATCCTATTATTTATTTAACCTCCAATTAAAATAATAAAATATGATACTGGTGTTATTATGAATGTATTGGCAGCTATGGCTGGAATTAATAATGGTGAATTTTGTAAAAAATTCACAAAACAAGGTGTTGACATTATCACTTTAGGTGGATATAATATTGAATTAGATACATTTAAAGCAGGACTTGAAATAATGACAAGTGATGATAATGACAGAAAAGAATTTTTCACCTGTCCTCATCACTTATCAGAAGACATAACAGAAGAAGCAACCATCATAAGAGAATTTAATCCTTCATGGAATGGAAAAATTAGTGTGAATCTTAGGGGCATAGATCCAAACTCATTTAAAGTTGTTTATTCAAACGATAATGTAGATATCATAGAAGTAAATGCACATTGTAGACAAGAACCTATGCTTAAAGCTAATGCAGGTCAAAAATTATTGGAGGATACCGAACAATTATCTAAAATACTTGAAGAGGTAACCAATAATTCAGGCAAAGAAATTAGTGTAAAAATTCGTACAAATGTCGAAAATGTAGATACACTAAAAATAATAGAACTGCTCAACTCATACAATATTGACTATATACATGTTGATGCAACAAAACCTGGAGTAATGGAAGCAGACTACGACATGATTAACAAGATTAGTCAAAACACCAATATTCACATCATTGGAAACAATTGTGTAACTGCCCATGAAGATTACCTGAAAATGTTAGACAGCGGAGCAAACAGCGTTTCAGTAGCCCGAGCAGCATTAAATGGAGACATTGGACATATTTTCGGAAATTAATGAAATAACTAAAAACCATCCTCCCCCTAATCCCCTAAAAAATAATTATTTTTCTCTTGCCATATTTTAATTTCTTACTTTTAACAACATACACGTCTTAATACCTTTAGTAATTATACATTTATATTCTTACAAACCTATTTTTTAACAAATGATAAAAATTCACTAAAAAATGTTAAATATTTAACAAAACTTAAATAGAATTAAAGGTTGTAATAATTATGTTAATGAATGAAGAAACGAAATTAAATAAACATCATTATAGAGTTTTTGCCTTAAGTTGGGCAGGATGGGTTTTTGATTTCTATGATTTGGTTTTATTTACTTTTCTAGTGTCTCAACTTCAAAGTGATTTGCATTTCAGTGCGGAAATGTTATCATTATGCTTAGGAATATCATTATTTGCCACAGGCCTAGGTGGAATTATTTTTGGAGCACTAGGAGATAAATACGGCCGTAAAAAAATATTACAATGGACAATAATTGCATATTCCATAGGAACTTTGCTGAGTGCTTGCACATGGTCATTTTATTCACTTTTAATATTTAGATTCATCACAGGATTTGGAGTTGGTGGAGAATGGGCTACTGGTCAAACATACATTAATGAAACTTTCCCTGATAAGTTGAGAGCCAGATTTGGAGCTTTCATGCAATCAGGAGCACCAATTGGAGTAATATTGGCTTCAATAGTGGGTGGTATAATCAGCCCCCTCATTGGATGGAGATTTACATTTTTACTTTCAATAATACCAGCACTCATGGTTATATACATAAGAAAATATCTTAACGAATCCGATGTATGGATTCAAAATAAAGACAAATACGTGAATAAAAATATTTTTGAAGAATTTAAAGAATTAGTATCCAAAGAATATAGACAAATATTCCTCAAATCATTAATCCTATGTATTTTTGGTATGTCCGCATATTGGTTTACATATTCATGGCTGCCCACTTATCTTGCACAGGAAAGAGGACTGGCCCTAATTGGAACTACAATAGGAATTATAATAATACAGTGCGGAGATTTCTCAGGTTACACAAGTTTCGGTTTCGTGGCTGAAAAACTTGGAAGACGACCTGCATTTACAATCTACAGCTTTATAATGGCAATAAGCATTTCAATGATAACACTCTGTTGGAATCAGATTACGGAAGTTCCCGATTTAATATTCGTATTCATGTTTTTAACTGGATTTGGAACAGGATTTTTCGGAGGATTCGGGGCATTATTCTCGGAACTATTCCCTACCAAAATACGAAATACTGGTGTTGGAACAGTATTCAATCTTGCACGTGGAGCGCAGTTTGTAACACCAGTAATCATCACTCTTATTGCAACATACAGTGATTTAAGTTATGGTATAGCAATAGCTGCAATATTTGCATTACTATGTGGAATTTGGATCTGGATATTCCCTGAAACAAAAGGAACAGTCATTAACGAATTAGATTCAAATTGAAAACAACTTAAGTGATATAAACTCCTTTCTCTTTTTTTAATTAAAAATATATACTATTGAGGATACCTACCTCTAGTATCATGTTTTATTTCCAACCATCTTTTTAACATTATGTCAGATAAATAGTATTTTCCATCAGCAGAATATTCAATAATTCCCTTATTACTGAGCAAATCCAAGTATTTGGTCAATGTTACTTTTGAATATGAAACATTTTCAAGTAGGGTAGTCCAGTCCATTTCACCATTTTCAACAAAGAGAATTATTAACCCTTTTTCATTATCATTTAATGTTCCCCAGACTCTTAGCCATAATAATGCTATATTGTCAATATTTAATATGAAAGATTCTTTAATAATTTCAGTTGTACATACAATATTATTGGGTAAAATATTGCAAAAACTGTTAATGTATGCTGGGATTCCCCTAGTACATTTATAAAATCGTTCAAATGCTTCTTTATCAAATCGTATATTGTTAGATTTTTCCTGTATATATTTTTTAGTTTGTTCTTTAGTGAATTCATTTACATTTAATTGAAACATTCGCCCCCCAAAAGCTCCAGTTTGCCCATTAATCATTTCAATAATTTCAGAAGTGTTTGATACACTGCCTGTGAATATATAACTTACATTATATTGTTTTTGTGAATAACTACGTATCAACCAAAAAAAAGCTTCTGGATTTTCAAGAGTTTTTAATAATTGAAATTCATCAACTACTATTATAAAACCTTTGATTTCATCAACAGAATCAACAATTTTCTGAGGTAATTCCATTACATATTTACTTAATTTATTATAATTATCTTCGATTAGAGGTATGGGTAAATCACGTAAGTTTGAGTTATTGAAATTGAAATTTTTCAGTTTTAACTGATTAAATGTATGATGTAACCTTTCTTTAGCCTTTTCAAATATATTTACATCATCATTTAAACTTTCTTCAATCATGCATAAAAATTCTTTAATAACTTCTTCTTCAGATAATTTTCCTTTCTGTCTCCCATATATATCAGATAAATCTATGTATGTAGTTAAAAAATAATCTGGCTGATTTTTTAATAGTTTTTTAAGTAAAGAGGTTTTTCCTATACCTCTATATCCAGTAATTAAAAATTGATTAGGAATTCCTTCTTCCAACAATGCCAAATTAGTACTTAATATTGTTAGTTCATGTTCCCTATTGTAAAAATATTTATCAATATTTTCGGGCATTACTATAGGCATATACTTCATTTAAATCATCATTTCATTTTTTAATAATAATATATGGATATTCATATTAATAATTAACTACTAAATTACAACTTAACTACTTAATAAAAAATATAAAAAAAATAATTCTAAATTATAATTAACATGTAAAGTATAAATTAACTACTTAATTTTAATTATAAATAAAAAAATTTAAAAGCAAAGTTAACTAGTTAAGAAAACGAAAAAATTACTATACTCAGATATACATAAACGTCAATTAAATAATTACCCATTAAATTATTATATTCCAATTACTTTTTTAGAAAAATTATTATAATCGCAACATCAAATAGTTATAATATACTAGAGCAAATAGAAACTTAAAAAATAAAATTTTAATATAATAAATTATTCAGTAATAGGAGTGATATTATGGGATGGGAAGATGCACCAGCTCATGTATGTAGAGGAGGAGATGCAAGAGGACTTGCTTTCTGTTGTCCACCAGTCAAACCATGTCCTGTACATGCAAAAATAGCTGAAATAGGATTAACACCACAAGAATTTGTGAACATTAAAGAAGATTTTGGAAAAAGGACAAAACTAGGTACTGGAGCTGCAACATGTTTTGGATCATTAATCTGGTGTTGTAAAGATTCAAAACCTTGTCCATTAAGAGATATGGAACTTCAAGCAGCAGGAATTTCACATGATGAATACATGACACTTAAAAAGCAACTTGCAGAAGAAATATTAAAACACTCAAAAGTTAATACCGTAAAGTATACTGATGAAGACATTCAATCTCTTGCAAGTACCTTCAACATTAGTGTTGACGAAGCCAAAAAAGCATTGGATGAATCAGGTAATGATTTGAAAGTTGCGATAAAAAATCTCAGACTAAAAAGTTTATAAATGAACTTTTTTTATTAACCCCCTTTTATTAGTAGAGTTGTTTTATATGGGACTTACTTCACTATTTTTAGAAATGAAAGACAAACACGTGTTAATCATTGGTACTGGTTCTGTGGGTATTAGAAGAGCTAGACGTTTCTTAGATGTTGGTGCTAATGTATCTATTATTACACACAATATTGATGATAATCTTAAAGAGGAATTTCTTTCAAAGGGTGCTACCTTTTATGAAGATAATGATAGGGGTGAACTTCTTGATAAATGTGATTTAGTAGTAGTTGCAACTGATGATAAGAAGTTGAATGAAGAAATCTCCATAAAAGCACGGGATAAACTTGTTAATTGTGCTAGTGATATTTCATTAAGTAACGTAATTGTTCCTTCAACATTTGATATTGGAGGAGTTACTGTTTCATTATATACTGGTTCAAAAAGTCCTCTTATGGCAAAGGAACTTAGAAAAAAAATTCAAAGTGTAATAACTCCTGAAGATATCTTGAATATTAGATTACAGGAAAGTATACGTGACTTGTTGAAGGACAATATTAATTCCCAACAAGATCGCAAGAAATGTATGATTAAGATTAAAAACGACAAGCAAGTCCAAAAGTACATTAGTAATGGAAATTTAGAAGAAGCTATAGAATATGTTAAAGAAAACTTTATTTTTTAATTAAATTTGTTGAATAATGTTCTATGTAAAATTTAAGTAGTAATAAATTGAAATATAATAAAAGACATAATAGGAGTCTATAAATTATTAATGACACTCTAAAAGTAGACAAGGAGATAGGTGAATGCTAGTAAACGTACGTATAGATTTTAAAATAGCTGATGTAGGTTCAATGGAAAACTCATACAAAAAGTTAGATGAATTGAACAAAAAGATACACAATAACGTAAACGTGTTAGAAGAAGTAACAATTAAAACATGCAACAGGTATGAAATATACCTTATCCTCGAAAATGACATTAACATTCCTACAACAACATTTATCGTTGAAAAAGATGACCATGCAATAAACCACCTATTACGATTAGCTTCCGGAATAGAATCAATGATTATGGGAGAAGACCAAATACTTGGACAAATAAAAAATGCACGAAAAAAAGCAATAAAAGAAGAAACAATAGGTCCAAAATTAGAGAAAGTATTTACAAAAGCAATACATGTTGGTCAATCCATCCGAAAAAATACCCACATTAATGAGGGAGGAGTTTCAGTAGGAAGTGGAGCAGTAGAACTTATCGAAGAAAAATATGGCTCACTTAAAGGAAGAAATGTTCTCATATTAGGTGCTGGAGAAATGGGAACAGTTGTTTCCAAAGCATTGCTTGAAAAAGAAACCAATGCAATAGTTGTGGCCAACAGAACATATGATAAAGCATTAGAATTAGCACGAGAATTAAATGGTATTGCAATTAGATTCAATAAATTAAATGATAACTTCGAAAAAATTGACATATTAATAAGTGCAACAGGAGCACCCCACACACTTATCGATAAAGAAAGACTTTCATTCTTACCAGAAGAACACCTAAGCAACATGGTAATGTTGGATCTTGCAAACCCTCGTGACATAGACGAAGATGTTAAAGAATTAAAAGTACAACTATATAATCTAGATGATCTTAGATATGTTACGGATAAAAATAAGGAAAAAAGAGTTAAAGAAGCTGAAAAAGCTGAAGCAATTATTGCTGAAGAAACTGTACTTTTAAAAGATGCTCTTAAACAAATGGAAATAACACCTATCTTATCCGGATTGAATGTTGAAGCAGAAACTATAAGAAAAAATGAGTTAGAAAAAACCTTGCATATGCTTGACCTTAACGAAAAAGATGCTAAAACATTAGACTTATTAACACACAGCATTGTTGATAAAATGTTATTCAATATCATAAAAAATCTCAAAAAAGCAATAAGCAATGATGACCAAGAAACTATAAATGCTGCAAAAAAAATACTTCTTGAATATCCCGAATAGTATACTAAATTATTAACCCTCCTAACTCTCTTCTACTAAAATAATCATGCTACTTTTTAATAATTTGTATAATGAAAAATTTTAAAAAAAACACAAAAGTCTTAATAAAAACAAATCCTATAAGTTAAATTAGAAAACAATAAATAACTTTCAAAAACAGGAGGCTTAAACATGTATGATAAGATATTATTACCTACAGACGGTTCAAAAAATTCAGAAAAAGCTATAGCACATGCATTAACAATAGCAGAATATGAAGATGCAGAAATAGTTATTTTAAACGTGGTTGACAGTGTATATTTAACAGGACTACCTGAAGAAGACTTAATAACAAAATCTGAAATGATTCTGGAAGAAGAAAGTAAAAAAGTTACATCACGAGTAGAAAACATTATTAAAGATATTGAAAAAGAAAAAGGAAACTCCGGAAAAGACTTGAAGTTAACTACTAAAACCATTGAAGGAAATGCTGCTGACGTAATTCTTAAAGTATCCGAAAGTGATGACATTGATTTGATTGTTATTGCAAGTAGTGGAAAACATATGCTCGACAGATTCCTCTTAGGAAGTGTAACAGAAAAAGCAGTAAGACACAGTACAGTACCAATACTTGTAATTCCAAACAAAGATTAAAACTTCTTTTTATTATTTTTATTTCGAAACAACTTCCCAACCCAATAAAAACTAATTTCTTAAATACAATAATCCAAGAAATAATGGATATGCTATATTAATAATCAAAATAATAACCCCCACTCACAACAGACATTAACCTGCAAATTATGTGGTGCATTATAAAATCCGTTTTTTAAATGAATTTACATTAAATTTTATCTGATATTGATTATTTACTTATCAATTGAAAAAAAAAGCTTTTTATGTTTGAATTTTAGTCTATTAAAAAAATTCTCCTAATAATATGATTAAAAACAAGTTATAATATTGGATTGATATTACAAAACATTATATCAATCCATTTTTAAATTATTCTCGAGTACATAATATAATTCTCCTTTATGAGTTTATCATTAAATTCATTAATTCTCCTTAATATTTTCCTTTAATTCCCATTGTTTTGACACCAGGATTTGTTACATTTGTGTTGTTAAGATCTGTTGTGTTAGTGTTGTTTAATGAAGTGTTATTCATAGTGTTGTTAAGAGGTACTGTTTTAGTGTTGTTAAAAGGTACTGTTTTAATAGTGTTGTTATTTGCTTTGGTACTGTTGGTTACTATAGTGCTGTTAGTTACTTTGGTACTGTTAGTTACACTGGTACTGTTAGTTACTTTGGTACTGTTAGTTACACTGGTACTGTTAACTTTTGTGTTGTTGGTTACTTTAGTGCTGTTAGAAACTTTGGTGTTGTTAACTGTTTTGTTAGCAGGAACATTTCTTTTTGTTGTGTTTGATACTGCTTTAGTGTTTTTGTTTGTGTTTACATTTTTGTTGTTGTTGGTTGTGACTTTTTTGTTGTTAGCTGGGTTACTTTTCTGGATAGTTTTAGTTACTGTGTTTACTTTTTGAGCTACTGGTGTTACAACTTTTTGAACTTCTACTACAACTGGTTGTTGGCCATCTACAGCTGAAGTTGTGTTATTTTCTAATGCTTGAGTTGTGTTATTTACTACTGTTTGGTTATTCATTTCTGTTGTTAAAGCGTATCCTACGCCTAATGATGCTATTAATAGACACATTGCTATTAATAATAATTTTTTCATTTTCATCCTCTCCTTACTTTAAAAATTTTTTATTTATAAAATCTATATTTCTAATTCCATATTTCCAAAACTTTTATTTCTAATAGTTTATTTCCAGGTGAGACTTCCTCTCACCTACTTAGTATTATATTTAGGTTAGTATATAAAGGTTTTCGAGTGCAAGTACTTACTTACATGATTAAATTCCAAAAATAAATAATTATAAAACTATTTATGTAAAAATAAGAGTAATAAAAATTATATTAGTTAAATAACTTGACATAATGTTGATTTAATAAGAATTTTAAAAAAAGTTCGGAACAATAAATTATTTTTTTGGAAATGATACTGTTACAAAGGTAAGATAGAATTATCATCAAACATACAATTACATTATTTAGAACAACAGTATCTTAGGAAACACTTTCTTCTTAATTTATAATGCAATGTGTGTTTTTAGCATTATAATGAAATTTACATTATATAATGTAATGTGTGTTTTTAGCATTATAATGAAATTTACATTATATATAAATAATATGCTTTTAAAAGATTAATATAGATGAAAACATGGGAAATCTACCCTTAGGAATGATACAGATTTAGATGATTCGCAATTTTATAACAGGAAAGAAGAAATATCTTTTATTTCTGATAATCTAGAACTAACAAAAAAGGGATCAACGCCAACGATATTACTCACAGGCATTAGAGGTGTTGGAAAAACTGCTTTGATGAAAAAATTAAAAAGAAATTTCCAAGAAAATTATTTAATTGTGTATATGGATTTATCTGCAATGAACAAATTTAGAAAAGATTCATTAACTCGTTTTGATTTCATGAAATTATTCTATGAGTCTATAATAAAAACATGTGATGAATCAAATATAAAAACTATAGATAAAAAAATATTAAAATATTTGAAAACAAATAATTTTAAAATAGAAAAAATAGAATCATTTTCTAAAATTCCAATCCCTATCATTAAAACAGAAGAAGACTATACAAAATTCACTACTTTTGTAATGGATTTACCGCAACAAATATATGAAAACTATAAAGAGAATATTGATGGAATTTTAATATTTATTGATGAATTTCAAAATCTAAAACAACTTGGTGAAGATGTAAACGGATTTTTATGGTATCTGCGAAGTGTAATCCAATCACAAAAACATGTGGGATATATATTTTCGGGAAGCATGAGTATTAAAGATGATTTAATTGCAGACATTGCTGGTCAAAAAGGTGCTTTTGGTGGTAGAATATTAAATTTTGAGATTAAAACTTTTTCATTTACAACAACAAAAAATTACTTAAATGAAAATGCCAATTACCTTAACTTCACAGAAAAGGGCTTTGAAAGATTTTATAATTGTACAAAAGGTATTTTATATTATGTTAATAGTTTTGCAAGGTTATTGCCCCCTAATGATGAATTGAATGAAAATAGAATAATTACTGAATTCAAAAAATCTTTACCTTATCTGTTAATTCATTTGACTAATGAATGGTACAAATTAAATAAGCAAGAACAAAAAATTATTACTTCACTCATTGAAAAACCATTACGAAGAATTGAAATTGCTAATAAATTAGGAGTTACTAGTGGAGCCATTGGTGCTTCTTTAAAAACCTTGCAAAATAAAACATTAATAGAATTGGACAATAGTAAATATCATATATATGATTCTATTTTTAAAACTTGGTTAAAAAAAGAATTTGAAGAAAAAGGAGATTATCCATACAAATAACAATAAAATGATACCTCATAGGTCATTTCAATATTAAAAAATTCTTTTAATCTTTTTCTTTTCAAATATTAACTTAGATTATACAATTAGACGAATTAACTCATATCCCCATATATTTTTTAATTAATAACTACCATCCATTTCTTCATTTTATTATTATTGCTGTTTTTGATACAATTTACGCATTAAAATAATATACATTTACTAACATATCTAATAATATTAATTATTATTAAAAAAATTATAAAAATTAATTAGTGATAAAATCATTATTTTAAAATAAAATTTAAAGGTGAAAAAATGAAAAATAAGAAAAGTATTATAATGATATTATGTTTTATAGTGCTAGTGTTTTCATTAAATACCTTATCCGCAGCAAGTTCTGAAAAAAAATTGAACACAACAAAAATTGATAAACAAGCAAATATTCACAAAGTTAGCAAGGAATCGACAACTAAAAAGACTAAGAAAACATCAAACAGTATAGTATACGTGAATACTTCTTCAAAAAGTAATACAGAAGATGGTAGTAAATCGTCACCTTATAAAACTATTAATAATACGAATATAGGAAAAATATCCGATAATTCAACAGTTTACATCTCAAAAGGTACTTATAATGTTTCCCCTACAAACCTAAATAAAAATTTATCCTTTGTTGGAGAAGATAAAAAAGATGTAATTTTTATTCCTGAAGAAAACTCAACTACATTCACTGTTAAAGAGAACGCTAATGTGAATTTTATAAATTTAACTATTAAGAATTTTTTATCAGAGAATAATAATTTGATTAAAAACACAGGATTATTAAATATTGATAATGTAAATTTTTACAATAACAAAGTTACTAGTAAACAATCCAATGGAGTGTGCATCAAAAATACGGGAAGTTTAAAACTATCCAATTGTCTTTTTGAAAATAATACTGCCTCATATGGATCAGCATTATACAATCAAAACAAGGCAAAAGTAGATGATTGCATATTCAGTAAAAACAATATATACAATGTTGGAGGAGCTATCTATAGCATTCGTAGCGATTTAACCGTTACTAATTCAAAGTTCAGTGAGAATAGTGCTGTTAGTGGTGCAGCCATTTACAATGCTTTCGGTAATTTGACTGTAAATAATACTGACTTTTATAAAAATAATGCTGCAACATTCTTTGGAGGAGCAATTTATTCAACTGGGATAACTTATGCTTATAATTCAAACTTTTACAGCAATCATGCCAATAAAGATGGCGGAGCGATAACCAACACTAATAATTTCACCATTTTTAATTGTAATTTTGAACAGAATTCTGCAGGAGAAAATGGTGGAACCATTGAAAACGTTGCATGGTCCGGTAATGAAAGAGGAAATTTAACCATATTCTATTCCTCTTTTCTAGAAAATAGTGCCGGAATGGACGGCGGAGTAATCATAAATTATAATAAAAATGAAAGTGATGGAAATTTTTCAACCGTTACTGCAAGACATAATGTTTTCGATTCTAACACTGCTTCAAATAGGGGTGGTGTAATTTATAATGAACAGTTTATGGATTTTGAATACAATGTTTTAATAAATAATGATGCCAATACTGGTAAAATGGTTTATTCAAAAGATGATTTAATAAAAAGCATAGAAAATAACTGGTGGGGTAAAAACAAGATTACCCGAAATGATATTGGAGTAATACCTAAAACGTGGGTTGTTATGAAATTATCAAATACGACCGCATTTGTAAAAAACTTAAAAAGTAGTTTGAACATCTCTTTAGATACATTGAATACTGGAAAAATACTGGATTCGACACTCCCTAACAGGAAAGTAATTTTCTATGTTGATAAAACGATACTTTCCAGCAATTATGTTACAATAAACAAGTCCATAAGTTATTTACTTACACCTTTAGATGATAGGATAAATGTCAAAATTGATAATCAACTCTTGTCCTTAAAAGCAGCAAAGGCAAACATAACATATTCATTAACAAATAAGAACCAAACTTTAAACATTAAAGTCATATTGCCAAAAAATGTTAAAGGAAAAATATCAGTAAAAATTAATTCCAAAAATATCTTTAATAAGAAAGCATTAAGCAATGGAAAACTATCTTTAAATTATGTTATTCCAATAAAATGGACGAAAAATAAGTATAAGATGGAAGTGTTATTTAATTCAAAGGATGGATCCTTTATTAAGAATTTAACAATTAAAATTCCTAAAAGACAAAGTAAAACAACCCTTAAAATTATCAATATGAGTGCATTGAAAGCTGGAAAGAAAATTAAATTAATTGCAAATGTTAAACTTGGAAAATATAATATCACTACAGGTAGCGTAACGTTTAAAGTAAATAAAAAAACTATAAAATCTAAAGTTAAGGTGACTGATGGTAAAGCAGTATACAAATACACTATCCCCAAATCATTTTCACCTAAAAAATATGTGTTCCGTGCAGTATATAAGGGAGATCTTAATAAAAAGCCTTCAAATGCATCTAAAAGCATAAAACTAGAAAAATTGAACATCAAACTCAATATTAAAAGTAAACTTTCTTTGAAAAGAAACGTTAAAAATCAAATAAAAGTAGCAGTTCTTGATGAATATAAAAGAAAAGTAACATCTGGAAAAATTTCTTATAAAATCAATAAAAAAACAATAAAAAGCAACATTGCCATTAAAAAGGGATATTTCATTATCAAATATACTCCTAAAATTAAGAGTAAAAAACAAGTAACACAGACATTAACAATTAAATTTAACGGAAAATCCAAATATAATTCTCTAAAAAAGACTGTGAAATTAGTAATAAAATAAACTCCTCATTTAACTTTTTTTTATTTATTTCCCCCATATTAAGTTTTAAATAAAGTTTTGATAAAAATAGTTTAATAAAAGAAAAAAAATAAGGGGGATTTTGATTTAATTTGATAATACTCTACTTCCTAATACGAACATTAGGTTTTGTGAAACCTATGAAGAAGATTATTGCAATTAGAACTACAAATAAAATGTATCCTAAAGAAATCTCTGATTGTGGAGATGGTGGTTTACCAATGTTTTTCTTAATGATTTCATATACTGCTTGAGAACCTGATGTAGAACCTGATTCTCCACCTGCTGATGAACTTCCTGCACTTGGAATGTCCCCTGCACTTGAAATTCCATCATTTGTTGTAGTACCATTACGTCCATTCTTACCATTGGTATTGTTAACAGTGCCTGTTCCACTTCCGGAACCTGAACCAGAACCTGTTCCAGTTCCTACATCACCATTTCCAGTACCAGAACCTGAATCACCTGTTCCAGTTCCGCCATTGTTAGAAGCCATTGAATTTGCATCCCCGTTGTTGTTTGTGGAGTCTGCTAAACCTGAAGCTCCTGCTCCTGCCATTGCCATTGCATTTGCTTCGTTTGTTGTACCCTCATTTACGTATTCATTTATACCTTCTCCCGCATCAACAACTCCTGTTCCTTCAGTACTTATTGTTGCATCTGAATTTGATTCAGTGTATACTGCATCAGGATTTTTAGTTGCGGATGCATATATTTGAGAGTACTCTTCTAAACCTTTTACACCTAATGATGATCCTACTTTTATTATCCAATCATGGAGGTTTATGTTACCACAAGTGTGGTGACAACATGCCACACCATAACGGTTTGCGTTGTCAACATATTTTTGTAATAGTTTTTTCTTTAGGTTTTGGTCATCATTTGTCCAATAACCGTACATGTCACTTGTTAATAACCAACCTGCCATTGATTGCCATGAATATGATTTATATTGTGCATCAATTATCATGTAAGGACTGTCTATTAAGTTTTCGGCTAATTCTTTTAGTAATCCATTTCCAATAATTCCTGCATTATTTCCATCAGAATCGACTTCAACGGATTTACCTGTTAATGATTCTTGATAATTCTGTGTAGTCAGCATTGTTTTCATCAAGTTTTCAAAGTTTTGGGACATTTGGTTCCATCCACCAACTGTTGATGCCATTCCCTGCATCCATTGTGGATTCAATAGTGTTGTTCTTGTTTCACGTTTTACTTCTTCACCCAACGTGTTCGTGACAACATTGTTTTTATCACGAATGTCAAGTAGTATAGTGTTAGGGGTTGCTCCATGAACTGTTGCTGCATTTAACAGACCTCCATACCAATCAACATAATCATCTGTATCAAGGTATCTCCAACTACTGTCCAGGTTTTGGATGATTAAATCAACGTGTTCTAACATGTATGCAAATATTGCACTGTCATTTTTTACTACAATTTTACCATCTTTAATGTTCCATGAATGCCCTATTCTTGATTCGTAAACACTTGCTATTTCAGAAGAAACACCATTTGAAGTATTTAATGTTAAACCTGCTTGGTTTAACATATCTGACACTCCCGTTCCTTCAAGTACTGCACCAGGCAATCCAAATAATCTTTCTAATGATTTTACTTCCTTATAATGTTTTTTAACATAATTATATTTTGTAGATTCTTTTAAAGCATTTACCTTATATACTGATTCAGTTAGTAAAGTTAACCAGTAAGGGTTGTTACTAACAATTGTTGCAAATACATCTATTCTAGGTCTTTGATAAACTGTTCCGTTAACATTAATCGTGAGTTTTTTAAGTGGTATTACTTCAGTTCCTACTACCGTACCCGTATTGTCCCATACCGGCTCAACACCAAGCAGGTATAAGAACTGTGCAAGACTTATACCTTCTGTACGTAGTACTTCAGTACCCCATATTATTTCACCAACTGTTTCAGGGAAAGTTTCTTCACCCATGTCAATCATGTACTTTGACAGTAACTGATCAACTGATTCTACTGCAGATTCCCATGCACTTTTACTTGGCATCTTTGTAGTATCACTTGCGTACATGGCTCGTCCAGTAGGTAAAACATCCGAGTATGATGGATCAGCAGCTAATCCAGGTTCAACATATCCTCCACTAAGAGCATTTAATATGGATTCCCATTCGATATTGTTGTTTACTTTATTAATAATATCCTTTACTTCGGAAATGTCCTTGTAAAAGTTTGAGGATTCATTATAAACACCATAAGATTGGGCTACTTTTTCTACACTGTATCCTTCAACCAGGTTAGTTACGATAGATGTTAGAACATTGTTAATAGTTTTTTTCTTGGAATTAAAACTTCTGTCTTTAATCATTTTATAGTAACTTTCATTTATTGAAGGATAGTAGAGGTTCATTATACTTTCAAGGATAGTTGTTCTAGAGGATGCTATAGTCTCAACACCACTTATCATCTCTGTACTATTCCAGACATAACCTATGGTATGCAAACCATAATTCATCTTATCTGCCGACATCCCCTCTATGTCCTGATGTATCATTGCTAACCAATCTTCAAATGCCTTATCACTATCTGTATATTTTTTTACTTTTTTGAGCCATTTATTGAATTGACTGGATTTTGGTTTTTCGAATCCTAGATTTGTTGCGTACTTGATTAAGTCTTTTTTAGATTTTGCTAAATCCTTCTTATTTCCATTTTTCTTGGAAATCAAATATGTCTTATAACTTTCAGAGAATGCCAAATAATCTGGTTTTTCGTAACCTAACTGTGTTGTTAAATTAATAATATGTTTTTTATAATATTCCATATTATTTTTTACGCCACTGGCTTTGTTAGAATCGTATCTGGTAATTTCATCATTTAACTTCACATAATCCCCATATAATGACGTGGATGATGATACTGGAGTCATATGTGTAATTACTTGTGCAAAACTTCTTTCTTTTGCAGTCATACCTTCCCCAGGGTTTGAAACTATGTATGGATATACTATAGGAGTTTCAATTAACTGGAACGGCCAGTCTGCTGATTGTAATCCTTGAGTTCTGCCCGGTAACCATTCTAATGTACCGTGAGTTCCTAAATGTACTATTGCATGGTTTTTAAATACCTTACTTAGATACTTATAATATGCTACATATTGTTGTGGCGGTGGCAAGTAGCTGTTGTGGAAATCAATTTGTGAATCCCATCCTCTTACCGGTTGAACACTTAGGAATATGTTTCCAAAACGTACACCAGGTATCAAGTAATAACCCTGGTTTTTATATCGTGTTTCATTTGCTAAAGCAAAACCATTACTTTGATTAAATTTCTTCTGTAAATCTGAAGGCAAAGCAAAATACCATTGATAAAAACGTGTTTTATTTAAAACATATCTTTTAGAATTTTTAGATATGATAATCTTTGTCTTGTTTTTATTCCAATAATGCTTAAATTGGCTTTGCAGACTTTTAGATAAACCTTTTAACCATTTTTTTAATTGTTTTCTATTTACTTCAACCTTTTCACGATATATCATGGATCCATTTCCCATACCTTTACCCCATGAAGCATACATGCTTTTTTGTAAACTTTTAGGAAGTGTTTTGAACCATTTATTATATTGTGCTTTACTTACTAATTGTTTATATTTAACTAAATCCTCATAATGATCAATTACGTACAAATCTAATAATCCTTCTGCCCATTGACCTTTATTACTGAAATCAGTGACAATAGTGTTTATTTCTTCGGTTGTTGGAATTTGGTTTTTGTCCATTCCAATATTATATCCTTCATCATATAGTTTTTCCAGAAAATCATGAATAGTTTGGAAAACATCTAAAAATGATGCTCCAATATTTGCTTTTCCTGGAGGGTATCCATAAACAATTAATGATATTCTTTTCTTTGAATTGTTTAATTCTTTAAGTTTTGCCCATCCATTGGTTAACTGCACATGTTTTGCAATTCCTTCTTTTATTAGAACTGTTTTCTGATTTTCATCCACATAGGATATTGGAATAGAACCGTAAACTCCTTCAAACTCGGGCATAGTTACTGCGGCAGTCCATTCATTTTGTGGACCGTATTCGCTTTCATAACTGAATTTACTAATATCCTTTAATGCATTGATTAAAGTAGTGTTTAAATGTTTATATGCATTAATAGTGTAATCTTCTCCCCTTTGTGTATAACCTGTAGTCCACCAGTACATGTAACTTACTGCACTTACCCCTCGTTTTAGGTAGGATTTGTTTCCTGCCATTTCAAGCAGTGCAGTCATATCAGGATCTTCTGCAGTATTTTTGTAAATACTGAATGCTGCTCTTTTTTGATTTTCATATTCCTTAATTAAAGCATTTACTACTTTACCTCCAGAATAATAGGTAGCTATTGCTATGAAAGGTCCTGATATCTTTTTATTTTTGTTATACCATTTTTCAAAGTTATTGAAAATTTTTTGAGGATTGTTATTAACCTTATTCCATTGGGAATATTCTATAGTCATCCAGTTTAAACTTCCAGCTCCGTCAGCATTATAACCTGGGTCGGATAGAATCCAAGTGTTTATTAAACTTTCACTTGGTGTTTTCACATTTCCTTTAAATCCTGGATAATAGATACCCCAAGAGTTTGATACGTATATTGGACCATTTCCAGTAGTTGTAGGATTTATTGTTGTTTCTTTGAGTAAGAATTTAATATAACTAAACAAGTTTTTCATATTTTTTTGAAGAACTGTTGAGTTTGATTCGGCTGTTGTCTGCCAATATGATCCTACGTATGTATTTTCTACTGAATGTGGATTACCACCCAGAAATCCCCAATTTCCTAAAGTTCCTTGCAATATTCCATCGTCAAAAATTCCGAATACATATGCAATTTTCTCTTTTTTGGATGCCGGGGATTTGGCTATCTGACTTGTATCAATTGCAAAACCATTTCCTGGAGAGTACATGTCAACTAGTATGAAATTAGAATAATCTAACATCCATTGACCTGAATCATCATATGAATTATTTAATGCATAACTTTCCAAGAAGAAAAATCTATCACTGTATTTTTTAAGTTGATTGGCTTTTTCTTTTTGTCCGTTACCACTAGTGTCTCCTGAAAATGTTATGATAGCAATATCTGGTATGAATATATAATTTATTTTACGAGAACTAATTAAATTTGTTGTTTCTTCACCAACAGAGTAAGTTCCGTAACTAAATTTTAAGGTATAATTTCCAGAATTCAGATTAGTGAAGTTATAAGCACCGGTTATGTCACTTTTTGTGCTAGTAATACTTTTACCTGTGACTGAATCGTATAAAGATATTTTTGCTCCATTTACTACAAAAGCATCTTCTTCTCCAGCTGCATAGACATTGTTAATTTTGTCATATGCAGTTGTTACTATTCCAGTGATATTAAATTTGTCTACTGCATTTGCAGTTTTGATATCACTTAATGTTTTGTTTCGTTTTAAAATTACGTTCTTTTGATTGCTCGTATTTTGTACATCCTGTTTCGTAGTGGCTGTTTTTGTATTATTTGTTATACTCTTTTTATTGATTGTTTTGGTTGCATGTGTTGTTGAAACATGAGTTTGTGTTATGACTTTTTGAGTAGATATTGAATTTTCTTTAGTAATGCTGTTTGTTGAATTATCTTTAGCTGTTACTGTTGTACAAATTATTAAAAGAAAGAGTATTATACATAATGAAATAATTTTCTTATTCATTATATACACTCCTTTTTCGAATATTTTAAAATTTATGTGTGTTATAAATCAATATTTTGTGAATATAATACACTAATAATAATTTAGTTGTTTATTTATAATATAAGTATTGTTAGTTAAATTAGATTAAATTAAATTTGATAAATAATTTAATATAAATTTATTTAATAGTGTTAAAAATAATTAAAAAAAAGATAGAAAAAATGAAAAAACAATGAAAAAATATTATTTAATTAATAATCCTTTTTTATATGTTTTAGTCAATGATGAAAATTTACTGTTACCTTTGTATACAAATGTTATTTTTTGATATCCTTTTAACTGTTTAAGAGCTACAAATTTAAATACTATTTGACCCTTTTTAAGAGTACCTGAGATAACTTTTCCTTTAGAATCTTTTAATACTTTTCCATTAAGTTTCAAGGATACTTTACCATTATCAGCAGTTTGTTTCTTTTTACCTGATAAACCATTGTCAATTTTTAAAACCAATGATACTTTTTTACCTACCTTAGCTTTAACATTATTATAATGGAAAACCGGCTTGAATGGTTTAATTTTTATAGTTGTTGACTTAGTAACTTTAGTAATGGTGTCATTACCATCATAAACTATTTGCAATTTATAATTACCCTTATCAAATGTTTTAGGAACTGTGTACTTGTATTTGATGACTCCTTTGGATATCTTAGCATTGGCAATCCTTTTATTATTTATTTTAATTGCCACTTTGCCAGACTTGATTGCTTTTTTGTTTGCAGTAATTTTTGCCTTAATCACCACAGGTTTACCAAGAGTTGCAACATGTTTTTTAATTGAAACTGCAGATTTAGTCTGGACGCCCAACTTATTGCTTCCAGAGGAGGATGCGAAATCATGGGTTCCTAAATAAACAACTTTAATAGTATACACTTTACTAGTAGTTTTTGCAGGTATTTTGTAAGTGTATGAAGCTACTCCCAATTTAACCTTAACTGTTGCAAGCTTTTTATTACTAAGATAAAATTCTGCTTTTCCAGATCCTATTTTTCCACCGTTTGCTTGGGTAATATTGGCAGTTAATTTAACTTTTGAACCTGCCGTATTAAGAACTTTAGCAACCTTAACCTTTGTTTTTGATGGAACTTTCTTGAAAGTTGCCTGGGCAATAGCCGTAGCATTTTGGAAGTTTGTTCCAGTTACTGAAACAGATAATTGATATGTTGTTGCTTTGAGTAATGTAGAAACTTTATAGGATAATGTTGCTTTTCCTTTACTTACCTTACTTTTTCCAATAACATTTGATCCCAATTTAAATGTTGCAGTTAAATTTTTAAAGTCACTGGTTGTTGATTTTACAGTTGCAGTTATTGTTACTTTCTTTCCAAGATAAGCACTAACTGGTTTTACTGTAACATTTACAAAGTGTAAGAAATTGTTTGAAATCTTATTGGATGAGTGTTCACTAACAACTGACTTATCAGCATATTTTGATTTAGCTTTCAGTGAATTATTTTTTACAACATTTTTGGAAGATTGATCAGCCAATTTAACTGTTGTAGTCGCATTGGTATCTATCTTGTTTTGAGTAATTGTATTTGATGAACTTGAATACATTAACATTATTCCCTGATCACCAACAGGTATTACATCACTGTGTTTGGCAGAAGTTGATGAACCATAATTGACTTTACGTAAAGTAAACTGATTCTCTTTTATGTTGTTGTTTGAACTTCTGTAACCTGCAATACCATAAGGATTTGTTCCAGTTGCAGTGATTTTATTTGACAATATCTGATTTTTACTAGAATCAAACAACTCTATTGCATATATACCGGAACCAGTTGCAGTAATTTTATTCTTAGATATTGTGGAAGAGGTACTGTTTTCCAATATTACACCATGAACATAATCTCCCTTATTTGTGGAATTTTTATTACCTGTTACTGTAATAGTGTTTGATTCAACAATTGTGTTTACACTATTTCTTCCTGCAATAAATCCTGCTGTGAAATAACCTCCAGTTACTGAAACTGTATTGGACTTGAATGTATTTGCTGTTGCATTGCTTGTTGTTATTGAAGAACCCCAATTTCCACCAAGTACTCCCATACCATATACGTATGGTCCATAGCTCACCATATTAATATTGTTACTTGTAACTTTGTTGTTATGTGAATCAAAGTATATGTCAATTCCAACAACACTATTTTTGCAAGTTGAACTTGGGGAAGTGTATTTGTTAAATTGTGATGTTACTTTGACTGTGTTTTTGTTTATTGCATTGTTTGATGAATAAACCAACATGATACCATGATTGTGAAGAACTTCTTTTAAAAAATCAACAGGTTCACTAAATTGTAATTCCTCATCATATTGATTAGGTTTATTTGATTGATTTATATTAATTGTGTTTGATTCTAATGTGTTTGTATCAGATGAATAAGCAAAAATTCCGTTATTGATAAGATCACCTGAAGTTGTTATAGTACATCCTGAAATTGTGTTACCATTTGCACCACATAAGAATATTCCTAAGCTTTCCTCTTTAGCATAATTTGTTATTTTCACATTAGTAATCTTACAATTATTCACATCCATTATTTCAATTGCATGTTGATTATCATTGTCTTTGTTATTATTTTTTATTGTGAGATCTTTTATTGTTGATGCATGTGCCTCATCCATTAGTGTTATTGTTCCCTGATTTATTACACAACTTTGTCCAATAATATGAACCTTTCTTGGGAATTTAAAGTTTATATTGTTAAATGTACCTTTTAGGTATACTGTTGTGTTTTGTAATATTTGGTTGTCACCAGAGGTTTTTGCATTTCCATCCGTATCAAAGTATGTTAGAACATTTGTAGAGTTTACTGTTATTTTAGCGTTTGAATCAGGAGTATTTGCACCATTTGAATTTGCTGGTTTTAAATAAGCTTTCTCCAAACCAGTTCCTCTTTTTGATGATAATACATTAGAATCATCTACAATTATCTTTGTTTCTGATGCTACTGATGAACCTGTTTCATTAAAGTTAATAGCATAATCGGCTTGTGAAGTAACCTTATTTAATTTAACAGTTACATCATTAATTTTTTTAGTTGAAGACTGTTTTTTAAATAGAATACCCTCTTTATTACTAATAATTGTATTATTGTTTATAGTTATTTTAGTGTAATCTCCTTTTGCGTAAATACCGTTACTATTTCCTACGTTAATAGTGTTTGATTGAATAAGTATGTTAGTTCCGCCAATATCAATACCTGCACCATTTTCAGAAGTGATTTCATTGTTTAATACCTGAACATCATTTCCTCCAATGTTTATTGCAGTTGCAACATTATTTACGTGAACTTTATTATTATTTACTTTTGCTCCTTCACAGGCATATATTCCAGTAGAGGTTGCTGAAACATCATTGTTTGATATTGTATTTTTAGTTCCGTCTTGAGTGGATATTCCTTTGTATCCTCCAGAAACAGTATTGTAAGATATGATGTTTCCTGCACCCATTACTTGAATTGTGTTACACCAAGAACTATCATATCCTGTTACTTTATTTCCAGTTATGTTGTTGTTATTACAAATTCCACCTTTAAACAATCCAGAACCGTATGAACTTAAGTAAATTGTATTTGCTTGATTTGATTTTACTGTGTTGTTTGCTATTTTGTTATTATGGGAAGAACCCATTACAAATGCTGAGTGGGATCTAGTAGCTCCTTCACCCATTGCTGTTTCCAATGTGTTTAACCTAACTGTACTTTGGTTCATGTTATCTGCTGCAAATGCAAATGAATATGAACCCGTTACTTTGATATTATTGTTTTCTATGATTAGATTTTTTGAATTATTTACGTGAATACCGGAAGTATATTCTTTAGTGTTCTGTATTGTTAAGTTTGATATTTTTGAACCTGCGGAATTTGTTCCTTGAACATAGACTGTACAATTGTATAGTTTTGCATTTTTGTCTTGGCTGGTGAGTGTTATTGATTTGTCTAATGCGAAGTCTACATTATTGAATGTTCCTTGTAAATTTAAAGTATCTCCTGACTGTACCAAGTCTGTGGTAACTGTCATATTGGATTTTTTAGTGAAATACTGACTATATAACTCACTTGTTACTTTTCTTGTAGTTCCTGCTGTTTTAACTGTCTTATTTTTATCTTTTATTTTGTTATTTTTTTGTATTGTTTTATTATTGGCTAGTTTAGCTGTTTTTGGTGTGCTTTTTGTGGTTGTGTCTTTAACTATTTTGTTAGCAGTTACCTTTTTTTGCACAACATTATCTGAGTTATGGTCAGTATCTGAACTGATTTCTGCTGCAGATATTGTTCCTAAGCTAACCAGTAATAAAACCAATGTTAATAACATAATTTTATTTATGGTTTTCATATTTTCACCATTATATTAAATCTGTTAAAAATTTTTTTAAAGAAATTTAGATTCTCTATAGTGGTTATATATTTGTTGCTTTTAAATATTAATATTTTAAAAAAATTTATTTAATTAAAGTAAAATTGATAAAATAATCATTATTAAATTAGTAAAAATAGTAAAAAAAGAGAGTAGAAAAAATTTTTTAAATTTATCACGCTGGCGTCATATACTGTTTTCCAGTTTTCGGATCAGTATAAACAGTTCCTGTTTTTGTATAACCAGAACTTGAATCATCTATACTTTCAGGCACATCAGTTACCTGTTGACCCTGTTCAATTTCAACTGTTTGCTGTGCTTTCTGCATTACATTCTGTTTTTGTTCAGGACTCATGTCACTAAATACAACATTTTGCATACCTGTAGACATTACAGCAAAAATTAAGAAACCTACAGCCAATACCAACATAATATCTGTCATGTTTGTTACTGAAGACATTGGGTCCAAGTCATCATTGTCTCCATGTCTTATTCTACCGCGTCTTAATGACATTAGAAATCAACCTCTAATATTGTTTCACCTAAATCATACAATGTTGTAATGTCCTGATCATACCATTTTCTACGAATTTTGGATATTACAAAACAAATTGTACCTGATGCTAAACCTGCTGTTGTTGTGTTGAATGCAGTTGTTAAATTAGCCGTTAACGTTTGCATATCCCCTAAACCTAAAGCAGCCAATCCAGGACCCATAGGAATAATTGTTCCTAACAAACCACATCCTGCACCTACTTTAGCTACAATATCGACCTTAGTTAAAGATCCTATCATTTTTGCTTCTTGGGTTTCTAGTAAGTTTCTAGCTAAAATTTCCCTAGTATTTTTATCATAACTGTCGCGGTCTAACATTGCAATAGAGTTTAATAATTCCTTATCATATTTATGCAGGTTTGTTTTGTTTACAACATCACATATTTCGTCTTGAGTCTTACATTTAGCAATGTCTTTAATAATTTTTTCTTTATCTTGACCAGTAATTTTTTTTCGACCAGTATATTCGGCAAGTATTGAACCCAATTCAATTATTGCAAATATAATGAATATTACTAGCAAAATCATTACCGGCAGTAATAAACTTTGAGCTATTACATTTAATACACCTGAAAGAATTTCTCCTCCAGGGATAGTTGATACCATTCTTTATCCTCCTAATATTTCAAAAAGTAACTTCGTTTTTTAGCAAGTATTCCTCCAAAAATCATTAGCAAAAATATTACTACTAACATTTCTAGCATTGAATAAAATGATTGTATTTGTATTGTTGTTCCATCAACTAATAAAGAAATGTTTGGTAAAATCATAATACATAATACAAAGTATATTCCAATAAAAATCATGAAATTTCCCAAAACCAATGGATAAGGTTTATTGATTTTTTTAACTATTGAAAATGACAACAGATATGTTATTCCCATTACAATAACCAATGCAACTGCTGAAACTGCACCCAAAGTAACTGAGGATATACCAGCAACTGGTGCTACCAATATAACAGAGGACAATATTGCTCCAAAACAACAAGGACATGGTGCTACCACTGCCATACATGTTGCAGATCCAGTGTCTTTATCCGTTACTTGCCAATCATATATAGTTTTAAATCCTGTTATTACAATTATTATGGCTATAACTGCAAATATGGCCCCACTGTAACCGTATACTATCTGGTATATTAATTCAGTATAAGGTTGGCACAGGTAAGATAATACTACTAGCCCCACACCATAACCTAACAATATTAAAGCAACTTTTTTTCTTTCAATTCCTGAAAAACCTAAGGCTAAACCAATTTTTACACCAAATACTAGTACGGCCGCCAATATACCATATTGCCAGAATTGTTCTAACATAATATCACCATACTAATTTTTTGAGTTTTATAAAAGTCAATATATTAAAATAATTATATTTGTAGTAAATTCTATTGATTTTATATAAGGGTATTTTTATTTTTTTTAATTTATTAATATTACTCTAAAAATTAATAGAAAACTAATTTAAAACGAAGATTTGAGATTTTTATTAAAATTTTTTTTATTTTTTTATAAATTATTATTTAATTAGTTTAGTAAAAATAAAAACTCGTTTAAAAAAAATAACTAAAAATTATATAATTTAATTTAAATAATAAGACATAAGAAAAAATAATTAAAAATGAAAAATAAAAAATAAATCATTTTTCTTATATAAAAAATAGAAGGAGGTTAATGAAATTAAAAACAAAAACAAAGTCATATTATCATTTTTAATAGTATTAATAGCTTTTTTGATGATAACATCAGTTTCGGCAACAGACAATAACATGACAAAAAAAGATAAGAAAATTGCAGAAAAACATGACAAAATCAAAAACACTGCCAAAAAAGCCAAAACACCATTAAATGAAAAAAACATTAAAAAAACAGCAACTAAAAATACAAAAAAAGAAAATGATAATTCAAACGACGATAACAACCCAACAACTAATGATAAAAAAGAAGACCCTGAAATTAGGTTAAGTAATTCTGAAATTCATCCTGGAACAAGCCATACATTCCTGGCATTACTTCCAAATGATTCAGAAGGAACAGCACACTTTACTATAGATAACAACACAATTTCAGATGAAATACCTGTAGAAGAAGGACAAGTAAGTTACACATACACCATACCAAGCACATACTCTTCAGAACACTACTTATTAAGTTTAGTATATAGTGGAGATGAAAAATACCATAATAAAACAGCATACGCCAATTTAACTTTAACACCCGAAGGAGGAAAAACAAAAGCAACAATAAATTTAAAAAACTATACTGCAAAATACCTGTCAACAATCCCATTTAAAATTAATTTAAACAAAAATGCTACAGGAAATGCCAGCATAAAAATAAACAATAAAATTATAGCAGAAAACATTAACCTAACAGATGGAACCATCAATTACTCTTATAAAAGTGTTGAAAACCCTGGAACATACACTATAGAAGTAACTTATAACGGAAATTATATGTATGAACAAACAAGCAAAAACTCAACATTAACCATTAACAAACTATCAAGTTCAATTAGTACAAAAGACATCACATCTAAAGCCGGAAAAAAAACATTATTCAAAGCCACATGCACTGATGAACTAGGAAGAGCCTTAACAAAAAATGCAGTTACATTTAAAATAAACAACAAAAAAATAGGAAGCAACAAAACAAACTCAAAGGGTGTTGTTACTCTTTACGCAGTTATCAACTCTAAATTAAATAACAAAATTAATAACTTAACCGTGACAACAACCGCCACCTCAACCACGCTAAGTAACACAAAAAGAGTTAAACTAACATTAAAACAATTAAAAACAAAAAGCGTTGTTCCAACAATATCAACCATTCCCTCAAAAACAATAACCTTTACTGCCACAGTTGTTGATGAATTCAATAATAGAGTAAATGTTGGATATGTTACCTTTAAGAAATCCGGTAAAATCCTGAAAAAAGTTAAAATATCAAACGGTTTTGCAAAATATGAATTATACACAAATTATCAAACATCAAAAAAATCATATATTTATGCAATATATACTGGAAACTGGAAATATGCAAACTCAAAAGCAAAAGGACTCTACAAAATAAACAAACTTAAAACATTCACAACATTAACAGCCATTGAAACTAAAATAGCATCCAGAATAAAATTCCAAGTACACCTAACCGATCAAACACAGCAAAAGGTTACTTCCGGTAAAGTAAAATTATACATAAAATCAAAGCTTATTGGAACAGTTAAAGTTAAAAAGGGTTTAGCTACATTAAATTATAAACTATCTAAAAAGTATACTGCTGGAAACTATAGGATTAAAGCCGTATATTCTGGAACCAAAATGTATCTGAAGTCTTCAAAAACCAACACCATGACTGTAAACAGACTAAAAACCACCATTAGTGGAGAAGAAGTTGTTGCAATCGTGGGAAAAAAATCATCAATTAAACTATATTTAACTGATGAAGACCAATATAATGTAGAAAAAGGTATTGTGAAATATTACGTGAACGATACATACATTGGCAAATCCAAAGTATCAAAAGGAGTATCTAAACTTGTTTACAGAATTCCAAAAAGATTTGATGGATTTACTGTAAATTATTATGCAACATACGAGAAGAATGGATTGTATGATTCAAGTTCTTATACCAATACGATGACTGTTGCACATCAGAAAGTAGTTTATGTAAGTAATAAAGGTAATGACAATAATTTAGGAGATAAAAAACATCCATATAAAACAATAAAGCATGCAATTAACCATATTACATTGTTTGGTAAGATAAATGTCTTATCAGGAAAATATTCCGTATCAGGTATTAAAGTTGATAAATCAATAAGCATCATCGGAAAAGGAAAATCAAAAACCATACTTGACGGAAAACAGAATGGTAAACCAATGTTTAATACTACAAAACGTAATGCAGTATTAACAATCAAATCATTAACTATTCAGAATGCCAAAAGTAATAAGAAATTTAGTGCAGGAGCAATTGTTTCAACAAGCAAATTGAATTTATATAATGTTCGCTTCAAAAACAATATAGCTACTGGCCTTTATTCAGGAGGAGCAATATATACAAATGGTATATTAAATGCAACAAAAACAGAATTTATAAACAACAAAGTAACAAACGTTAACAGTCAGGGAGGAGCAATACGTTCATACAATAACACAACATACCTAATCAAGTGTAAATTTAATGGAAATACAATTACTGGAAACAATAATACTGGTGGTTCCGCAATATACTCCGAATCATCTGATTTAATTATTAACCAGACAACATTTGTGAACAATCATGCAAAAGGTAAATATATCACAGGTGGTGTTATAAGATCAATATCTGGTGCTGTCGTAATAGACAGAAGTAAATTCAATAAGAACACAATTACTGCCACAGGTTATGGTATGGGTGGTATAGTTGGAAGTTTAAGTTCTGCAGTATCCATACGAAATAGTAACATCAACAACAATATCGTTAAAGGAAGTGGTTCTGCCGGAGGAAGTGTAGTTTACATTGAAACTGCAGCGATGGACATTTACAAAACAAAAATGACATCAAATAAAGTCGTTTCACCTGCCTCTTACGGAGGAGCAATATATGGTTATAAATCTGTGATAACCTTAACCAAAGGAAGTCTGACCAAAAACATGATAGTGTCCTCACAGAATGGTTATGGTGGAGCAATATACATCTTTGGAGGTAAATTAACCTCTAAGAAAAATATCTTTAAAAATAATGAAATTAATGCCAAAAATATGGCACTTGCAGGTGCAATATATTCATATGGTAAAGTTAAAATTTCATCAGACAACTTCATCCAGAATAAAATAAATGCTACAAGCCTTGGTGGTGGAGCAATAGCAAACATGGGAAATCTAACAATCACAAAAACAAACTTCATAGACAACAACGCATCAAATACTGGAAATGCTATAACTTCAACAAAAACTGCTAAAAACAATATAAACAACAATTACTGGGGTTCAACTAAACCTTCATGGAAACAGTTACTATACGGTTTATCAAAACCTAAAAAATATCTTAAAAAGAAAGCATGAAACGATAAAAAAGGAAATCTAACCTCCCCCTTTTTTTAATTTATTTAATTGATAATTATTCACTATTTTTAGTTATTTTCAATTTTTAAGAAAAAATAAAAACTATGAAAAGCATATAATTATATATTGTTGATTGTTAAATTACGATAACATTAACGTTTTAAACTTAATTATATAATTATTTTAAATATTGCAATGAAAATTTTCTAGGAGGACTATAATTTGGCATATGAAGGATATCTTAAGGATTTTCTGGAAATATCAAACATAACTGTAGGAGACACAGTTAAAGTAACAAAACCTGGAATAGAACATGAGGGAATGTTACTTGAAAAACCAGATTATTCTAATGAAAACACCATAATTATTAAATTAGATAGTGGTTATAACATTGGAGTCGATGTTAAAGATGCAAAAATTGAGAAAATAAGTGAAGGAAGCAAACCTAAAATTGAACTTGACCCTGTTGATAAGCAATTAAGTGACGAAAAGGATAACTTATCAATTCTTTCTACTGGTGGAACTGTTGCCAGTGTTATTGACTATAAAACTGGAGCGGTTCATCCTGCATTTACTGCAGATGACTTGTTAAGAGCTACACCTGAACTGGTGGATTATGCAAACATTAACGCTAAGGCCATTTTTAATATTCTTAGTGAAAACATGACCCCGCAATACTGGATAGAAACTGCAGAAGCAGTTTATGATGAAATAAACAATGGTGCTGATGGTGTAATTATTGCTCATGGTACTGACACCATGCATTATACCGCTTCAGCACTTAGTTTTATGTTGGATACGCCTGTACCAATTGTGTTGACTGGAGCACAGCGTAGTTCTGATCGTCCATCATCAGATGCTTTCACAAACCTTATGGCGTCTGTTGTTGCTGCAAAATCTGATATTGCTGAAGTAAGCATTTGTATGCATTCAAATGAGGATGATCCATCATGTGATTTGCATCGCGGAACACGGGCACGTAAAATGCATACTTCACGTCGGGACACTTTCACGAGCATAAACATGGACCCTATTGCAAAAATTGAAAATGAACAAGTCGTAATCAATGATACAGAAGTTTCATATACTAAAAGAAATGAGACTGAATTGTCCATTAACACCAACTTGGCAGATAATGTTGCTCTTGTAAAAATGTATCCTGGTATAGATTCTGAAATTATTGATTTCTACACGGATAAAGGATATGATGGCATTGTTATTGAAGGAACTGGTCTTGGTCACTGCAGTGATGATGTTATTGATAAGATAGCTCGTGCTACTGGAGAAAATATTCCTGTTGTAATGACTTCACAATGCATTTTTGGTCGTACAAACATGAATGTATACAGTAGTGGTAGAAGACTTTTAAACAGTAATGTTATTCCAGTTAGTGACATGTTACCAGAAACTGCTTATACTAAATTGTTATGGGCTGCCGGTCAAAGTGATGATATTGATGAAATACGTAGGATTATGCAAACCAATCTTAAAGGAGAAATGGATACTACATTATCCCAGAATTACTTTATAAAAAACTAGGAGAAATAGATTATGTCTGAAGATAAATTTGATTATAAAGAATTAGGATTAATGATGGGACTTGAAATTCACCAACAATTAGACAGCAAAAGCAAACTATTTTGCAGATGTCCAAATTCCTTAACGGATAAAGAACCTGAAAGAAAAATCTATCGTAGATTAAGACCAACACAGAGTGAACTTGGAGAAATTGACAGAGCAGCTTATGAAGAATTCCAGAGAAATCTACAGTTTGTATATGAAGCATACAATCATCATACATGTCTTGTTGAAGCTGATGAAGAACCTCCTGCAAAGTTAAATCAGGAAGCTGTTGACATTTCAATTATTCTTGCATCACTAATGAACATGAAAGTAGTTGATGAATTCCATACAATGCGTAAACAAGTAATTGATGGAAGTAATACCAGCGGTTTCCAGAGAACCGGAATTCTTGCTACTGACGGTTATGTTGAAACAGAATATGGTAATGTTACTATTGAAACTCTTGGTTTGGAGGAAGATGCTGCCCGTAGAATTGGCGAAGAAGAAGGTAAAATTGTCTTCCGATTGGATCGTCTTGGAATTCCACTTGCTGAAATAACTACCAGTCCAGATATGCATCATCCTGAACAAGTAAAACAAGTAGCTTACCAGCTTGGCCAAATACTTAGAAGTACCCGTGTTAAAAGAGGACTTGGTACAATCAGACAGGACCTTAACATTTCCATTAGAGAGGGTGCAAGAATAGAAGTTAAAGGTGTTCAAGACCTTGAACTTATGCCAACTATCGTAGAAAATGAGGTTCAAAGACAACTTAACCTGATTGATATTGCCGAAGAGTTACAAAATCGTGATGCAAAGGTAGAAAAATGCATTTATGATGTTACAAATCTTTTAGAAAATACTGAAAGTAAAGTTGTTCAATCAATTCTTGAAGAAGAAAATAGTGGAGTACTTGCAATAAAACTTAAACATTTTGCTGGACTTATTGGAAGAGAAATTCAGCCGGGAAAAAGGTTGGGTACTGAATTTTCCGAACATGGAAAGAAAATGGGAGTATCAGGATTGTTCCATACTGACGAGTTACCAAATTACGGTATAACTCAGGAGGAAGTGGACGTTATTCGCAATGAATTACACTTGGAAGATGATGATGCTTTTATATTAGTAGCAGGACCTAAAGATAAAGCATATAATGCATTAAATGAGGTTATTAAACGTGCAAAACAGTCACTTGAAGGAGTGCCTGAAGAAACTAGACGTGCACAAGATACAGGCAATACTGAATATCTAAGGCCTTTACCTACTGCCAGCAGAATGTATGTGGAAACCGATATTCCAACAGAAATTATTGACCCCCAACGGGTTGCAAGAATTGCGGCAGATTTACCAGAATTGCCTGTTGTTAAAAAGGAAAGAATTAAGAAAGAGTATAATTTAAGTGAAGATCTTGCAGAACAGCTAGTTCAACGTAATAATGCTGACTTATTTGAGGATATTAAGAAAGAATTGCCAAAGATGGATGCTACAAAGATTGCATCCGATATCGTGTCAACTATTCGTGACCTGAAACGTGATGGTGAAGATGTTTCAAAATTAGACAAGGATGTTTTAGTGGAAATTTTCTCTTTAGTTGATAATGGTATTGTATCTGCTGAAAAAACTGATGTTTTACTTAAAGATGCTTGTAATGATATCAGTCCAGAGGATTCTGTGAAAAAGAATAATCTTGAAAAATTATCTGATGATGCTATCGAATCAGAAATTAAAGCTCTTGTTGAAGAAAATAAGGATATGATTCTTGAACGTAAAATGGGGGCTATGGGTCCTATGATGGGTAAGGCTATGGCTTTATTTAAGGGAAAAGCAGATGGTCAAACTGTCAGTAAGATTATAACAAAGGAAATTCAGAATATGATTAACTAAATCATATTCATTTTTTTAATTTTTTCTTTATTCCTTCCCATAAATCTATTTCTTCTCCACAACCTGTAATTATTACATATTTACAATCTGATTTTCTGACTAAGTCTATTATTTTGTTTATTCTTGTTTCAAAGTCAAATTCTAGTGGATAGAATTCTGATGTGAATTCTTCTTGGATTTGATTATAGTATTCTTGTGCTGCTTCTATTGATGTTCTGCCTGGCAAGACCACTAATTTATTTGGGTTTAGTTTTTCTATTGCATCTTTATGGTCTTCAAATATTTCTTCTTCGTTAGCATCTGGTGTTGTGTATATGAATTCCAGTGTATCATCTATGTAACTGTTCATTAAAAGAAGATTTACTTTAAGTGCATCTCCATTATCTCCCTGACCTACTCCAACTGTTTTTCCTTCAAATGGTATAATTTCAAATCGACCTGGAGGCAATATTTCCATTTTCAAGTTGTTATAGTAATTTGTCACGTTTTCTTCTATATTTTCTGGTACTGGTGTGAATGAGGCATAAGTGGTTACTGCACAGAGTATGTTGTATAAGTTATGTATTCCAAATGGTGGTACTTTAAATGTAGTGTCTATTGGAATATTTTCTTTTGTTTGATAATTGTATGTGTTTCCTTTGATTTGTATCAACCATTTTCCATCTTGTTCTTCGAAGCGTGTTAATTCAACATCAGGTTTTGGCCTTTTAAATCCGCATGTACAGGAGTATAATCCCCTTTGATTCATGTAGTACTTAGAATATTCTAATTGTTTACCACATTTTGGACATTTTACTGTTGCACCATCAAAAATATCGTTTAAGGATTCCAAGTTAAAACCGTAATAAATTATATGATTATTGTCTTTTTCTTTGTTGAGTCCTATGTATGTCGTGTTTGGATCATCGGCATTTGTTATTATCATACCATCTTTTACTGCCTTAGATAGTAATGTTTTTGCCTTTAGGTAGTCTTCAAATGGATTTTTAACTCCAGCTACCTGTGTGTGTTCTCTGGAAATATTGGTGTATACCACACATTTTGGATTGATATATGTGGATACCGTGTCAGGCAATCCGTGTTTAATATCACGTATACCATATTCAAATACTCCAATTTCTCCAGGATTATCAAGCAATGATGTTGTTAATGCAAAAACTGTGTTATTTCCTACACTGGAGGATAGTTTTGAATCTATTGAAAATAAATCTATCATCATTGTTGTAGTAGTAGTTTTTCCATTAGTTCCCGTGATTAATATTGAACCTTTTTCCACTTGGTTTTCACTTAATTCCTTTACAGAATCCCATCCTGAAAGTTTTATGAAGAATAATCCCGGTAGACTTTTTCCACCAGTTGGTAAAACCTTAAGTACTCCGCTAAGTGTTTTACTAACCCCTTTACCAAAATAATACCTAATACTTTTTGTCATCGAATATGCCTCAAAATTTTTTAAAAACAATAATCATTAAGTAATTATATTTTAGTAAAAATAATATTTATACGTATCTTTTGATTAAAAAATATTAGCAGTAACGGTTTATTTAAAAAAATAATCATAATTTCACCGTTTTCTTAATGTTAAATTAATTGATATTATACCTTTTGGTATAATGCTTAATATATGAGTAAAAGAAGAATCATAATAAAACAAACCACATTAGGTGTTGATTTTTAAATCAAAAAACATTTTAATTATTTTCTAAAAATATAATAGTGATTATTAAATAGAATAAAGAAGGAATATTGATGTATGATATTATAATTATTGGGGCAGGTCCTTCAGGTCTTACAGCAGGTATTTATGCAGGTCGTGCCGGATTAAAAGCACTTGTTTTAGATAAAAGTCCTCTTGGTGGTACTGCCAATACTGCACCTCTTGTTGAAAACTATCCTGGCTATGATAAAATATCCGGTTCGGAACTAATGAAAAATATAATACAACAGGCTAAGACCTATTGTGAGATTAAAGAATTTGTTAACGTTAAAAGCATCAAAAAAGATGATTCCATATTTAATGTTGAAACAAGCAATGATTCATTTTGTTCAAAGAACATAATATTAGCAACAGGAACTACTCATAAAACTTTAGATGCTGAAGGTATTGAAGAATTTACAGGTCGTGGCGTGTCTTACTGTGCTGTTTGTGATGGGAATTTCTTTGTTGATCAGGAAGTTTTAGTTATTGGTGGAGGAAACAGTGCAGCTACAGAAGCTTTATATTTAAACCGTATAGGAGTTAAAGTTAGTCTTGTACATCGACGTGACAAATTAAGATGTGATGCAAAATTACAGGAAGATCTTAAAAATAAAAATATAAAAATTTATTGGAACAGCGTTATTCAGGAAGTCAAAGGTGAAGTAAGAGTTGAAGAAGCAGTGCTCTTAAATAATAGTACTGGCAAAGAAACTTCCCTTAAAGTTAGTGGAATATTTGTTGCTATTGGAAACAATCCAAATAATCAACTCGCCAAGGACTTGGGTGTTTTATGTAATGATGCGGGCTACATAAATGTTGATGAATATATGCAAAGCAATGTAGATGGTGTTTATGCAACCGGAGATGTTACTGGAGTAGTAAAACAGATTGTTGTTTCTGCTGGTCAAGGTGCTATAGCCAGTTCAAGAATACAAACATTATTATTGTAGATTATTATGTCAGATGAAAATTTTGAAAAAATTAAAATGGATTTAATAAATGATTTTCCAGATATAACAAGTATCAGTGAAACGCCTGAAGGTATTAAGATTGTTGCGGATGATGATACATTATGGAAAGTCTTTGAAGTTCTTTTTAATGGTGTTGAAAACATTGAATTTAATATGGGAACAGATGAGGAATCCTATATTGTTATGAAAATATAAATTAGAGGGGTGAATTAATGAAAAACTTATCAGAAAAATACATGACTAATCAAGAAATTCGACAAAAAATTGCAGATAGTATACCTGAAGCAAAAATTCTTATGTTAAAACCTGTAGGTTATCCTGTTGAAACAAATTTCATTGAAACACCTGTAATAGAAGTGACCAATAAAGAATTATTTGAATTATATGCAAAGGAACAATGGAATGGTTACAGACTTCACAAGAATCAATACATATTTGATCAAAAGTTAATTCCTGACTTTGCTTTTCAAGTTATAGACATCAGACCAGATAATTCAAGAATTACTAATAATACGTCCATACTTGTTTTGTCTAATGAAATTGATTTAAATACCATTAAATCTAAAAATGATATTCGTATTGATGATGTTATTGGTCAAACACAGGCTAAAAACAAATCTAAACTTATCATGAAATATTTGGAAGAACCTGAACATTTTAATGGGTGGGCTCCGAAGAATATTCTCTTTTATGGTATGCCTGGTACTGGTAAGACCATGCTTGCTCAGGCGTTGGCAAATGAGTTAGATATTAATCTTCAAATGATTAAGGCCACAAGTCTTATTGGTGATCACGTTGGCGATGGATCCAAGATGATTCATGAACTTTATAGACAGGCAAGAAGCAGGAAGCCTGCTGTTATTTTCATTGATGAAATTGATGCAATTGCTCTTGAGAGAAAATATCAGTCCCTACGTGGTGATGTGACTGAGATTGTTAATGCTCTTCTTACGGAGATGGATGGTATTGAAGATAATGAAAGTGTGATTACAATTTGTGCTACCAATAATCCTTCATTACTTGATTATGCTATTAGAAGCAGGTTTGAGGAGGAGATTGAATTTACTTTGCCTGATAGCAATGATAGAAGGGAAATTCTTGAGATGAATATGAAGACCTTACCTCTTGACTGTATTTTTAATGAGGATTCCTTTGTTGAAAAAACTAAGGGTCTTTCTGGTAGAGACATTACTGAAAAAATTTTAAAGACTGCCCTTCATAAGGCTATTGCAGATTCTAAAGATTTTATTGAAGAGGAAGATATTGATTATGCTATCAAGGAAAGTAAGAAGCAGTTTATTAATCAGGATACTATGTTTTCATAGTTTTCTTTATTTTATTTTTTTATTTTTATAACTTATAATTAACTAAGTTTTTAGTTATAATAAATTAGAAAGAATCAAAGTATAAGTTACTAATTTATAAGTTAAATGTTATAATCACATAAGTTATTATTAAAAAATAGATAACCAAAAAGATAATAAAAAATAGAAACAATGAACAAAATAATAAAAAATGATTAAAAAAAGAAAAATGATTAAAAAAAATTTATTTAAGCATTAAAATATTGAACAATATCCTTTTTTGAAGGAAATGAAAAAATAATTTTAAATACTATGAAAACCATATATATAAGCAATAGGAACGGAAATAGTATTCCTAGTTACTATTATTTTAATAATTACAACAAAAGGAGAAAAAAATAACATGTCATATGTTGATGAAGTAATTGAACAAATTACAAAAGAAAACCCAGGTGAACCAGAATTTCACCAAACATTAAACGAAGTATACAAATCAATCGAAGTAGTAGTAGATGCAAACGAAGCACAATACCGAAGAGATGCATTACTCGAAAGATTAGCAAACCCAGAAAGACAAATCAAATTTAGAGTTCCATGGGTAGACGATGAAGGACAAGTACAAGTAAACACCGGTTACAGAGTACAATTCAACAGTGCAATCGGTCCTTACAAAGGAGGATTAAGATTCCACCCTTCAGTAAACATCGGAATTATAAAATTCTTAGGATTTGAACAAATCTTCAAAAACTCCCTTACAGGACTTCCAATCGGTGGAGGTAAAGGAGGATCAAACTTCGACCCTAAAGGAAAATCAGACCGTGAAGTAATGGCATTCTGTCAAAGTTTCATGAACGAACTATACAGACACATCGGCCAAGACCAAGACGTACCTGCAGGAGATATCGGTGTAGGTGGTCGTGAAGTAGGTTACTTATACGGACAATACAAAAGATTAACCAAACAATACGAAGGAGTATTAACAGGTAAAGGATTAACCTTCGGTGGATCACTAGCAAGAACAGAAGCAACAGGATACGGATTATTATACTTCGCAAGAGAAATATTAAAAGCAAACAACGAAACATTCGAAGGAAAAACCGTAACCGTATCTGGTTCAGGAAACGTAGCAACATATGCAATAGAAAAAGCGCAACAATTAGGTGCAAATGTAGTAACAGCATCCGACTCAACCGGATGGGTATACGACCCAGAAGGAATTGACGTAGCATTACTCAAAGACATTAAAGAAGTAAGAAGACTCAGAATGAGTGACTACGCAGCAGAAAGACCATCCGCAGAATACCATGAAGGAAAAGGTGTATGGACAGTTGAAGCAGACGTAGCATTACCATGTGCAACACAAAACGAAGTAGACATCGATGACGCTAAAAACATTGTATCCAACAACTACATAGCATTAGTTGAAGGAGCAAACATGCCAACAACCCTCGAAGCAACAAAATACTTACAAGACCAAGGAATACTCTTCGGTCCAGCAAAAGCAGCAAATGCAGGTGGAGTAGCAGTATCCGCTCTTGAAATGAGCCAAAACTCAGAAAGATTATCATGGACTTTCGAAGAAGTAGACAACAAACTTGAAAACATCATGAAAAATATCTTCAAACAAATCGAAGACAGCTGTAACAAATACGAACAAGGTAACGATTACGTTGCTGGTGCAAACATAGCAGGATTCGAAAAAGTTGCAAACGCAATGCAAGGACAAGGAATTGTATAGAATTCTCATCTAATAATCCCCCCC